>JAZNCK010000052.1:0-2332 GCA_045587505.1 Acutalibacteraceae bacterium
TGAGGACAAATCCCGTCGTTGTCATATCAAGTCTGCCCGCAGGAAAAAGGTTTCTCTTTTTAAGCTCATCGGGAACAAGGTCAACAACCGTTTTCTGACTTCTGTCGTTGGTTGCACTCACAACGCCCTTCGGCTTATTGAGCATAAGATAAACAAACTTTTCAACGGCAAACTCTTTTCCGTCAAGAATTACTGAATTAACATCGGGGTCAATATGATAGCCTCTGTCGCGTACGGTTACGCCGTCAACCTTCACCATACCGTCTTTTATAAGCTGTTGAGCTTCTTTACGGGTATAGTTACCCTGTGAGGAGATAAGTTTATCAAGTCTTTGTTGCATAGTTTCCTCTTTAATACTTTTCTGTATATTTAAGATTTAGCCAACCTTCAACTCCGTTGATTTTAGTCTTGCCCCAGCCGTTACTGATTTCGCTGACGTAAATAACATCACCTTCATGCATAGTGTAAAGTATTTCGCTCTCTGCATCAGGACTTTCTCTGAAATTCAGCATTTCAACCGACACTTTATAGTTACCGCTTGTATATACAACTTTTGTTGTAGATTCGGAAGTTGATTCACTTGTCTTTGAAGTTGAGGATTCAGCTGTTGTCGTTGTGGTTGTTGAACTTGTTGTGGATGTTGTCGTAGTTGTTGTTGAGGTCGATGTTGATGTTGATGTATTTTCCGAACTCGGTTCAGTAATTTCAGGTGCTACAGTACCGTCAGATTCATACACCTTCAGTACACCCCACTTCCCCTGAGTTTTAACAAAAGCTTTACCGTTTACAACGGGTGTAGCATCATCAAACATAAGAGGAACAAGAACATCACCGGTTGAAGTCAGAATACCGAACTTTTTGTTCTTAGTAACGGTTATACAGTCTTCAAAACTCTCGTAAGGGGTATCCTTACCGCCCAAAGCATTGTAGCCCCAGACTGCATCGTATTCAAACGGAATAATTGTGCGTCCGTTTGAGTCAAGATAACCCCATTTACCGTTTGATTCAAAAGCAATAAGTCCGTCACAGTAATAACCTGCACCCGAATAAATCATACCCGTAAGGTTTACCTGATTCACAAACAGTCCGTACTTACCTGTCGGCTCATACGCGCCACCCTGCTTTTTAACACCTTTGACAGCCTCAGGCAACAGCGGAGCAAACGTTTCTTCAGTTATCTTTCCGCTTTGGTTGGATACAAAAAGCGGTGAATTACCGTCCCAGTAATACTCATACTTTTTAGTATTATATTGTTTGTAAGCAGAAACGGTTTTAAATGTGTCACTGTGGATATAAGTCTGTTTTACTGAATCTTCATCCTCAATAACAGCAAGATAATCGTCACCGTCACGGATAGCGAAAATATCATCATATTTCGGCTCTACAAGAAACTTGCCGTTAAAATCGATAAGACCGAGCTTGCCGTCAACCATTATTTTGAAACAGTCAGCATAGCTTATATCGTAATGATTTGTATTTTCATTGTATCTCGGGCACACAAGCGGCTGAATAAGCTGAGCGGATATCATCGGCTCAACAAACCATTCCGGTGTATAGTTTTCACTTTCATCCGTTACAACAGGAGCTTTTTCTTTCTCCTTTGAACAGGCTGCAAAAGAGGTCATAATTAAAATTACGCCCATAACAGCAGCAAGAAGCCTTACTGTAAGTTTAGTTTTCATCGGATCACCTCACAATATTTACTCTATTCTACAATTTTCGACGAATAAAGTCAACTATTATACGGCAAAAGAAAAAAGCACGGGCAAAAACCCGTGCTTAAATGTTAGATTAAACTTATGCAAGCTCTGCGAAGTACTTGATTGTACGAACCATCTGGCTTGTGTATGAGTTCTCGTTGTCATACCATGAAACAACCTGAACCTGATATGTGTCGTCATCAATCTTAGCAACCATTGTCTGAGTTGCATCGAAGAGTGAGCCGTAACGCATACCGATAACGTCTGAAGAAACGATCTGCTCCTCATTGTAACCGAATGAATCATTAGCAGCAGCCTTCATAGCAGCGTTGATGCCGTCAACTGTGATGTCCTTACCCTTAACAACAGCAACAAGGATTGTTGTTGAACCTGTCGGTGTGGGAACACGCTGTGCAGAACCGATGAGCTTACCGTTGAGCTCAGGGATAACAAGACCGATAGCCTTAGCAGCACCTGTTGAGTTCGGAACGATGTTAGCAGCACCAGCACGAGCACGGCGAAGGTCGCCCTTTCTGTGAGGACCGTCAAGGATCATCTGATCACCTGTGTAAGCGTGAACAGTTGTCATGATACCACTCTGAACCGGAGCATAGTCGTTGAGAGCCTTAGCC
>JAZNCK010000053.1:0-2837 GCA_045587505.1 Acutalibacteraceae bacterium
CTGTCGATGTAAGGAGCTTGTTCTCACTCGTTTTAAGAGCAACAACGATTCGTCCTGTTGAAAGCTTTGTTTCGTTGTTGGTTATCGAAACAGTTATATCGTAGCCGTTGTTGTCAGAGTCTCTTGATGCTGTTGTGATCGTGGGATATACGGAATAATTATCGTTATACCATTTGGTTACAGCAGTAACCCTCATATCACCCGTGATTTTTTCAAGAGAATGGCTCCAGCCTGTGAAAACGTAGCCCGACTTCAGCGGTGTATATGACGGAGCATTTGCAGTACTGTAATAGTCAACCTTCTGAGTTTCAATTTCTTTCGAGTTTTCGTCAAGGAATGTCACATTGTAAGTATTGATCTTATACTCTGCTGTAACAATCATATCTTCCTTGACTTTTGTGAAGTCCTCTGACCAGCCTGTGAAGGTATATCCCTCGTGTGTCGGGATTGCAGGTGCATCAACGCTGTCGCCGTAATGAACGGTTTTGGTTCTGAGCACCTCTGCTTTCTGATTTCCCTGCGGATCATAATCCACAAAGCTTGACGGAGCCGCATCGACAAAGGTTACGGTCACGTCAGGGTGAACAACGATAGTTGCGACAGGCTGACCTTCTGTTTCGCCGACTGAATTGACGGCGATTATGTGAGCCTTGTAAATGCCTTCCTCATTGATCGGGTCAAAAGTAAAGCTCGTCGCAGACTTTGCGATATTGTCTTTTCTCTGAACTGTATTGCCGTCATCATCGTAGAGAACGGCACTGTAGGTTACAGCCGCAGAAGCAGACTTCCAAGTAATCGTCGGTGCATCACCGATACCAATATTTGATGAATCATCTGCGATGCTCAATGACGGCACGCTGGGGGGCATCTTAAGAGTCGTAAAACTATTAAGACTCGACTGACACTCTTTACCACCAATATTAACCCAATATCTGTAATAATATGTAGTTCCCGGATTTAACTCTTTTCCAAGATATGAAGCTACATTGAAAGATAACGAAGGTGTCGATACATTCTTTTTTACTGAGCTTGAAAGATTATTTACGGCAGACTTATTTGTATCGATATAAACGCCCCAAGAGGTTGGCTTAAAATGTTTAAGACTAAGGTACATACTTAGTGTTGCATCAACATTGGTAATGTTTGATGCATTATTTGCATAAACAGGAAAGCTTTTATAAACTTTTGGTGTTTTAATATAAGTGTAAGAAATGTTTCCAGGGTTTGTATTAACGCGTCCTGAACCTCTTCTGACTTCAAAATGTAAGTGCGGTCCTGTTGACATACCTGCAGAACCGACCTGAGCTATCTGCTGACCTGCACTGACATAATCTCCTGTATTTACTAAGATAGTATTTTGCGCAATATGACCATATATTACTATATCACCATTACTGTGCTGTATTTTCACAAGATTACCATACTTATCATTGTGTTCCTTGGTACAACCATTGGCATCATAATTCGTATGCCAACAGTTATTGCTTACCTCAATAACTTTACCATCCTGAGTTGCTACTATCGGTGCACCACCGCCGGGCCAAGGTATATCAATACCGTCGTGAGTATAATTACCTCTTTTTTCACCATAATAAGAACTTATAGTCCTAGTGTTACACACAGGGAAAATGTAAGATGTTGCCGCGCTTGCTTCCGTGCTGAAAATGTCCTTAAGACCGATATTTCCGAGGTCGGTCATCGGCACGACTGTAAGCATCATTATCACACACAAAACAGCCGAAATCCATCTTTTAGCTTTTTTCATTTGTGTTGCCTCCTTAAACTATAGACTCAAAAGCTGAAAACAGTTTCATAATCCAAGCGAAAATACTTTCAATAAGCTTTATTATAAAAATCTCTTCAGTTTCTGTTTCATTCTCAGGTTTCTCTTCCGCTTTATCTTCCGTTTCGACTTCGACCGTCTGGTCAATCAGCTCCACATAGTCGATGTAAGCTGACTGTGTCTCGAGCATCTGAGCATCCTGAGTCTGATCTATCTCAATCAGCAGGACACCTGCCTGCTCAAGGATCAGAACGTCGCTTTCGCTGACTTCTCCGTCGTGGGTACAGTCCGCGGCAAAGATAATCGCCTCGTCTGCCTGCTCAAGCATTCCGTTGATGATACAGGACACGATAACAGCATCCATTCCGTCGTACCAGCCGTCACCGTTTACGTCACCGAAAATTATCACCGTGTAGGTTTCTGCTACTTCACCGTTTTTCGTTACACTTACTGTAGCTCCCGTTCCGACTTTTCCGTTGAGTGAAAAAGCATAGCCGTCTGCAACTGAGATAAATGATGTCAGTGAAGTGCATCCTGCAGGAAGACCGTAGATGAATTTATTTGTTTTATCAACCACTGTTGATGTGCCGTTCTTAGCAAAAAGCAGATCTGAAGGATGAACGGTAATCTCTATATCCTTACAGTCAAGGACAACGTCCTCCCACGCTTCATTGAAGGTATCCTCCTGAACGTATGAAACGCTGACGGTAGTGTCACCCTGTTTCATAACCTCAAACTCGATATAGAAAAGATCTCCGTCGACAGTAACCTCAGAGTTTGCATACCAGACTACATAAATCCTTCCTGCAATACTGCTTGAGTTTTCTGCAAAGTTTCCGCTGAAGCTGCTTCCCGCGGTTACACTTACGGGAACAATCGCTTCGTAATCATAATCAACGATCATCCTGTAACCCATTATTCCGTGGTTATTACGGATTCTGACAGGAACAACGATCCTTTCGCCGAGTGTCGCATTGACCTTTTCACTGTAAACAGATGTCATTTCATCTGCCGAAGGATTTGTCAGTGTTGCCGTACAACCGTTGCACACAAC
>JAZNCK010000054.1:0-5552 GCA_045587505.1 Acutalibacteraceae bacterium
AGTTCGGAGCTTCTTTTGTGATGAAAACATCGTGGGGATGGCTTTCGATGAGACCTGCGTTTGTAATACGTACAAACTTTGTCTTTGTCTTGAGCTCTTCAATGTTATGGCATCCGCAGTAACCCATACCTGCACGAAGACCGCCGAGCATCTGGTAAATTGTATCAGCAACAGGTCCCTTGTAAGGTACACGACCTTCAACACCTTCGGGAACGAGTTTTTTGTTGTCTTCCTGGAAGTATCTGTCCTTACTACCGTTAGCCATTGCACCAAGGCTACCCATACCACGGTAAACCTTGAAGCTTCTGCCCTGATAGATTTCTGTCTCGCCCGGTGACTCCTTACAGCCTGCAACAAGTGAACCAACCATAATTGCACTTGCACCTGCAGCAATAGCCTTAACGATTTCACCTGAATACTTGATACCGCCGTCTGCGATGACTGAAATGCCGTGCTTTGCAGCAACGTTAGCAGCGTCAAAGATTGCTGTAATCTGCGGAACACCGATACCTGCAACAACTCGTGTTGTACAGATTGAGCCGGGGCCGATACCAACCTTAACAGCGTCAGCACCTGCAGCGATAAGAGCCTCTGTTGCTTCTGCAGTTGCAACGTTACCTGCAACGAGTGAAATATCGGGATAAGCAGCCTTAACCTTTGCAACAGCCTTGATGATGTTCTGGCTGTGGCCGTGAGCTGAGTCGAGTACGAACATATCAACGCCTGATTCGACAAGACAAGCAGCTCTGTCGAGGACGTCAGCAGTTGCACCGAGTGCTGCAGCACAAAGGAGTCTGCCACGTGCGTCTCTTGCAGAGTTCGGGTACTGGACACTCTTTTCAATATCCTTGATTGTGATAAGACCCTTGAGATAACCTTCAGCGTCAACCAAGGGGAGCTTTTCTATTCTGTGCTTCATAAGGATTGCTTTTGCCTGCTCAAGGTCTGTACCTACAGGAGCAGTAACAAGGTTGTCCTTTGTCATAACTTCACTGATTTTGATGTTAAAATCAGTCATAAAACGCATATCGCGGTTTGTAAGAATACCTACAAGCTTGCCCTGCTCATCGCAGATAGGCACACCTGAAATCTTATATTTTCTGCAAAGGTTCTCAGCATCGTAAGCATAGTGGTCGGGAGTAAGGCTGAAGGGTGAAGAAATAACACCGTTTTCAGAACGCTTAACCTTGTCAACTTCCTGTGCCTGAACTTCCATGGGCATATTCTTGTGAATAACACCGATACCGCCTTCACGTGCGATAGCAATAGCCATTGGAGCCTCAGTAACAGTATCCATTGCAGCAGTCATAATAGGGGTATTGAGAGTAATCTTCGACGTGAGCTTAGTCGAAATATCAATATCCTTGGGCAAAATGTCCGATTCAGCAGGAATAAGAAGCACGTCGTCAAACGTGAGGCCTTCTTTTCCAAATTTCTCATCAAAAGTCATTTCAAAAACCTCCTAAACTGTGTCTGTTTTTCAATTATTTTTTAAATTACACTATTATAACGCGTATTATGTAAAAAAGCAATCACCTAAACAACAAAATTTTTAGTTTAAAGTGAAAAAATTCACCATCAGAAATTATTACAAACTTAATTATATGTCTGTTTCGCTTTGAGGTATATACCAGTATGAATTAAATTGATACAAGTATGTACGGGCACCTTTGGGCATCTGTGTCAAAGCGTTAAACACATTCAGATAATCTCCTGCACCCATTCCTGTCGCGAAAATACCAAGCGTCAACAAGAATACCTTTTCAGGAAATATCAATCCTGCGATATACGGTATAACGCCAAAGATAAGGTTTGGCAACAAAGACATAAATACGAAGCGTCTTCGACTCATTGTTTCGGGTCCTACAACAAACATCATTCCCTGTGAAAAGTTCGTGTATATATATGCATCTTTCTTGAAACAGATTGCATGCAGAAATTCGTGAGGGAAAAAAGTAAGAAGAGAAAGGATAATGCCGATATAAGCACCTAACAGATCAGCAACGATAAATTCTCCGCATCTGAAAAAGGCGGGAACAGCCAGCAATATCATAATTACAACAGAGATTGCATTTGCAACCAATGCTAGCTTTTTAGGGCTTGAGGGTTCTTTGAATTTGACTGCGTTAGGTTTGTGATCTGAGTGCGGAAGAGATTCGGGGTCTTTATTAAATTTACCCATGTAATGAAGTCTCATTCCGGTCACCTCTTAAAACAAACCTGCTTCTCTACCGTTTTTCTGGTGTTGCGAAAGTGTGCTTGCATAATAAAAATCTACGCCTGTAGGGTCTGTCAGGAAGTAGTAATAATCTGTGTCAGCAGGGTTTACGGCTGCCTTGATTGCCTTTATTCCGGGATTGCAAATGGGTCCGGCAGAAAGCCCCTTGCAATAATAAGTGCTGTAAATTGACATATAATGCTGTATTTCTTCACTCTGGTTTTCGAGTTTGACATCTTTCTGATAACCAAGATAATCACCGAGCTTCTGCGTAATATAAAATGTTGTTACATCACTCTGCAAAAGAGGGAATGACGGACTCTTGAGTCGGTTGTGAAAAACGGAAGATACAGCAGAACATTCAGCGATATCTTTGTCACATTCTTTCTGAATGATTGATGCAAGTGTAAGCATTTCGTCCATTGTATAGCCGAGTGCTTCTGCTTTTGCTTTAATTTCAGGGGTGACTTTATTGTTATAGTTGTCGATAAATTTATCGAGTACGGTTTTCGGGTCAGAGTTATAATAAAACTCATAAGTATCAGGGAAGACATAACCTTCAAGCAGAAAAACTCTGTCCTCCGGGTTTTCAATCTCAATTCCCTCATACGGTTGGTTACAGATTTCGAGGAAATCCGTTTTCGAACATACGTTATTTTCTGCGAGTCTTTCTGCGATTTCGATAATGGTGAATCCCTCGGGAAACGTTACCATTACGGTGTTATTAACTGTTGTGGTGGAACTCTTTGTTGTCAGGAACGGTACACCTTCGCCTTTTTCACAAGCTGAAAAGCTAAGAAGTGCAATAATGCAACAAAGTATGACAGATACAGCTTTTTTCATATTATACCTCTGTTAGTAGTTTTATTTATAATACATTAAATTCATTTTCATGTCAATTCTGCAAACAATAATCGGGGAGGTGATAGTGTGGAGAAAAAGAATAAAAAGAACAAAAAAAAGATTAAATTGTCACCGCTTGTCGAGTCGATAATCGCAGATTGGGAAACTGCATCGGAAAGCGATGTCCTCGGCAGTTATACGGGTAATCCGGAAGAAGGAGAAATGCCTGTACAGGATGCTGATGATTTATAAAAAACGGGGCAAGATTAACTTGCCCCACAACTTAAATCTTATTTACTTTTGTGTTTTTTAATCTGTAACGCACTCCAAGCAATTATGCACACAGCGGAAACTGTTACAAGTATATTGTGAATCATACCGAAACTTGTGTAATTCTGATACTCTGCCGAGCCGATAAACATATAGGCTATATAAACGTAAATTACAAAGCAGGGGAGCAGGTATGCACAGAATTTGTCATAAGAAATATTCTGTAAAGCACAGCCGTATTTTTTTGCAAGAACGGCTATAATGGCAATTGTAATAACCACGGAAATTACAGTATATACAATCTGAAGCTCAGATTTATCAAATCTCTCAAGAACCGGACGTACAACGTTGATACCGATTATACCGATAAATCCGAGGATGAACGTGAAAACGGTTTGTGCCTTCTGCGGTAATTTTTCGAAGGTGGGTTCTTTTATGTTTTCTTTTTTCTTCAGGCAAACAAGAAACGCTGTTATAATTCCGCCTGCAATAAATCCTGTAAAGTACTCCCATAATGACCATGCAGCATAGGTGTCGGGCACGGCGTATCCTTTTGCCTCAAACCAGAAGAAAAGATCGGAAAGAGTAATTGCCACAGCAAATGCAACGCAGGTAACAGTACCTGTAAGAGCAGCAATTTTGTCTTTGATAACAAATCTTGTTGTAAGCAAAACAGCAATCGCGCTTATTGCGGAAGAAATGGTCATAATTTCCTGAAAATAGTTCCGACCTGCAACACTCTGTCTGCCGAGCATTTCCATAGTGAACTTTTTAGCCCAGGAGTCGTTATCAAAGTGCTGCATATATACCTTGTAAACATCGTCGCCAAGACCGACAGCCTGCATATCTTCTGTAATTGCACTGATTGCTTCGGGCTGTACAAGTTGAATGATAAGGTGCGAAACGGTAGCTTTTGCGAGGTAATTGACAGCATAAAAAACACCGATCAGAATAAGAATATGGTGAATTTTCCACTGTTTGTCGCTGTATGCTCTTCCGAGCAAAATGCCAAAGATTGAAGCAACACCGAATCCGAGACAGAGCATCATAAATACACCTGACCACGGAGAAATTTCAAATACTTTTCCTTCAAACTCAAGTACACCGGTTATCTGCTTTAAAAGCGTACCCCACGCAGGCACTGTCAACATAAATGAAAGTCCCATAAGTGATGTCCACGCAAAATTCATCTTTTTTCTTTCACCCAGAGCAACTGTCAGGAAAAGAATAAAGATGATACCTGCGTTAAGCAGTCCCCACGATGATCCCCAACCGTGAGTGCCTCTTACTCTCCACATCATACCCATCAGCAGTGCACCGACAAGCACGGTGAGAACATTACGTATTTTGGAATCAGAATTTGTCTGTGTCATAAAATCCCTCCTTATAATGTAATTATAGCATATTAAATACAGTTTGGCAATAATTGTGTTTTATTGACAAAGAGCGTGCAGTATAGTATAATTTTAGAGGTGAAAAATTTGAAAAGAGGTATTGTTTTATGAATATTGCTGTTGTTCTTGCGGGTGGTTCAGGTAGCCGTATGGGTATGGTTGACAGACCTAAGCAGTTTATAGATATTTACGGAAAACCCGTAATTATCCACACTCTCGAAGCATTTGAAATAAACGAAAAAATTGACGCAATCTGCGTTGTATGCGTAAAGGAATGGCAGGACGACCTTGCACTCTGGCTTAAGGAGTACGATATCCGTAAGGTGCGTTGGATTGCAAATGCAGGTTCATCACGTCAGGAGTCATCACTCAATGCTCTTGATGCTGTTAAAGAAGTCTGCGGTGATGATGATTATGTCATTATTCATGACGCAGCAAGACCTCTCATTTCACAGAAAATTATCAACGAAAACATCCTCAAAGTACGTGAATACGGTGCTTGTGACACAGTTGTTCCTGCACACGATACGATTATCAGAAGTGTTGACGGTGAAAGTCTTGATTCAATCCCTGCTCGTAAGGAGCTTTATATGGGTCAGACTCCGCAGTCATTCAGGTATTCAATCGTAAGAAAAGCGTATGACGACTATTTTGCTTTGCCTGAAAACGAGCGTCCCGAAATGACGGATGACTGCGGCCTTGTTCTTCACAGCGGTGTAAAAATCGGAATGGCTATGGGTGACAAGCTCAATATGAAAATCACAACGATGGAAGATTTGCTCCTTGTAAAGTCTATCGTAAGAACAGGAAGATAAACGAGCATAAAT
>JAZNCK010000055.1:0-10873 GCA_045587505.1 Acutalibacteraceae bacterium
CGTTGTAGCATAGATTCGCTGTGCTGCACCGTCTTTACCGTACTTTTTCTCAAGCATATCGCGAAAAATTCTGAAAGCGACTGCAGGTTCGGTTGTTGTACCTGATTTTGAAATGATGTTTACGGAAAAATCTCTGTCACCGATAATCTCAATAAGTTCGTTAAGCGAGTCAGAGCTTATTGTGTTACCTGCGAAATAAATCTCAGGTGCTCCCTTACGAAGCAGATTATAGTTCTGAGATTTGATAAATTCGATTGCAGCACGTGCTCCGAGATATGAACCGCCAATACCGATAACAACAAGTACCTCAGAATCATTGCGGATTTTATCAGCCGCCTTTTTAATTTCAACAAACTCTGCTTTGTCATAATTTTCAGGGAGAGTGAGCCAACCTAAAAAGTCGCTGCCCTTTCCCGTTGCGTTATTAAGTGCATTATGTGCTGCTTCAATCTCAGGCTTGATACTTTCAAGCGAACCGTCGGGTAAAAAAGCTGCAACATATTTTGAATTAAGTTTTACTGCCATGGTTATTAAGTGCCTCCGAGTGGTTCAAATATATAGATACCGATTATTTAGATATATTTTACCCTATTACAACCCTTTTTTCAAGTATTATTTAGTAATTTTTAATGTATTTTTTGATAAAAACGCCTCATTTCTTACATAGAACGCTCAACAATCGACAAAAAACTGTTGTGAACGACAAGCAGTCAACATAGTGTGGAGATGTCAGATTATACTTGTCAAGCACCTCACCGTCAAGGCTGACAGTCACCGTACCGAGGGTCTGACCCGGCTCGACAGGTGCTTCAACCGCAGTTGCAAGTTCAACATTCTGAACTATATCTCCCTCCCTGCCTTTCGGAACAAGCACGCTTGTCAAAGAAGGAATCTGAGGCGTAATAACACGCTCTTCACCCATAAGCACATTCACATCGGTTACGAGTGATTTATCGATCTGCGGTGTTAGTGTCGTATAATTGGCAAAGCCCCAATTGAGCATTGACTTTGCACCCTCAAAACGGTCAGTGCTGTTATCTGATCCCATAACAACCGCAATAAGACTTGTTCCGTCACGTGTCGCAGTTGCAGAAACACAACACCCGGCTTTGTTGGTTGTACCTGTTTTCAGCCCGGTTGCACCGTTATAAAAACGTACAAGTTTATTTGTATTGACAAGCTCGGTCTGTCCGTCCCGAAGAGAATCCATCCATATTGTCGTATAGTCCTTAATGAGCTCATGCTTCATAAGTTCACGGGACATTATTGCAATATCGTAAGCTGTAGTAAGGTGATTTTCGGTATCGTCATCAAGTCCAGTACAGTTTTCAAAGTGCGTGTTTTTCATCCCCAGCTCTGCGGCACGTTCATTCATCATAAGCACAAAGCCCTCATCACTGCCTGCAACATATTCCCCCAGAGCTGTACAGGCATCGTTCGCACTGTAGACAGCCGTAGCTTTAAGCAAGTCGTCAACACTCATTGTTTCACCCTCCTTAAGCCATATCTGCGATCCGCCTTTTGATGCAGCGACAGGACTCGTTGTGACCATATCCGTAAGGCGTATTTTGTTGTTATCGAGTGCTTCCATAACAAGCAGAAGTGCCATAATCTTAGTGACAGATGCCGGATACAGTTTTTCGTGCTCGTTCTTTTTCATCAGCACCTTGCCTGTTGAACCATCCATAAGAACAGCGGCCTTTGCTTTGACTTCAATCGGCATTTCTTCCTGCGCATTTGTAATGACACATAATGGCATAAGCATAATCAGCACACACATCAGAACACCTAATATTCGTTTCATAAACAAACCTCCGTTTCAACTTAATATATATGCAAGTAAAAGTTAATCTTGCATAAGAGACCGTTTTGATTTATAATTTAAAGGTATCCGGAGGAAAACCTATGAAGATTGCATTTTTTACACTTGGTTGCAAAGTTAATCAATATGAATCGCAGGCTATGGCTGAAAGAATGGTGAAAAGTGGTTACGAGCTCGTTTCGACTGACCAAAAAGCTGATGTCTACGTTATAAACTCCTGCACTGTTACTGCCGAAAGTGACCGTAAAACAAGACAGACCGTACGCAGATTCAAAAGAAAAAACCCCGACAGCATAGTTGTACTGACGGGTTGTATGCCTCAGGCTTTTCCTGATGATGCCCAGGCACTGGTCCAGGCAGATATTGTTCTCGGAAACAAGAACAACACTCGTCTGCCTGAATTGATTGAACGTTATTTTTCCTGTTCACAACGTGTTATAGAAATCGAATCCCACGAAACAGGCGACAGTTTTCAGGGCGATATAATCTCCGGTTTTGAGGGCAGAACAAGAGCGATTGTTAAAATTGAGGACGGTTGTAACCGTTTTTGTTCGTATTGTATTATTCCGTATTCAAGAGGTCGGGTACGCTCAAAGCCTATCAATGAGCTGCGCGAGGAATTACGCACACTGAGTGACGCAGGTTTCGTTGAAATCGTACTTGTAGGCATCAATCTTTCATCGTACGGCAGCGATATAGGACTCAACATCTGCGATGCTGTTGAGCTTGCAGCAGGAATGAATTTCGAACGAATCCGTCTCGGTTCACTTGAGCCTGACCACATAACAGACGAGGTTATCAGCAGACTTTCAAAAATCGATAAATTCTGTCCGCAGTTTCACATTTCTCTCCAGAGTGGTTGCGACAATACGCTCAAAGCAATGAACCGACATTATACAAGTGCTGAATACAGAGAGCTTTGCAATAAACTGCGTTCAGCTTTCGCCGACACTACGATCACGACCGATATTATGGTGGGATTTCCGACAGAGAGTGAAGAAGATTTTGCAGACAATGTAAATTTTGCCAAGGAAATCGGTTTCGAAAAGGTACACGTTTTCCCCTACTCTCCCCGTGAAGGTACACGCGCTGCAAAAATGGAGCAGATCGAAAAAAGCGTTAAAGAAAAACGCAGTCACGTAATGATTGAAGAAACAGAAAAGGTGCGTCAGTCTTTTCTTGACTCGCAAATCGGAAAAACAGTTGAAGTGTTGCTCGAAACAAGACACGGTGATGATTTCACCGAAGGATACACGAAGAATTATACACCTGTTAAGGTAAGATGTGTTCATCCTTGCGGACAAATTGTTACCGTAAAAATCACAGAAGTTGAGGGTGATTTCTGTATCGGTGAAACAATCCTAAACGACAAATAGAGTTCTGTTTTAAAACAATATATAAAATCACCGGTGTGTTCGATGAACACACCGGTGATTTTATATGTATAACGGATCTGTTCTGTTTACAAACCTCAGAACAGCTAAAACTATCTGTGCAATTGGTGTAACAACCAACATAATTATTTCAAGCATTTTCCACACCGGCTTATAGTTGTACAAGTTCATCTTAAAACGATAACACAAAAAGATATAAACTGAACACCAAATCAACATAACTATCCCGAATTCAATTGAATAAATATGCGGTAACAGTTTGTGCGCAAGTGTTCCCAACACGACATATATCCAACAACACACTTCCAGAGTATTGAATGTTCTTTTCATTTTACATACCACTCCTCAGGTTATACTGCTAATAATCTGATCAACCCCACTACTACAGCGAAGTGCACATTTTAAGGATATATCATTTATACTGATAAACTCTTACATAATCGACAATAAAATCTGCTTTCTCGCCTTCTTCAAGATCAATCGGACCTACACCGTGGCGGTCAGCATAAGCGATACCGTTTTCGCCGGCAACCTCACACGAAAGAATCAGATACTCAGGATTTTTACTTACGCCGCCTGCAGAGGTTCTTGCAGTTTCAACACCGTTTATATAAAAAATGTATTCATTCTCGTTCCATTCGACACCGTAAGTGTTGTACTCCTCATACGGATTATTGGCAAACCATTTGCCGAGGCTTACACCTGTATGTCCTTCGCCATAACCGTCAAAATGTATGCCTGTCTGCACACATCCGCCTGCACCCCACCAGTCGTCTTTATAGAACATTGACTCAAAAACATCAATTTCTGTTCCGTCTTCACCTGAATTATTTACTTCATACACACCGCCATTCATCATCCAGAAAGCCGACCACATTCCCGTAGCCTTCGGCAGAATTGCACGGCACTCAAAATATCCGTAACGGAATTCATACTTGCCTGCAGTAGCAACCATACCTGTATAATAACCTGTGCCGTAACTGTCCGGAGAACCGAAAGTCGGTCCGTCAAGCGGAGTTGATTTATATTGTGTTGAAATCACAAGGTTGCCGTCACGCACATCAACCATATCTTTGTGCCAATAACCACCCTTGCGTATCGGGCCCCAGTGCAGCGTGTCGACAGACTGATTATCGTCCCACTTTGTTGTATCAAGTTCATCACCGACAAACTCATCTTCCCAGATAAGCTCAAAACGCTCATCAAGGTTCAGGTCCTGACCCTGTGGGATTGCAGGCAGATCAAGAAGCATAGGAAGTTCAGGTGAAATAAACATAAGAATTGCAACAAGTACGCTGATAATTTTTGTCATCATAACAAAGCCCCCTTTTGGTTATTATACTAAAAAAGAAAGAAGCAGTCAATGAAAACATCGACTGCTTGCGTTTTTATCAATCAGGATAAGAAATCTGTCTGCCTGAAAAGGCGGAAACAATACCTCTGCCGAGTGTGTGACCAAGCTTCTGGAAGAAGCCTTTGAAACTTACATCAAGTGCAAGTTTCCAACCGAAATCGTCTCCTGCTTTTCGCATTGTATCAATATCCTCAACGCTGAACATATCGTACCAATGTTCAACCCGTGTTGTATACTTGCTTGTATCGTTCTCGTCAATCTCAAACATTCTGTAACCGTACTGTGAAGAGAAAGCATCACCGTTATAACGTGTGCTTACTGTATTGCCGATTTCAATACCCTTGTATTCAACGCCAAAACCGTTTGTATGGTCATGACCTGTGAAAATGCCGAGTACATCGCCTTTTTCAACCAGTGCATCAAACTGACCGTCATTATAGTAACCGCAGCACGGAGTTTCTGTCAGCGTACCGTGGTTAAGGCCGTTAGGATCAAACATATAATATTCATCTTTATTATACATGTGACTATAGGAGAAAAAGCGTCTTGTTTCCGTCTTTTTAAGAGCATCATAAATTTCGGGAACAATGATGTGCTGGAAAGCGATAGAATAAACCACTTCACCGCCGTTTGCTGCCGTAAGCTTGTCAGATTCAGCCTTATACCACTCGATCTGATCGGCTTTTACATAACCGTAATGACCCTCTGCGTCATAATCATTGGAGTCAAACACCCATACATTGAACTTAACCTTTGATCCGTCAGAAGAAAGAATCGGAAGATTGTATGTACCGCAACCGGAAATAGCTTCTCCGTCATCGACTGAAACTGAACAAGAGTATGTATTGTAATACGCCATAAGCTCTTCACGGGACATTGCACCAACTTCGGAATCATGGTTACCGAAGGTTACTGCTGTAGGAATGTTTCTTTCCTGAAAAACCGACATCAACTTGTCAATGTATGTTTTTGTTTCATTTGCATCGTCACTATTGAGAACATTGTCACCTGTTACTACAACAAGGTCCGGCTTTTCCTTATCGCAAGCCTTGGCAATAAGCCATACAGAGTTGTCAACATTGTCACTTTCAAGATGAGTATCTGTAACGTGCATAATGCTGAACTTGCCGTCAGCACCAAACTGTAATGTTTTTTCCGGAGTTGCGTCCTGTGCTGCGAGTCCGGTTACTGGAATACCTACCAAAATAATCACCGCCAATAAAATTGAAATCACTTTTTTAAGTGCTATAGTCATACTATAACCTCCATATCAAGATGGTAGATATTATACTTCATTTTTTTACGAATGTAAATAATACTTATAAATTTTCAAAATAATTATAACAATAAAATAAAAACCTCCTGCGGACAATCACCAAACTTTCGCTTGCACATAAAATAGTAGTGTAAGACGAAAGGAGGTCACGACATGGGTTGCTGTAATAACTGGTTTATGATTCTCATTATCATCCTTTTATTCTCTGAATGTGGTTGCAACAACAATTGCGGTTGCACAAATAACTGCGGTTGTAACAACAACGGTTTCCTCAACAACAACGGTTGCGGCTGCTAACCGTTGACCCCCACGACTGCGGACAAAAGTCCGCAGTTTTTCTTTTGTAAGAAAAAAGGACAGCCTTATGACTGCCCTTAAAAACGTTTATATTCTTATCAATACCAAATCCAACCGAAGAGAACAATAACAATAATCCATTGCCACCATTTGTATGAAACGTTCACATTGTTAGTGTCAGTAACTGTGTTACCGTATTCATCTGTTACGGTCACAGTAATTGTCGCACTGCCTGTGCCGTTTGTTGTAACTCTGCCGTTTGCATCAACGGACACAACATCATTGTTTGATGAAGAGTAAGAAACTGTGTACTTCACACCTGCATCAGCGTTGATTGTAGGTGTGATTGCTGCTGAATCTTTATAATTCATTGAAATATCGTTAATGGAAACAGAGTTAACTTTGCCTAACTTTTCAACAATTGCATAATAGCTGAAGTGGTCTGTTTCAAATTCAACATAACCTTCAACAATATTTGCAGGGATATTGGTTGCTGTTCCGTTTGTTGAGTCAATATAGAAAACCAAAATATTTGTCGTTTCAAATCCGGCCGGAACAGGTATTCTGACCTTAACTTTTCCGTCAGGCTGAACCTTTACACCGTTTTTGATTGTTGAAATATCATATATTTCTGAATTGTTATTTCCGCAAACATTCTCAATAATTTTAAAAGAATCCCCATCAAAAACTTCTTCTACCTTGATTTCAACACCTGAACCATATTCATCGTCAAATTCAATTTCTATTCCGGTTTTTTCATCCTTCATAACTCCAAGTTTCTGAATGGATTTAGTTTCTTTTTCTCCACAAACTGAGCACACTCGTGTGCTTATACCCTCGTTTGAAGCTGTCGGAGGTGTTGTTACCTCCCATTCTCCCCAAGTATGAGCATTAAGGGGTAAAGTTTTCACATTAAAAGTCTCGCCACAACCGCTACAAAAATCATATTCCATGCCTGCCACTTTACAGGTTGAAAGAGTAATATCGTGTACCATATTATGCTCTTTCATCGGAATAACTTCCGTATATGTATCTCCACAAGAGCAGGTATAAGTAATAACACCAGTTTCTTTACATGTTGCCTCTTTTGTTACTGAGGAAGAATATGAGTGCGTATGTTCAGATTCACCGATAAAATGGATTGTTGCATCGAGTAGGTCTTCGTTACCTTCATAAATCTCAACTTCATCCCAGTCTTCTTCTGTCCCAAAATAATACACATCTGTAAGGCTATAGCACCAAGCAAACGCAGCATATTCGATTTTGGTGATGCTGTCAGGTATTGTTACACTTGTAAGGCTATCGCAACCACCGAATGTCCACTCTTCAATTGTGGTAACACTTTCCGGGATTGTTATGCTTGTAAGGTTCATACACTCATAGAATGCATATTCTCCGATTTTTGTAACGCTATCAGGTATTGTCAAATTTGTGAGGTAGATGCAATCCGAGAATGCATTATTTCCGATTGTTGTGACACTGTCCGGAATCGTTATACTTTCAATACTATAATTCATGAAGAATGAGGAATCGGCGACTGTTATAACACTATCAGGAATAGTAAACTCTGTTCTTTCATTACCGATAGGATATTGAATAAGGTCTGTTTTTGCTTTATTGTATAACACTCCAAAAGAGTCGCTACTGTAATGCTGATTATCAGTATCAACTACTATGTTTGTAAGGTTGTAGCAACTATCAAATGCGTTCTCTCCTATTATGGTAACACTGTCAGGGATTGTTATGTTTGTGAGGTTGCATTGAGCAAATGCATTCTTTTCGATTACAGCAACGCTGTCCGGAATCATTATATTTGCAAGATTGCATCCACTAAATGCGTAATCGCTGATCGTGTTGACACTATCAGGAATTATAAATTTTGTTCTTTCATTACCAACAGGATATTGGATAAGGTCTGTCTTTGTTTTATTGTATAACACACCAAAAGAATCACTACTGTAATATTCATTATCAGCATCAACTTCTATACTTGTAAGGTCATAGCAATTTCTGAACAGATATTTTCCAATTGTTGTGACACTTTCTGGAATTATTATGTCTGTTAGGTTAGCACAATCATCAAAAGCCCCTTCACCAATTGTTGTGACGCTTTCCGGAATTTCTACATCTGCAAGACTGAAACACCAAGCGAATGCATAATCACCGATGCTTGTAACACCACTACCGATTGTTACGCTTGTAAGATAACTACACCAATAGAAAGCGTAATCACCAATAATTATAACACTATCAGGTATTATTATGTTTATGAACCCGGCACACTCATAGAACGCATAATCGCCGATTGTAGTGACACTATCTGGAATTGCTACTCCCGGAAGGCTATAGCAACTATCAAAAGCATGGTTTCCAATAGAAGTGACACTGTTACCGATTATTACATTTGCAAGGCTAATACAGTTTTTAAACGCATAATCACCAATTACAGTAACGCTGTCGGGTAAGGTTATACTTGTAAGGCTTTTACAATCTCTAAACGCATAATTTCCAATTGTCTGAACATTATTCGGTATAGTTATGCTTGTAAGGCTTTGGCAACTATCAAATGCACAATCTCCGATTACGGTAACACTGTTGCCGATTGTGACACTTGTGAGGTTGACACATCCTGAGAATACAGCTTCACCAATTTTGGTAATACTGTTGCCAATTGTTACACTTGTGAGGTTAACACAATAATAGAACGCTCTTAAACCAATAGTTGTAACTTCGTCACCTATTGTAACGGTTTCGATTTTATGAGGATAGTCTTCCCAAGGGCGATCATCATCGAAATCGTAATCATACATTACACCGACACCGTCAATGACAAGTTCGCCCGTTACAGGATCAAATGACCATGTAAGATTTTCACCGCATTTACCGCTGTATGTTTCTGCTGCACTCGCAGTGATACCCAACCCCATTACGGGAACAACAGCAAGAAGCATCACAACACTCAGCAGTGATGCAAGAATTCTTTTACCAATCAATTTCATTCTTAATCCCCCAAAATAAAATTCTGCAGAATGATTATAACATTCTACAGCAAGTTTACTTAATCTTTGAGTAATTGTCAATACTCAAAAACAGAGTATTATATAATTTCTTCGGGGTGATAGAATGGACTATCTTGATAAATTGATTGCGTTGAGAATTGATAATGACCTGTCGCAAAAAGAAGTCGCAGCTATTATTCAGAAATCTCAGCAAGGATATGACCATATCGAAAAACGTCGTGCAAAATTATCCATAGAAGATTTTATTAAGCTTTGTAGGTTTTATAAAATCAGTGCAGATGATATACTTGAATTAAATATACAAAACTGACACAGGAACGGTAATTACTGTTCCTGTGTCAGTTTATTCAGTTTGATAAATTCAGGTTTGCAGGGATGCTTTGAATATACGGTTGCATTGCAACCTACACCTCATCAGTCACTTCGTGACAGCTTCTCCTCAAGGAGAAGCCTTGTAATTGTGCGGTTTTCTAGCCTTCCCCTTGAGGGGAAGGGGGACCGCTTGCGGTGGATGAGGTGGAAATGCAAGAACCCTACAAAACCGAATTTGTTATACTTTATCTTATGTTTGTTGTTTTCTGTTTATAGTATACATAGACAAAAAGACCGACGGAGCAATCCATCGGTCTTTGATTTATTCAATTAGTTCTTTCTGCCTCTGTTACCGTTACCTCTGCGGCGGTCGCCTGAAGGACGGCGGGGTGCATCAGAAATTTCGTTTTCGGGAACAAGACCCTCAACCTCGATAAGTGCCTCACGGCGTGAAAGGTTGATTCTGCCCTGATCGTCAATCTCACGTACCTTAACGATAACCTCGTCACCTACGTTTACAACGTCTGTTACGTTTTCTGTTCTCTTAACATCAAGGTGGCTTACATGTACAAGACCCTCTTTACCCGGTGCGATTTCTACAAATGCACCGAATTCCATAATTCTTGTAACAATACCCTTATAGATTGCGCCTACTTCAGGATCATTTGCGATTGTTTCAATCATAAAGATTGCACGTCTTGCATTCTCGATATCCTGAGCACATACAAATACGCTACCGTCTTCCTCAACGTCAACCTTACAGTCGCACTCTGCGCAGATCTTCTGGATAACCTTACCCTGCTTACCGATAACCTCAGCAATCTTGTCAACAGGAACCTTTGTTGAAAGCATCTTCGGAGCATACTTTGAAAGCTCTGCTCTGGGCTCTGCGATTGCAGGAAGCATAACTTCATCAAGGATATAGAGACGTGCCTTGTATGTCTTATCAAGTGCCTCGCGGATGATTTCCGGTGTAAGACCGTGAACCTTGAGGTCCATCTGGATAGCAGTGATACCCTTGTGTGTACCCGCTACCTTGAAGTCCATATCGCCGAAGAAATCTTCGAGACCCTGGATATCAACCATTGTCATAAAGCGGTCGCCCTCTGTAACAAGACCGCATGAAATACCTGCAACGGGAGCCTTGATGGGAACACCTGCTGCCATAAGTGAAAGTGTTGAACCACAGATTGAACCCTGTGATGTTGAACCGTTTGAAGAAAGAACCTCAGATACTGTACGGATGCAGTACGGGAACTCTTCAACTGAAGGAATAACAGGAAGAAGTGCTCTTTCTGCAAGTGCACCGTGACCGATTTCACGACGTCCCGGTCCTCTGCTCGGGCGAGTTTCGCCAACTGAGTATGACGGGAAGTTGTAGTGGTGCATATATCTCTT
>JAZNCK010000056.1:0-9472 GCA_045587505.1 Acutalibacteraceae bacterium
TATTCCTAACGATCGTCTTAAGCTCCTCAGCGATCGCTGCAAGACTCTTTCAGAGGCTTTCCTTGTTGCTGACGAGGTTCTTTCACAGGGTGTTAAGAGCATTTCAGAGCTCATCAAGGTTCCCGGATTTGTTAACCTCGACTTCGCTGACGTTTGCAGCGTAATGAGGGATGCAGGCTATGCACATATGGGTGTCGGCACAGCTAAGGGTAAGGATAAGAGCCTTCAGGCAGCTGAAATGGCAACATCAAGCCCGCTTCTTGAAACATCAATCGCAGGTGCTAAGGGTGTTATCATCAGCATCACGTCTTCACCTGACATCGGTCTTGAAGAAATTGAGACAGCATGTGAATCAATCACTGATAAGGCACATCCGGATGCAAACATCACTTGGGGTGTTGCATTTGATTCAAAACTTGAGGATGAAATCATTATCACAGTTGTTGCTACAGGTTTTGATGCAGGTTCAGAAGTTGACTTCGGTTCAATTCCTGCATTCAAGGCAACAACAGCTCCTGCAGCACCGATTCGTTCAGCAACAACAGCTCCTATTGAGCCTCCCGTTGTAGCAGGTGCACAGAAGCCTGCACAGGCTAAGGGCGCAGTGGATGACGAGGATTTCTATGTAATCCTTAACGACATCATCAAGAAAAAGGGCGAATAATCACTCGAAATAACGTAATATGACGGACACACTACGGTGTGTCCGTTTTTTTCATTCTAACGCTTTTCTTAGTCTGCCAAGCACCTTTTTCTCAATTCTGGAAACGTATGATCTTGATATTCCGAGTCTGCCTGCGACTTCGAGCTGTGTCAGCGGAGTGCTTCCGTCCAATCCGTATCGAAGTATTATAATTGTTCTTTCACGTGGGTTACTGATTTGTGTTATCTCCGTCCTGAGTTTTTTGATCATAGACATTTTGTAAATATCATCAATAATTTCGTCCTCTGTAGATATAATATCCATCAATGTCAGCGGATTTCCTTCCGAATCCGTATCGATCGGCTCGTTGACAGAAATATCCTGTGCAGTCTTCTTCTGTGCACGGAAATACATCAGTATCTCATTCTCAACGCACCGTGCAGCGTATGTAGCGAGCCGCGTGCCCTTATCCACATCAAAGGTGTTGATTGCCTTGATCAGTCCGATTGTACCAATAGAAATCAGGTCATCCTGCTGTGCTGAGTTTGAATAATACTTTTTAATTATGTGTGCCACAAGCCGAAGATTATGTTCAATCAGCTCGTTTTTAGCATTCATATCGCCGTCTCTAAACCTGAGCAGATACTCCCGTTCATCCTTTGCAGAAAGAGGAGGCGGAAACGAACTTGCATTCGACAGATGCAACGCAAAAAATAAAAGATTTGACAACGAATTCAATACTGTTTCAATAATCAAAAAATCACCGTCCATATCAAGTATATGTCAGTGGTACCTGTGTTTTGACTGTTGATAATATGTTTTTTTAGATAAACGAAGATAATTGATATGATAAAAAATCAATGCTATGTATTTTGAAAAAACAGTTCTTCTATTTAAAAAGAATACTTATGAAACAGGTAGTATGGTGAAAAAACTTGCTCTCTGTTTACGCCGGGAGTTGACTTAATATGCGGGGATTTGCAAAAGCTGAATTTACTGTGGCTGGAAGGGTCACAGGGGACGGTTAGCGTGAAAACCTAACCGTCCCCTGTGTTTCTTAAGAACTGTAATGTGACAATTGTGTGCGAATCCGGTTCATATGCTTATGAATTTGCTGTTAAGAACCACATTTCCTACGAAATAGTTTAAATTTTATCTGATTAAATTAAACAACCCCAAAGGATGACAGTGATGCCATCCTTTTTTATGTCAATTATCTGTTCAGCCGTTTAATACCAATCACAAAGCACTTTGTGAGCCACCCGGTAATTATATTTTTTGACCTTTTAACCAAAAAACAATCTGCATTTTTGTCAGCAAATAAATTATATTTACCTTTTGAAAATTTGACTTTTTCTTTGCTGTAATATATAGTTAATGTATAAATACTTAGGAGGTCTTTTTTATGTTATGGCCTGTTATAAGAATTATTGTTTCTGCAATCGTAATTTTTGAAACTGCATTTGCGGGACTCTTCAACGGAATACTTTTCAGACCTGTTGAAATGCCTGAAAATGTGACAGGCGAGTATACGCAGTATGTTGACCCGTTTATCGGGACCGGCGGTACTCCGTGGACTTGCGGAATGCTGAGTCCTGCAGCTACTGTTCCTTTCGGTGCTGTGAGACTGGGCCCTGACACATCCTTTGCGGGCGGTATTTATATCACAAAGATGAATACTTCCGGATATTATTATGAGCAGCGTCACATACTTGGTTTCAGCCACTCGAGGCTTTCAGGTACCGGTGCAGAGGATTACGGCATTTTCAGAGTGACTCCTGTTACCGGCAAAAGGAATGCCGGTGTGATTCCGTATTCTCATATAAACGAAACAGCAACACCCGGTTACTATGCTCTTTACCTGCAGACTATGAATTGTCTTGTTGAGCTTACTGCGGACACACATACAGGTGTTCACCGTTATACTTTTAATAACTCAAAGGATGCCCGTCTTTACCTGGATGTGACGAGCGTTGCAGCAGGAAGATGGTCAGACGGCGGATTTGTAGCTGTGGACGAAAACACAGGTATGATAACGGGCGGAGCTGTCATACACGGTACTTTTTCAGACAGATATCAGGGACTTCCCGTATATTTTGCTGCCACTGCAGATAAGGCTATCAAGTCTTATGAAATTTCGGGAGATCCTACAGATCTCGGAATTGATCTGAATTTCGGAGAATTGAAAAACGAAAGCATTGAACTTAAGCTTGCAATCAGCTTTGTAAGTGTTGAGAACGCAAAACTGAACCTTGATGCTGAAACAGCGGGTCTTACATTTGACGATGTAAGGGACAATGCCGTTGCTGATTGGGAAGAACGTCTTTCTTCAATAAAAATCAGCAGTAAGGATGACGAAATCAAGACTGTTTTCTACACAGCTCTCTATCACAGTATGATAATGCCGACTGATTTTACAGATGTAAACGGCGAATATCTCGGCTTTGATAAAAAGACTCACGTTGCTGAAGGATATACATACAGATCGGATATGTCTCTCTGGGATACTTGCCGTAATACGCATTCACTTTACACTCTTATTGCACCCGAAATTCAGACGGACTGCCTTAACAGTCTTGTAGAGATGGCAAAGTCAGGCGGTGCACTGCCTCGTTGGCCTCAGGGAGCAGGATACACGTCTTCAATGCTCGGTGACCCTGCAAATATTGTTATAACAGAGAGTTATCTCAAGGGCTTACGTGATTTTGATGTTGAAACTGCATACGAGTATATGAAACTCTCTTCGGAAGTTAAGCCTGATCGTGACGGCAGAGATTGGATTAAAGAATACAACGAATATGGTTATGTACCTAACGATATCTCAAAAGGTGATGAATCTGTCAGCCGTACGGTTGAATATTCGTGGCAGGATAATGCAATCGCTGTTCTTGCCGAAGAGCTCGGAAAGACTGAAGATGTGGCAAAATACAGCGAGAAGTCAATGTATTACAAAAATGTCTTTAATCCCGAAACGAAGTATTTCCAGGCAAGAAATTCTGACGGCAATTTTGAAAGTCACTTCAGCCCGTACATTACAACATTCTATGATGCTGTTATGATTAAAAAGTTCGCAGATTGTTACTGTGAAGGCAGTGCAAGACAGTGGCGTTGGAGTGCAATTCACGATATTGACGGTATGATTGAACTGTTCGGCAGTAAGGAATATTTTGTTTCCGAGCTTGATGACTTTATGAAGGATGCTTCTCTCACACGTGCAGCAGTTGATCCCGGTGCAGGTTACTGGGTAGGCAATCAGCACGATATTCACACGCCGTACCTGTTTTCCAATGCAGGCAGACCCGATCTTACACAGAAATGGGTTCGTTGGACACTTAAGAACCGCTTCAGCGATGATATTAACGGCCTTGACGGTAATGACGACGGCGGTACACTCAGTTCGTGGTATGTTTTCTCAGCAATGGGATTCTATCCGCTTGCAGGAACAGATAAGTATTGGCTCGGTTCTCCGAATCTTGACAGTGCCGAAATTTCACTTCCGAACGGTAAGGTGCTTAAGATTACAGCGGAAAATCAGAGTGACAAAAATGTTTACGTTGAAAAAACCACTCTCAACGGTAAAGAACTTGACGGTTGTTATATCACTCACGAAGAGCTTATAAACGGTGGAGAACTTGTATTTACAATGTCCCGATGAAGGAGGATTTATATGAATTACGTTAAAGCGATAATTTCTTTTATTGAGGTTTTTCTTCTATCGGTCGGATTGATTCCTGTTGATACAAATATCAATTATGGCGGTACTCCTTACACTCCGCCTACCGTCACAAACGCAATGCTTATTGTGGATAACGGTGAGTCGGATTATAAAATCATAATTGCTGACAATTCAGATGAAACAATCAACACCGCAGCTGAAGAATTACAGACTTATATCGAAAAAATCAGTGGTGCTAAACTTGATGTGGTTACTGAAAATGAAGTTACTGTAGAAGAAAAAGCAATTCTTATCGGCGAGACCGAACTTGAAAAAGTAATTGCAGATATTGACCGTGCATCAATCAAGGCAGACGGCTTCCGCCTGTATGCAGACGGGGTACATCTTATAATTGCAGGCGCAGACAGCCGTGGCACACTCTATGGTGTGTATACTCTTCTTGAAGAATACTTCGGTGTCCGTTGGTTTACACCGGAACTCGAAAGAGTGCCTCAGAACAAGAATCTCGTTATTGATGCAAACCTTGACAGGACAGTTGAACCTTCATTCGCTGTTCGTCGTAACGATTGTGCCGGAACAAATGATGCACACCGTGCAAGAACGAAGATGAATGTTTCTTTCTGGCAGGAGGCAAAAGATTACGGCGGAGCATTGACCTATGTTTTCTGGGATGCTTCTTTGCCATCACTTGTCCCTGATGCTTTGTTTGCAGAGCATCCTGAGTATTTTGCGCTCCAGCCTGACGGTACACGCTCAACTGACCACGTGTGTCTTTCAAACCCCGATGTTCTTGAGGTTGCGGTTGAAAATGCAAGGCAGCAGATGCGTGACTGTCCGAGAGAAACATCTGATCATGTTCACATCGGTCAGAAGGATAATGATCGTTATTGTCATTGTGAAACTTGTGAAGCACTTTATGAGAAATATGGCAGTATCAGTGCACCGACGCTTATTTTTACAAATAATTTTGCCGATGCGCTTGATGATGAATTCCCGAATTTTACATTTACTTTCTTTGCGTATCTTGAAACAGCCAAACCGCCGCAGGATCTTACTCTTCGCTGTAATCCGAACGTTGCACCTGTACTTTGCGGACTCCATGCAGCTTGCAGAAGCCATCCTTTGACTGAGTGCGGACATGAAGATATTCAGAATGAGACTTTTATGACAGCTTACGGTGATCCGGAGCCTACAATTGCTGAGGATTTCAAAAACTGGACAAAAATTGCAGACAAAACCTATATCTATGACTACACAATAAATTTCCTTAATGTGGCACAGTTCTTCTCCAATTTCGGTACACTGCAGTCAACAATGGCTTATATGAAGGATATTGGTATAACAGGTTATATCTATAACTGCGGTGACGGTCACTTTGCAGCGTTTAATGAGCTTCGCAACTATCTTCTTTGTAAGGTTCAGTGGGATGTAAATGCCGATGTTGCATATCATATGGTAGATTTCCTTAATGAATACTACGGTGAGGATGCTGCCCCGTACATCAAGGAGATTATCGATATACAGACAGCACAGATTGCTGCAACTGCTCATTCATTTGATTTTGATTGGCATTATCAGTCAGGATATTATCCGATAAGCAAAATCACAAAACTTGACCGTCTGTGGAAGAAGGCACTGAGTGCCGATGTAACAGACGAACAGAAGTTTAATATTGAAGTGGCAAACTTAAGCTGGGAGTATTTCAAAGCTAACCAGTTCCTCGGTGAATATTTCTTCCTCAATCCGTTCCGCCTGAAGGCCAATGAAGACTTGTACGATGCGTTCAGAGAACACGGAATAAGCAGGGTTTCTTCTTTTGGTCTGATTCCTGAAAACAAGGAAGATGTAGACTTTATGCTTCGTCCGTTTAACTGGAGATAAAACATTAAGAGCAGTTCTTATCGGAATTGCTCTTTTTTTGTTAGACATATTGATTTTTTGTCTGATAAGTGCTAATCTAAATTCAGATTGAATTTTAATTCAAGTGGGCAGAATACTAACACAGGCATTTTAAAACGGGGGTTACGCAATGACCATTTTTAACTTTATCTCCCTTTTCGGCGGACTTGCTCTTTTCCTATTTGGTATGAGCACTATGTCGGACAATCTTGAAAAAACAGCCGGCGGTAAACTTGAAAAAATTCTGAAGGTCATGACAGATAAACCTTGGAAAGCACTTTGCCTCGGCATAGCTATCACTGCAACCATTCAATCATCATCAGCCGTTACTGTTATGCTCGTCGGTTTGGTAAACTCGGGCATTATGCAGCTTACCCAGGCTATCGGTGTGATTATGGGTTCCAATATCGGTACAACTGTTACTGCATGGATATTGAGCCTTGCCGGGATTGAAAGCGATAATATCTTTATCAGCCTTTTAAAACCGTCAGCATTTGCGCCAATAGTTGCGTTTATCGGTATTCTGCTGACAATGCTGTCGAAGAAAAACCGAGTTAAAGATATCGGAGGTATATGCATTGGTTTTGCCGTGCTTATGTTCGGTATGGAAATGATGAGCGACGCAATGTCACCGCTGGCAGAGATGCAGGAATTCCGCGACCTTATGGTTATGTTCAATAATCCTATTTTCGGGTTGGTGATCGGTGTTGTTATGACGGCGGTTATTCAGTCATCTTCTGCAACTGTTGGTATTTTGCAGGCACTCTCACTCACAGGTACCATTTCGTACGGTATGGCAATTCCTATAATTATGGGTCAGAATATCGGTACTTGTGTAACTGCGCTTATTTCAAGTATGGGAGTTAGTAAAAACGCGAAGCGTGTTGCTGTAATTCATGTTTACTTTAATTTGATCGGTACAGCACTGTTCTTGACGATATTTTATTTTGCAGACAAATTTATTGGTTTTGCTTTTACGGATACTCCGATTGCACCGGCAGGAATTGCTGTTGTTCACAGTATTTTCAATATTGCAGCTACCGTTGCTCTTTTTCCGTTTTCAAAGATTCTTGAAAAACTTGCAAGAAAAACAGTTAAGGATAAAAAAGCAACGGGTAAGAGTGCATTTATCGATGACCGTCTTCTCAATTCTCCGACACTTGCGGTTTCCGAAAGCAGAAACTATACCGTAAATATGGGACAGACTGCTATCGAAGCTTTGCTAAAATCTATTTCGCTTGTTGAAAAATTTGACAGAAAAGTCGTTGACGAAATTATTGAAAAAGAAAAAGAACTTGATGATTACGAAGATAAACTCGGAACATTTCTTGTTAAAATTTCAGGTCACGACCTTACCGAGGCAGACAGCAATACCGTTGCAACACTTCTGCACGCTATCGGTGATTTTGAACGTATAGGTGACCACGCAGTAAATATTGCTAAAGCGGCACAGGAAATTGATGACAAAGAAATACGGTTCTCTGAAAATGCAACAGCTGAATTGCGTATGGCAACAAATGCTATAAAGGAAATTCTTGAGCTTACTGAAAAAGCCTTTGCTGATAACAGTATGGATCTTGCACTTGAGGTTGAGCCCCTTGAACAGGTTATCGATGATATCCTTGCAGAAATTAAGTCAAGGCATATTGCACGTCTTACAGGCGGTAAGTGTACTATTGAACTCGGATTTGTTCTTTCTGATTTGCTTACGAACTACGAAAGAGTATCTGACCACTGTTCAAATATTGCTGTCTGTATGATTCAGATAAGCAAATCGGTTTTCGATGCGCACGAATATCTTAATGATTATAAATCATCGGGAAGTGAAGTTTTCACAAGCAATTTTGAAAAGTATAAGAAGAAGTATTCTTTACCATCAAAGATTTAATCTGAGGCAGGAGTTAAGCTCCTGCCTTATGTATTTCAGAGTTATGTCAATATAACTAAATTTTATTCTTTTTTTCATACGTTATGTTACTTGCAATATATTGTCGAATGTAGTAGAATGCTGAGTGATGCTGAATATAGGAGATGAGAATATGCTTATTTTTATGGCAGTCCTGGCAGGTGTCCTTGCCGGCATAACAGATGCCTTTATTCTTAACAGGGGAAGGAGCATCGTCAGATCTGTGTTTATGGTCATCGGAGATGCAATAGGTGCAAATCTGATTTCACTTTTTGTTACAGATATATTTTACAAATACTTTGACAGATACGGTTTATTCCCGTTACGCATACATTCGGAGAAACTTCCATTTGTTTATTTTGCTATCACATTAGCAATCGGATTGATATGGGCTTTCGTAATGGGTCTTGCAGACAAGAAAATTGTCTATAAAACTCCCGAAAAGAAGCAGAAAAAAATTCTTTCGGTAATCAGTGCTTTTTCTGTGCTGTTTATGGCACTTGGTATGGCTGCACTGACGGGAACTGTCTGGGGCAAAGAAACATTCAGTGATGTTGCACCGGACCAGATGATTGTCAATATGTTCTCTCCGACAGACGGAACGAGCAGTGAAGTAATGGATTCTCTTTGGCAGGGACCGGTTCTTCAGACTGCAGCGGTTTCTTTTTTCTTTGCTCTTTTTGCATTTTCAACCCGTTCACTTTATCTTAAAAGAAAAGAGAAAGAAGTTTGCGTTTTTTCTAACATAGCACGCAAGATTATTTGTCTTGTTCTTGCACTTGCAATTTTTGCCGGTGGTGTTGTTTACGGCGTGGAGCAGTTCCAACTTATTACTCTTTACAATATGTATTATACGGAATCTGATTTCGTCAAGGTGAACTTTGCTGACCCGAGAGAAGTAAAAATGGAGTTCCCCGAGAAAAAGAGAAATCTTATTCACATTTACCTCGAGTCAATGGAAAATACATATCTTTCAAAGGATATGGGCGGATATCTTGATGAAAATCTTTTAAAACCGCTTACCGATCTTGCCAAGGAAGGCATCACATTCTCTCATACCAATAATACCTTCGGTGGCCCGATTGCAACAACAGGTTGTACCTGGTCAGTAGCCGCTATGGTTAATATGACAACGGGAATGCCGATGAAAGTTCCGACGGACGGAAATTCTTACGGTGCGCCGAATAACTTCCTTCCCGGAGCTGTAGCAATCGGAGATATTCTCAAGGCACAGGGATATGAGCAGTCGCTTATGTTTGGTGCAACTGCAAAATTCGGCGGACTTAATTACTTCTACGAAAGTCACGGCAACTTCAATATTCTCGACTACGATGCAGTTAAAGAAAAG
>JAZNCK010000057.1:0-7675 GCA_045587505.1 Acutalibacteraceae bacterium
GTCCAGATTACCTCAAGCGTTATGATGTGATCGGGATCGTTTGCCCTGACCGCATCATAAAGCAAGGAATAAACATCGTGATACTTGCTGTTGACTTTATCCTCGCCTTCGTAATCGCACATCGGCTCGTTCATCAGGTCATAGGCGGCAACAGTTCCGTTTCCTGCAAAATGGCGGGCAATCTCGCTCCATAAATCGCAGGCAACTGAACGGAAACGGGCACCTTCCTCCGTTTCGTCGTAAAGCCTGCAATGATTCACGCGGCAGCAGTGGTGGGCAATACTCTGATGACCGGGCACACCGTGCATATCAAGAATGACATATATTCCTCTTTTTCCGCATTCCTCAACAACCCAATCAAGACGCGAAAAATCGATTTCACCGTTATCTTTACGTTTCCAGGTACCGGAATCATCTGTATGAAAATTACGGTACCAGAACGGTACACGCACACAGGTGAATCCGAGTGATTGCAGGTAGTCAAGGTCATATTCAGTGATATAGTTGTCTTCACGGATTTTTATAAGTCGATCTGCTTCCTGTTTACCGAAACGTTTTTCGAGCGTGGTCACGATGTCCCATTGAGCTTCTCCACCCTTGAAAAAACCCTGCCATAATTCATCGAGCAACCATCCACCGAGATTTGTTCCTCTTAAAAATACCTGTTCCCCCTCGGCATTGATGATTTTTTCACCTTCACAATGCAGCATACTCAGACTCATACTATATCCTCCTGTTAGAAATGAATTCATATTAAGATTAAGATATTGCAGTAATAGTTCAAAATCTTATCTGTCAGGATGATTATACCATCTACATCAAGCTAAGTGCAACTGTTTTGTGCTGTTGTAAAATCAAAAAGCTAACTGTAAATATTTAAACCCATATGCATTTAAAATCACACAAAGAAAAACGCAACAGGCTGTTGCGTTTTTTATCTCAATTCTCAGGCTTTGCATCCTGATGAGGTACATTATTTTCAATCATAGCCATAAGCTCATCAAGAGTAACGAGAACAATGTCCTCGTCAAGCTGACTTACGAAATATGAAAGATCTTTTATGCTTACGGTCCACGGGTGAATGTTGATAACACTGTAGCCGTTGATTGAACTTATATCGGCAGGGTATCCGTTAACAGTTGCAGCCTGCTCATCAAGCCATTCTTTTGGTATTGTTACACCTTCACCGCCGGGATGCCAGAGTGAAAGACGGTAGGTGATGAATGGCTTGTCGTTAACAAACCATATTCTGCCCTTGCCACCTGCGTATCTGTCGGGGTCAAGGCTGACAACGCCACCCTTGATATTATCATACCGTGCATAATATTCAAGTCTGTCGGTAAGAACCTTTGATTCATAATCGTTTTCGGGAGTGCTGTCAAGAATCTGGACATATTCAAGATTGCTTCGTTTCATTGAAATTGCCGTGAGGTCTGTAAAGCCTGCAAGAGCATCGAACGGATATTCGGTGGGATGAATATAACCTGCACCTGAAACACCGGCAATAAAATAGTCATTTTCAGATGAATCAGAATAAACCTGATTGACAGTTGCAGATGAAAATTCCTGAAGCAACGGAGCGAATGACCAGGTTACGGGAAATTGATTTTTAAGAGCCTGCTTCTGATAGAACTCAGCATAGCCGTTCTGAATCCATTGAACATTGTCACCGTCACTCATAACAAGAGCGCAGTAGTGTTTTGTCCCATCGGTGTATTCCTTTGCAACATGCTTCTGCTGAGGAATTTCACACTCAAACGAAGAAAGAAAACTGAGATTATAGCTGTGGTCTGAGGGGATCGCGATGTTACCTTTCTCAGATGCCTGTCTGACAAACGCTACCTCGTATTTAACCCAGCCGAGAACGGGAACATTGTCGCCTGCATACTGCATAACTCTGCCTCTGAGAAGGTTTGTGTCCTCGTCATCGTCAATATAGAATGTGTAGAATCCCTGTTGAATTGCAAGGTCACGCAGTCCTTCAACTGCGTATTGAAGGCTCATAACAGCACCGTAGTTAAATTCTTTTTTGTGTTTTTCAAAGAAGTTCCACTGGAACATCAGGTTGTAGTTGTCATCGGAAAAATCTTCTTTCAGAGTAAGACCTGCATCAATCGCAAGCTGCTCAAGATTCTCGGGAACGGGAAGCCAACCGTAGAGAGCAGCAAGGTTGGTTGCGGCATTGAGTCCTTCTGCTTTTTTACTTTCTCTGTAAAGAACATAACCCGAGTCGGATATATAGTCCTTGAATTTATTGAGAAGTGAAGGAAGAGTCCAGGGGTTTCCGTTTTCATCATTGAAAACAACTTCAATTCCGCTTTCAGAAACCATATCAAGATACTTGTTGCAATAAGTATTGTTGCGGATGAAAATGCACGGCTTGTCTTTGGCAACGATGCCCTGAAGTGCAATTGCCATATGACTTGCTCCTTTTTCTCGTAAAGCAGAAACATCAATAACATAAAGCTTGTTGCCAAGCTCGTGATTCTGACATATTGATGCAATCTGTTCAAGCTCCGCATCACTTTTCGGTGCGGGTAATGCCGGAGTAAAAATGTTCAGAAAAAACAATGCGATTGAAATAAAAAATGCTGCTATTGCTTTCATAGGTATAATCCCTCCTTAAATTGAAGTTGAATGCAATATATCAAAATATAGTAATATTTTCAGGTTTTTAAAAAACTCAGCAACTGTCTGCCTGACTCTATACATTGGCACTTAATCTGTCAGCCGTAAAATCTATATATGAGTTCCTGACCTTTTAATACTTTTGGTTCAACTTTGATTTATCTAACAGAAGCAATCAGGTTTTCCATGGCTTCAAGGATTGCTCCTGCCGCCTGAGGACCGAGAGAATTTGTTTCCTCGTAGTGTCTTCTGCCGTTTTCATCATCGGTATTGTTGAAGTAGGGAAACCATTCGTGAAGAAGGAAATCATTTTCAGGAATGATATATCCGATTTCATCATTACAAAGACCGATAACAAAATTGTGTTCGCACCGGGACAATTCTGAAAGGGAAGTGTAATTAACATCTGTTCCGTTTGCCGATTCTTCAGCGGAAAGGAAATTACCGCTTTCAAGCTCGGGAGAAAGCTCACCGGGAATCATATAAATGCCTATTTGCTTATTACCGAGCTCCATATAGGAAACTTCAGTAATGATAGATATGTTTTTGTCTTTATCCTTGGCAATGTCGTTATTAAGCACACCCAGGATTCGCACTAGCAACAAAGCTGTGTTATCACATCTGATTTCGATTGACTTGGTTTTAATATTGATCGCAGGTTCAAGGGGTGTCTCGTTGTTTATGCTCATAACAACTTTGCCGACATCCTTGCCGAATTCCTTGACATATTCAAGGCCGAGCTCAAAGTTGCGCAGAACATCATCAAGTTTTTCACAGGTGATAAGTCCTCCGATAGCACCGTTTATGAAAACAACATTTGCTCCGCCTGTCTGCTCAACTATTTCCTTTTCCATGTATGCGGGGAAATCTGCGCTGACAACAGTTGTTCTTGCTCCGAGACATTCGGCGTGGCATGCAAAATTCACTATATAAGTGTCGTCGCTGCCGTCTGCAGGATCAAATCTTAGTCTTGTTATTGTTGCATCGTAGTCAATTGGCGTTCTTGTATCTGTCAGCAGCCCTTCGGATTGAGCTGTGCCAAGGTAGAGATTTCCGTCTTTTCTTGCCTCGTATGCCGCAATAATTGCGTCAGCTGTGCGGACTTTGAGTTCATTCATGAACTCCTCATTCTTACCGTCTGAGAGAAAGTTTTTGCCCCAGAGCCCCTGAGTATCAATAGCTGAATGAGTATGCGTTGCGCAAATGTTGATTGACTTGAGGTTTGGGATTTTACCGCTTTCAATGACACGTTTTCTGATATCGTTTATGTCTTTGCGGCTGATTCCGACACAGTCAATCGCACAGATGACAGCTCCGCCTCTACCTGAATTATCATCAAGATAGACTGCCTTTGCATACATATCATCAAGCACGGATTGTGCAGGGTTGTTTGTATTGTAGCCCGCTATATAATACTTTTCTTCCGTTATATCATCAGGAGTAAGTATTTCTTTTGCAAAGCCGACTGTCCATTTTTCTCCGCTGTAAGAAAAGGTTTCATCACCTGTGAGCATATATTCCGAGGTTTCGTCGATGCTTGTATACATTGAATTCGGAACAAAGAAAAGTATAAACGAAAGTAAACCTGATATTATTTTTCTTACCAGCTCAGGGAGTCGTAAAAACCGAAGTATTTTCATTTACAATTACCCCCAGACCCCAATAAGCTCAAAGAATGCCTTTGAGAATGCCGTTCCGCTTTTTGAACCTGTTGAAACGGTTTCTTCATAGTGTCCCTCAGCACCTGATGAACTGTAATCGTTGTCGGGAACGATATATCCGACTGCATCGTTACAAAGACCGAAAACGAGCACCTCGTCATCTTCGTCAAAGCAGGTTGCGATTCCTTCATACGGATATTCTGTGCCGTTGAACGCCTCTTCGGCTGAATAGAAGCCACCGTAAACAAGCTCGGGAAGAATCTCGCCCGGAGCTTCGATAATCTTTATATTCTTGCCGATTTCAACATAGCCGATCTCACTTGTGAGATATATTTTGCCGTCTTCCTTGAATGCCTTGACATTACAAAGGTCGGCACTTGCAGCAAGGAGGAATACAAAGTTGTTTACCTCAAAGTCTATCTGTGCGTGTCTGATGTTGAGAATAGGTTCAACTTTTTCACCATCTTTTGCAAGGTCTGAAAGAATATCTGCAACAATCTTACTGTATTCCTTCATTTTTTCGAACGATGTAAGCTCCTCGGGAATGCCGTTTTCAACACCCATATTATTATGAATCGCACCGCCGATTGCACCCTGAACGAAGATGAAATCAGCATCTGTGTTTTCTGTTACAGCCTGTTCGATATAATACGGGAAATCACCCGAAATCTCCGTGTTGCTCCAACCAAGATTGATCGGATGACCGCCGAAGTTTGTTATATAAATTTCTTTTTTACCGCTGTCGTTCGGTACAAAACGGAAGAGGTGAATATTTTCGTCAATCGAATACGGTTCTCTGCCGTCATAGAATAACTCAGGACAGGCTTTTGCCGAATAATAAAGCGTACCTTCGCTTCGGCTGTTATAAGCCTCTCTGATTGCATCGGCTGTTTTTTCAATTATTGAGTCGATGTATCCCTGGTTTCTGCCGCTTTTAGGGATATTGCCCCACAAGCCCTGGGTATCAATTGCACTGTGGTTGTGAGTAGAGCCGACATCGATGCTGATAAGCTTACCGTTTCCTGTAATGTCACTGAGCTTTTCGCGGATTTCCTTTATGTCGGCATTCATAAAGCCGACTCCGTCAATCCAGGCAAATGCTGCGGCACCTCTGCCTGAGTTATCGTCAAGCACAACTGCTCTGACAGCTAATTCGTCAACAACACCTGTTGCTTCCTGGGCAGGGAACTTGAGAAAACCACCGAGAAAATAGCGTGTTTTATCTACATCTTCAGGAGTAAGTACTCTGCGTGCATAGCCTGCTGACCAGTATTCTGCACTTGCTTCATGAATAAATTCTGTGTTGCCTTCAAGAAAATTTTCTTCTATTGCAGCAACGGGTCTTTCGTCATAGCCTATTTTTGTAAGGCTCTGAAATACTGCACCGATAAGTGACGGCAAGCCTAAAAGGACTGCCAGAATTGCTGAAATCCATCTGATAACTACTGCCATACGAACAACTCCTTTTATTATGTACGGTTTAATGATACAATATTTTTTTCGTTTTTACAATTATTCAACCGTAGATATTGTACCTTGATTTTTGTGCATTTTAATGATACACTCGTATCGGAAGTGATGAAGATGACTATAAGATCGTACAAAGAAAAAGATAAAGAAAACGTCCGGTTTGTCTGCCTTAACAGCGAAGGACCTTGCAAAAGTTCAAAAAGAGGGATTAACTTTTCTCTCGCAGTTTACTGTGATTATTACATAGAAAATGAACCCGATAACTGTTTCGTTGCGGCCGATGAAAAGGACAGGGCAATAGGATATGTAATATCAACCGAAGATTTTGATCGGTTCAAAGAGATTTACATAAACGCCTACTATCCCCGAATCAGAAAATGGGAATACCGCAGAAGAAAGTCGGCACTAAAGGCGATTGAATCTCAAGAAAAATACAAGGAAGATTATCCTGCACATCTTCATATTGATATTCTTCCCGAGTATCAGCATATGGGCTTGGGCAGAAAACTTATGGATGCGCTTTGTGACAATCTTCGAAAAAAAGGTGTCAAAGGTGTTATGTTCACCGTATGGCACAAGAATTATAACGCAATAAAATTTTATGAAAAGTACGGATTCAAACTTATAGAAACCAAAGAGACAACGCTTGTTTACGGATTAAAGCTTAACTGAGCGCTTGAGGAGGGAAAATATGAACACAGTGAAGCCGAAAGTTCTCTGCGGTGCGGATATTGTCGCCTGTGACGGGCTTGCTCTGCAGGGTAAGTGCGGACTGATCACAAATCACACGGGTGTTCTGAGAGATCTTTCTTCAACAGTGGACATACTCAGGGAAAAATGTAATCTTACGGCACTTTTTGCTCCTGAACACGGTGTCAGAGGCAATATTCAGGCAAACGAAAATGTATCATTTTACATTGACAAAAAAACAAATCTTCCTGTATACAGCCTGTTCGGCAATAATACGGAAGAAAGCGAAAGAATTATATTATCACTTGATACTGTGATTTTTGATATCCAGGATGTTGGTGCAAGGTTTTATACTTATGCTTACACAATGACCGATGCTATGAAGCTTTGCGCTGAAAACGATGTTAAGTTTGTAGTGCTTGACCGCCCGAATCCTCTGGGCGGAACAAAGGCGGAAGGCACTGTTCTCGACAGACGCTTTTCTTCCTTTGTCGGCAGATTTCCGACACCTACACGATGTGCACTTACTATTGGTGAATTTGCCCTTATGATGAACGAAACAGAAAACATCGGATGTGACCTTACGGTTGTTCCGCTTGACGGATGGAAAAGGGGAATGTACTACGATGACACCGACCTTGTTTTCATTCAGCCGTCACCCAATATACCGACAGTTGACACAGCGTTTGTTTATATAGGAACCTGTATTTTTGAAGATACAAATCTTTCTGAAGGCAGGGGAACAACCAAGCCTTTCGAGATGATAGGTGCACCGTGGCTTAACAGTAAAGCTGTTATCGGAAAAATGGGGGAACAGGAAGGCGTTATCCTCAGAGATTGTTCATTTACACCGACTTTTTCTGATTACAAGGACAGCTTTTGCCACGGCATTCAGCTTCATGTTACGGACAGAGAAGTTTTTGAATCCTTTGCTGTAGGAATAAGACTGCTCGAAGCAATCCGGAAAACTCATTCTGAATTTGAAATCGATCCGTCAATAACGAAGCTTATCGGTTCAGATGAGATTTTAAAAGATGATTTTGATGTTGAAACGTTTATAAAACGTGAAAAGCAAAAAGTTGAAGAATGGCAAAAATTTTCGCAAAAGTGGCAATTATATAAATAAACAACCGCCGAGGAAATTTCTCCTTGGCGGTTTGCTGTTATATCATAGAAAAAAGAGTTTTGAAGAATGAAATTACTGCAGTGAAAAAATTGACATCTGA
>JAZNCK010000058.1:0-33831 GCA_045587505.1 Acutalibacteraceae bacterium
AAGTTGGTATGAAAAACGCAGTTATCCTCGGTTCATACTTCTCTTTCCTTCACAAGAACTATCCTGAGCTCAAGGCTACTGAGAAACATCCGTACATCAGAAGCCGTATCGACCAGGAAGAAGTTGCTTTCTCATTTGCTGACGAAAACTTTGACGTTGCTGTTCTTGAGCTTCCGTACATATTCGGTACTCAGCCGGGCAGAAAGCCTGTTTGGGTTATCCTCATTGAGCAGATCAAGATGATGGATAAGCTCCCCTGCACAATGTATCCGGGTGGCGGTACAGCAATGCTTACAGTCCGTCAGGTTGGTGAAGTAATTGTTGGTGCTGCTGAAAAGTCAAAGGGTGCCAAGGCATGGCCTATCAGCATGTACAATATGACATGGAAGGAATTCCTTAAGATCGTTTACGCGGCAAGAGGCATGGGTGAGAACAGAAAGATTATAAGCGTTCCCCCGTGGATGATGCGTATGGGTCTCGGCAAGGTCAAGAAGGAATATGCTGAAAAGGGCATTGAAAGCGGTATTGACGTTGACGGACTTGCAGATATTATGGATATCAACCTCTTCATGGATACGAAGTACAGTAAGGAACTCGGTGCTACTGAGGACGACATCAAGGCTGCAATCTTCGATTCAATCAAGGTAAGCCAGGCTGTTTATGACGGTAAGGTTCAGCTTCTTGGTATGAAAGGCGAATAATTTTACATAACTTCGGCTGTCTCACATCTCGTGAGGCAGCCTTTTTTTCGTAGGCAGATTTTATCTTTTCGTCACAAAACCTTCGCACTGAGTAAAAAATGCATATTTTTTTATGTTTTTCAAGGCTATAATTGTAAAACTTTTCTCCACTGCTCAGGTTGACAAAATGTTTAAAATATAATACAATATAGACACAAATTAAACCATTGCATGACTGACGGATCAGCGGATAACCGCAAGGGAATGCAATTGGCAAACAGCCGACCGTCTGGGCAAGTCAGTTAACGCTGATTTGTCCATTTTTGTTTTTTATGGGAGTTGATATTATGATTCACGAAAATTGGAACGGTTTTAACGGTGGAGTATGGCAGGAAGAAATAAACGTCCGTAATTTCATCCAGGAAAACTATAAAGAATACCGCGGAGACGAAGCTTTCCTTTCAAAAGCTACCGAACGTACAGATAAACTTATGGCTAAGGTACAGGAGCTTTTCAGAAAAGAACGTGCCAAAGGCGGTGTGCTTGACATCGACACTGAGACGGTATCTTCACTTACAAGTTATGCTCCCGGATACATTGACAAGGAAAACGAAATAATCGTCGGTATGCAGACCGACAGCCCGTTAAAGCGCGGTGTCAACCCCTTCGGCGGAATCCGTATGGCCCGTCAGGCCTGTGCTGCTTACGGTTATAAACTCAGCGACACAGTTGAGCAGGAGTTTATGTTTCGTACAACTCACAATGACGGTGTTTTCCGTGCGTATACAGATGAGATGCGTGCAGCAAGACGCTCACACGTTATCACCGGACTCCCGGATGCCTATGGCAGAGGCAGAATTATCGGCGATTACAGAAGAGTTGCTCTTTATGGTGTCGACCGCCTTATTGCTGCAAAAAAAGCTGATAAAGCTGCTCTCGGGCAAGGTAATTTCAACACTGATTCTACACGTCAGACAGAGGAACTTTTCCAGCAGATTACCTTCCTCGGATTTATGAAAGAAATGGCGGCAATGTACGGATATGATATTTCCGAGCCCGCAAAGAACACCCGTGAAGCTATTCAGTGGACTTATTTTGCTTACCTTGCTTCTATCAAGGAACAAAACGGTGCTGCTATGTCTCTTGGCCGTGTAAGCACATTCTTTGATATCTATATTGAGCGTGACATAGCAAACGGTGTACTTACAGAAGAAGGTGCACAGGAGCTTATGGATGACTTTGTCATCAAACTCCGTATTGCACGTCACCTGAGAACACAGGAATACAATGAACTTTTCGGCGGTGATCCGATGTGGATTACCGAAGCAGTAGGCGGTATGGGTGAAGACGGCAGAAGTCTTGTTACCAAAACCAGCTTTCGTATGCTCAACACACTCTATACTCTCGGTTCGTCTCCGGAGCCGAACCTTACAATTCTCTGGTCAACTGAGCTTCCGGAAGGATTCAAGCGTTTCTGCGCAAAAGTTTCCGTTGATACAGATTCTATCCAGTACGAACACGACGATGTTATGCGTCCCATTTACGGCGATGATTATGCTATCGCCTGCTGTGTCTCTGCAATGAAAATCGGCAAGCAGATGCAGTTCTTCGGTGCACGCTGTAACCTTGCCAAGCTTCTTCTTATTGCTCTCAACGGCGGTTATGACACATCCAGCGAGATGCATATCGGCCCGCAGATGAGCGTTATTGAAGGAACGAGTCTTGATTACGATGCGGTTATGAAACGTTTTGACAAGTATATTGCGTGGCTTATGCACCTTTATGTCAACACAATGAATGTCATTCACTATATGCACGATAAATACGCTTACGAAAAAACGCAGATGGCTCTTCACGATACAGAGGTTGAGCGTTTTATGGCTTTTGGTGTTGCCGGACTCTCCGTTGTTGCTGATTCGCTCTCTGCAATCAAATATGCAAAAGTCCGTCCCATAAGAAATACCAACGGTTATATTGAAGGATTTGAGACTGTCGGTGATTTCCCGAAATTCGGCAACGATGATGACAGAGTTGACCTTATCGCAAAAGATATGACTCACAAGGTTATCACAGAACTTCGTAAAACGCCGACGTATCGGAATGCCGTCCATACGCTTTCCGTCCTTACAATTACGTCTAATGTTATGTACGGAAAGAATACTGCTGCTACCCCTGATGGCAGAGGTGACGGTGAGCCCTTTGCTCCCGGTGCAAATCCGATGCACAACCGTGAGGAAAACGGAGCACTTGCCTCACTCAATTCCGTAGCAAAAATAAGTTATGATGACTGCCGTGACGGAGTTTCAAATACATTTTCAATCACTCCGGAAACACTCGGTACTACCGAAGAGGAAAGATATAATAATCTTGTCACAATCCTTGACGGTTATTTTGCAAAGAAGGCTCATCACATCAATGTAAATGTTATGAACCGAGAGACACTTCTCAAGGCTTATGAAAATCCTGAAGAGTATCCTAACCTTACAATACGCGTTTCAGGATATGCCGTTAACTTCAACAAGCTCTCCCGTGAACAGCAGAGAGAAGTTATCAGCCGTACATTCCACGAGGCTATGTAAGGTATGAAAGTTCATTCGATACAGACCCTCGGTACACTTGATGGTCCGGGAGTTCGTTTTGTGGTTTTCTTGCAAGGCTGTCATTTAAGATGCAAATGCTGTCACAATCCCGACACCTGGGACACAACACAGGGCAAGGATATGACACCTGAAGAAATTGCCGACCGTGCATCAAGATACAAGGAGTATTTCGGGAAAGACGGTGGAATTACCGTTTCAGGCGGTGAACCTCTTTTGCAGTCAAAAGAGGTTGCAGAATTATTTTCACTATGCCGTCAAAACAGTATCAATACCTGTCTTGATACATCAGGATCAATTATGAATGATGATGTAAAAAAACTTCTCAGCGTAACAGACAGAGTTTTACTTGATATCAAGTATACTGCTGATGAGGATTACCGCGAAAATGTCGGTTGTTCACTCACACCTGTGCTCGATTTTCTCGGTTACATCGACAAGCGGTCGATACCTGTTACACTGCGGCAGGTCATTATTCCGACGCTTAACGATACTGCAGAAAATATAAACATACTTAAGGAAATCCGCAACCGTCACCAATGTGTCGACTCTGTTGAGTTGCTTGCATTCCGTAAGTTGTGTAAAACAAAATATGACAATCTTGGTATTTCGTTTCCGCTTTCGGATATACCGGAACCGACTAAAGAGCAAATGGACGAATTGAGAATGATGTTATAAAAGTTTTCTAAGACTAATATGAAGTGCACCCCAGAAGTTTACACTTTTGGGGTGCACATTAGTTTTATATTCAGGGTCAGTTGTCAAGAACCTCAAAAATCTTTGCCCAGACCTTTTCGTCCTGTGCCGTCATTCTGTACCAATCAAAACCGGCAACAAAGTCTTTTTTCTGTTCGTCTGTTTTAAGTTCCTTTTTCTTCTTGTTAAGTATTGCAAGGTATTCACCGAGATATCTGACAGCATCCGAAGTGTAATTCGGATTGTGATCCTTACACTTTTCAATGTGAAAGAACGTGTTTTCCCGGCCGGACAGATTCGCCTTCAGATAGTCAAAGTTTGCCTCTTTATTTACCATCTTATCGTTATCGGAATAGATAAGTAAGACTTTCGCTTTTGTGTTTTTCAGAGAATCGGCACCGTCACAATCATAACAGCGCGGATTTGCCTCTTTTTCAAGTTGTCGGATACTGTTCTTGAGAGGGCCGAACTGCTGAGTGATGATATCAACAGAAGCAGGTCCTGACAAAACAACCACATGAGTTAAGTCAGTGTGGAACTTAGAAATATTAAGTGTTGAGTATCCGCCCCAACTGTGACCGATAACAGAGAAAGTTTTACCTTTGAGACTTTCGTCTGCCTTAAGAGTTTTCAGACAACAGTCAAGATCACACAGCGACTGCGTAAAACCGACGGTATTCTCTCCTTCTGACTGCATGCATCCCGTATGATCGTACGCAAAAACTTTATATCCGTGACGAGCAAGCGTCTCAATCTCTCTGATATAAGAACGGTGTCCGCCACCCATACCGTGATCAAATACAACTATACGTATCTGGTCCGGGTTGGGATAATAATAAAAGTATCCCTGCAGCTTCTGACCGTTATTTCCTTTAAACACGTACGACTCAGCCACAAGACCGTCAAAGTCTTTTTCCGAGAAATAATATGCCAGACCTTCATCGTCACAACGTTTAAAAATGAAGCTGTTATAAATCTTTTTAACCATATTTGATAACATTTAATCAACCTTCTATCTTTTTACCGTCAGAAAACGCATTACCTACCCTTTCGCCGAGAGTGATGTATGTATGATACATCGGGTCGAACGTAATAGGATTGAGCTTTTTATAATCAATATTACCCTCATCATCGAGGATTCTTTCATCTGCACAGACGTTAATAATCTCACCGATAAGACAGTCTGTTTCTTTATCAAAACTTATGAGTTTACATTCGACAGCCATCGGCAACTCCTCAATAAGAGGAGCATTAACAAACTCACTCTTAAAGGTATGAAAACCTGCTTTATCGAGTTTATCCGGTACTCTGTTACCTGAAACAACACCAACATAATCACACTCAACAACGTGATCTGCATCAGCCATACTGACGGTAAAGAAACCTGTCTCAAGAATATTCTTAACTGTCTTGTGACCCGCTGAAAGGCACATTGTAATGCGGTCGGATTCTGCTATACCTCCCCAGGCTGCATTCATTGCATTTGGTACACCCTTTTTGTCATAAGCAGCAACAATAAAAACAGGCTGCGGATATGTCATAGGTTTTGAACCGAAATTTTTGCGCATAAAAATCACACCTTATTTTGAAAGTTTAATTGTATAAAGCCAGTTACTTTCAACCGTATCAGGGTTGATTACCGGGAAGACGATTTCTGCCTTTGAGTTATTGTCAACGATTGAAAGTTCAGCATCACTGCCGAGAAGCTCTGCCTTAAGTGAAGGATCAAAATCAACAAGCTCAAGCACCTGCGAGCCGAACGGGAAACGGTTAATGATTGCGTAAATACCGTCGCCCTTTCTGGTGTAATAAACACCGTCCTGTGACTGTTTTGAATAAAGGCGTGTGCCGTAGATCGCATCACCGTTGACACGAAGCCAATCACCCATCTGGAGAAGCCTTTCTTCCATAATTACGGGTATTGTTCCGTCTGCAGCAGGACCGATATTAAGAAGGAAGTTGCCGCCCTTTGAAACAAGGTCACAAAGCATTTCAAGAAGTTCTTTAGCACTGAGGTAATCTGCAAGCTCCTCATTACGATTGAAACCGAACGAACGGCCTATACCGCGACATTCCTCAAACGGACGGTCAAGCTCTACATCTTCAATCTTTCTGCCTGCTTCGATGTAACCGTATTCTGATGTGAAATTGCCGCCCATACGGCCTCTTGTTTCCTTGCCCCAACGGTCATTCGGAACAATGAAGTCCTTTACGCTTGACTCATTATAAAGCCACTGTAAGAACTCTGTTGAATGCCAAACATCAGACGTATGCTCCCATTCACCGTCAGTAAAGAGTGTATTGGGCTGATATTTTTCGATAAGCTCCTTGAGCATCGGAATAAGATGCTCTGTCGCATACTCTTCAGGATTTTTAAGATAAAGCGGATGAAACCATTCATATACGGAATGATATACACCGAAACGGACATCAGTTCCTTCGAGTGCATCCTTGAGCTCCTGCAAGAAATCACGATGGGGACCTACGTCAACAGTATTCCAATTCCAGGCGTAATCTGTTTTGTAAAGACAATAGCCGTCATGGTGCTTTGATACGATATTCATATACTTAGCACCACTCTTCTGAAACAGATCTGCCCATTTTTTCGCATCAAAAAGTTCAGCCTTGAATCCGCTTACAAAATCCTCATATTTTGTTTTGTCTCCGTAAACACGCTCGTGGAAAGCGTAGGTTTCGGTTTCCTTGTCTTCAATCTGGCGCATATACCACTCAGCGTAATCGCCTTTTTTAGTAAAAGCAGGCACTGAATATAAGCCCCAATGGATAAAGATACCAAACTTTGCATCGGCAAACCATTCGGGCACTTTACGGGAATTGAGGGATTCCCAATTATTCTCAAACATTTTAAACACTCCGTTTCGCTTAAGTTAGGTAAAATATAACATTTTGACACATTAAAGTCAACAAATATGAAGTGAAAGAGTATCTTACTTTTTAAACTGTTTTTTTGTTTTTTCCACTTTATATAAAACAAGACCGACATCAAGACGGCCTTGTTTCTTCCTAAATATATTTTATATGAATTTATGCCGTTACAGCTTTTCCCGTAACCTGATCGATTATCATTGTACCTTTTACTACTGATTCCATATATGACTTATCGCTGCTATTAACAAGCATTCTCGGACCGTTGATGTTTGCTGCAAGTTTCTGTATACCGTCAAGCGGAGCATTTTCACCTGAGATAGAATTAAAGATGATAAGTGTATCTGTTGCATCTATTGCAGCGTTACCGTCAACATCTCCGTAAATCAATATTACATAAGTATCGATAACTTCACCTGTATTAGCTGACCTTACCGTGACCGTTGAGCCTGTGCCAAGATAACGTTTTGTTGTCATTTTGTACTCAATAATTACGTTGTCATAAAACATAAATGATTTTTGGAACACTGCCTTAGTTAGTTTGGGTTGAAGTCCGATTATGTATTTGACATCATTATAAATATAGAGCTGTGCTGAGCCGATTATGTCAAAAGCCTCTTCTAATTCAGGAGGGAAGAACGGTTCATAATCTTTGATTAAAAGATCTTCGTAAGTTGTACCTTCAAACTGTTCAAAAGATTCCGGTGCAACATAAGATGAAATATCCTTTACAGTGCCGTCACTTTTTGTAATTTTCCAATCACTGTACGGAAATTTTGATATATTACCGCTATCTACAATATAAAACTCGTCAAGCAAACCACCCTGATCTAAGCGTCCGTATTCATCAAAGAAGTTTTCACTTTTAACCTTAAACTTAATATTGAAAATAACACCGTTTTCAATACCTGCACAACCGTCAAAATTAATCTCTACATAAATATACGGAAATACCGATACATCTCCATATACAAATTTATCTGTTTTAATTATTTCAACCGTACCGCCAATGCTATAAAGCTGCTCAGACTCAATAACATCGAGAGGTTCTAACAGGTTATCATTGTAGAAAAAAGGAAGAATTATTCTCGTGCTTGAATTTCCGTCCTTATCTGCATACTGTCTGTAGGGGGTTTCGCAGTTATAATAAACAGGAAAATATGCATAATCGCCCTTCCTGACATGCAAAGAATCTGCACTAAATACAATCTTATCGAGACTTGTAGAAGGTGTATCTGTAACCGGTGGAATGAACGGCTTATAATCATTGAGAACAAAATCCTCATATTTATCCAGTTCATCGTAAAACGGAAACATCGGAGGATTCATACAGGAGGAGACATCGTTTTTCATTCCATCACTTTGTGTAATAATCCAACTGCAGGTTTTGAAATAATTCACCGTTCCTTTTTCTATCATATGGAAGTTATCGAATATTCCGATTTTATACGTACCGTATTCATCAAAAAACTCTTCACTGAGAACTTTACACTTAACGTTAAACAGTATTGTTCCGTCAGCGATACCTTCATAACCTTCAAAATTTACCTCTACATAGAAATAATCGATAACACTGTCATTTTTCTGAACGTATTTGCCGTATTCAATTATTTCTGCAGTACCACCTATACCGTAAAGCACTTCAGACGGAGTAGCTTCAACAGGCTCCAAAAGGTCGGGCATATAAACAAAAGGCAGAACAATTTTTGTCTTTGCACCTTTATCTGAGCCGACATAGCTTCTGTATCCGACATTGCAATCATAAGCCAATGGAAAATAAGCATAATCACCTATACGTGCATGATAAGAATCGGCATCAATTGAAATTTCATCAAAACTGCCGATATCCCCTTCGGGTGGAATGAACGGCTCATAATCTGTGATTAACAACTGATTATAATCAAATATAAAATCCGTCATCATTACGTAAGATGTCTGAATTTTTTTACTTAAATCATGTGATTCACCGTTCCGGTCGGTTACCAGCCAGACACAATCTTTCCAAGTTTCGTTAACTTCATCAACAAAAACTGCGTTGTTGTGAAGTAATTGATTTGCGATACCGTGGGAAGTTATAAAATTTTCCTGCAAAACGTTAAACTTGATATTAAAGAAATACTCTTCCGCCAAGCCTTCCGTGCCTGTAAAATCGATTTCAATATTAAAATAATCATATATCGAATCCACCGTTCCGTGCTCTGTAACTTTTACTGTGCCCCCAAGATTATATAAAGTTTCCGATGGAAGAACATTAACAAATGCCAGGCTTTCTTTTTCATACAAGTAACTCAGTTCAATGTGCGTACTAACAGGAGCAATAGCACTTGATTCGCAAAAATCAACATAGGTACTGTTAGCTTTATCCATATCAAATTTTATAGGATAATATGCCACATCCCCCTTTCGTACATGATCCAATGTCGGGGCAACGGTAATTCCCGAATCGATAGCCGACGAAACAACCGTGTTTATTAAAAATAACATAATAAGTGCTAAAAATAGCGATATGATTTTTTTCATAACAATATTTCCTTTCTGTTTTTATAAAAATTTTCATCAGACAATCACATCAAACCACCTTCTTAAATTTCTCTTCATATAGTAGTCAGCATAATTCAATTTTGTGACATAAAATTTTCATAATATTTTAGAAATAATGAAATAACGGCAGGTACACTCTCCTGCCGTTATCAGATTGCATTATAAAATCATAATACACCGCTACAGCAATTGTGCTGCAGCGGTGTATTCACTTATTTCTGGTAAATTCTTACATAGTCAACTACGTACTCTGTTCGGTATGTTTCCTTATCGAGTTTGTCAAGTTCTTCTGCCGACGGAGTTTCGAGTGACACAATTACTTCTTCAAGTACCTCGGAAACACCGTTACCGAAAGATGTCCGGCGGGTTTCGACTCCGTTAACATAGAAGATGTATTCCTCGTCTGTCCATTCAAGTCCGTAGGTGTTATATTCATTATAAATGTCGTTACCGTAAAATGCACCTAAATTAAAGGACTGGAAGCCTTCCTGCACACCGTCAACACCTGCACAGTGAACTGTCTGTGTAACAGAGTTTTTTCCTATAAGCTCGTCATAACTCATTGCTTCGAAAATATCAATTTCGCAGCCGCCGACTCCGCCCTTGGAATACTCTGCTTCGTACGGATGGTCAGCCTGAATCCAGAATGCAGACCAAAAACCTGTGTACGGACTTGCCTTACAACGGATTTCAAAATAACCTTTACAGTACTTCTCTCTGAGACTTACTCTGCCTGAATACCAGCCCTCACCGTATACTCCGTCATCAAGATACTCTGCGGCAATTATCATATTACCGTCTTTAACAGAAACCTGACCCTCATGGCTGAAACCGCCTCTCCAGGATCCGTTACCCCTGTATCGCCAAACTTCGGTATTGAGCGTTTCGCCTTCAAATTCATCCTCAAAAACGAGGCTGTAACCTGTAAGGTCAAGTGCTTCACCTCTCGGAGTTGTAGGTGTATCAAAGATTACAAGTCCGAACAATTCGATAATTGCAAGAAAAGTTGCAAAAATCTTTTTCAAAGAAAAACCGTCAAAAAAGTTGGAAAAATAATAGCCTAACTGCTCAACACCCCACATCTGTCTGGGCGCAAGTTTTAATACTTCAACTAAAAATGTTTCAAACATAAACTCACCTCAAATTAAATTTAAAGGAAAATAATTCCTTTATTTAATTATAGCACGGTTAAGTTTTTTCTGTCAAGGAATTATAAATAGCGGTTTATAAATCGTTTTAAAACAAAATATTCTCTGTTGTCTTCGGATCAAAAATGTGTATTTTATCTGTCCTTACAGCGAGAAGTGCTGACTCATCTTCATTTACCGGTTGATCTACCCTCGCAACAATTTTTTCGCCCGAGTAGTCAAGATAGAGATAAGTTTCACTTCCCATCATTTCATTGACTTCGATAGTCGCTGTGATAACCTTATCCTGATTCTTAGTGATAAAATCAGCATCGTTCGTTATGTCCTCAGGGCGGATGCCGAGCTTTATCCTTTTACCGTCATATTCCGCTATACGTTTTTTATCTGCTAATACCGATGTGACATTTATCTCATTTTCGGCAAGGATGAGATAAATCTGCGAATCGCGTATACTCACAACGGCATCAATAAAATTCATCTGAGGTGAACCGATAAAGCCTGCCACAAACATATTATAAGGCTTGTTATAAAGATTCTGCGGAGTGTCCACCTGCTGAACAATGCCGTCTTTCATAACAACTATTCTGTCACCCATTGTCATCGCCTCAGTCTGGTCGTGTGTGACGTAGATAAACGTTGTCCCGAGACGTTTGTGCAGCTTTTTAATTTCCGTACGCATTGTTGTACGCAGCTTTGCATCAAGATTAGAAAGAGGTTCATCAAGAAGGAACACTGACGGTGAACGAACCATCGCTCTTCCGAGTGCAACTCGCTGACGCTGTCCGCCTGAAAGAGCACGCGGCTTTCTTTTAAGCAGATGCTCGATATCGAGTATTTTAGCTGCTTCCCGCACGCGTTTATCAATTTCTTCTTTCGGCATTTTTCTGAGTTCAAGCCCGAACGCCATATTCCTGTAAACATTCATGTGCGGATAGAGTGCATAGCTCTGAAATACCATTGCAATATCCCTGTCTTTCGGTGCAACTGAATTTACAATCCTGTCCCCTATTTTCAATTCACCCTTTGAGATACTTTCAAGACCTGCAATCATACGCAGTGTCGTAGATTTTCCGCATCCTGACGGTCCGACAAGAATTATAAACTCCTTGTCAGCAATTTCGAGCGTAAAATCATTGACTGCAGTTGTGCCGTCTTCAAAGATTTTATAGATGTTTTTAAGATAAATACTTGCCATAAACTATCCTTTCACGGCGCCTGCAACAATGCCTTTAATAATATATTTCTGACAGAAAAGGTAGAAAACAACAATAGGAATAACTGACAGCACAAGCATTGCCATCAATGCTCCCATATCAACCGAACCGTAACCGCCTCGCAGATACTGTACAGCAATCGGAATAGTTTTATATTCACTGCCGATTAAAAGATACGGGAGAAGATAGTCATTCCATATCCACATCGCATTGAGAATGGCAACAGTTATTGCTGTTGGTTTGAGTACGGGTAATACAACCATAAAAAACGTCTGCAACGGATTGCATCCGTCAATCATCGCCGCTTCTTCAATTTCAATCGGTATACTTTTCAAGAAGCCGCAGAACATAAAAACCGCAAGTCCTGCACCGAAGCCGAGGTAAATTATCACTATTCCCCACGGAGAATCAAGTCCGAGCTCACCTGCAGTTTTTGTCATCGTGAACATTACCATCTGAAAAGGAACAATCATCGAAAAAACGAAGATATAATATAACGCTTTGGTTAATCTGTTTTTCACCCTTACGATGTACCATGCAGTCATTGAAGTGAACAGCACTATAGCCAGTACAGAGAATACGGTTATAAAAAGTGACCAACCGAAAGCAGCGAAAAAGCCTGTTTTTTCAAGTCCTTGCAGATAGTTTTCGAGCCCTGCAAAAGTCTGCGTATCCGGAAGAGAAAAAGGTTCTTCAATGATATAAAACTTGCCTTTGAATGAATTGATTAAAACAATAAATATCGGTGCAAGAAATACAATACCCGCAAAAATAAGCACAGCGTAAGCAGGAATGTGTAAAAAATTTTTTCTGCCGGTCATCATTGTTCAACCTCCCTTTTACGAGTCAGGATAAGTTGTGCAAAAGAGATAATTGCAACAATTACAAAAAAGATAACTGCCTTCGCCTGACCGACACCTTCCCAACCCGTTCTGCCGTAAAAGGTATTGTAGATATCAAGGGCAAGCATGGCTGTCTGCTTTGACGGTGCACCTGCTGTAAGGGCAAGATTCTGGTCAAAAAGTTTGAAGGAATTTGTAATCGTAAGAAACAGACAGATTGTAACTGACGGCATAACAAGAGGAATCGTAACATTACGCAAAGTCTGCCATCGGTTTGCCCCATCAACCTTTGATGCATCCTGCAGGTCGGTCGGGATATTCTGTATTCCTGCGATATAGATTATCATCATATAACCGATAAGCTGCCAATTCATAAGAATAACAAGTCCCCAGAAGCCGTAAGACGGGTCATAGGTTATCGTAACATCAAAAAACTGCAGCACTCCGTTGATTATAAGCTGCCAGATGTAACCGAGAACTATACCACCGATAAGGTTAGGCATAAAGAAAACCGTTCTGAAAGCATTTGTGCCTTTAAGTCTGCCTGTGAGTAATGACGCAAGACCGAATGCGATAAGATTGATTGTGATAACAGAAACTACCGTAAATCTGACGGTAAACCACAGAGCATTCAAGAAATCTGTATTTGAAAAAGCACGGATATAGTTTGAGATGCCAACCCACACAGCATCCGTAACGGTGGTAAACTCGGTAAAAGATAAAAACAAACCGAGGATAAATGGCACCGCAAAGGCTATTGTAAACGCCAACAAAGTAGGCAGAACAAAAACGGGGAAATATTTTTTCAGTGCCAAATTATCACTCCTGTTAATAAATTACTGTCTTTCTGATTTCCAACTGTTACGGAATGTCTTTTCGACGTGTGACCATTCCTTGGAGCCCTGAACATATTCAAGCAGGGCATTTCCGACGTCATCCTTGAACTGCTGACTCGGGAACGAACTGAATGTCCATTCAATATTGTTAACATCCTTTTCCATCCAGTTGAGAATTTCTCTTGCCAACGGATCCTTAGGCTTTTCATCGTCCTTAAACGTATTGAAAGGTGCAATAAAGTTGAGTTTGTTGACAACATAATCCTTACCGGTTTCGCTTGAGAAAAGCCATTCAAGAAATTCGATTGAAGCCTTTTTGTCTTCTGCTGACGCATTCTTATTGATTGCAAGATAATTCTCTGTACCGATACACAGGCCCTGTTTTTCTTCACCCTTGACACCCGTATAAATCGGAAGATACTTGATATCGTCAGCCTTTACCGTGTTGCCACCGACGTTTGAAATCTGCTCCCACGCCCAATTGCCGTTCTGCACCATAGCTGCCTTACCGAGTGCAAACTCTGCCATCGCGTTATCTACGGATTTTCCTGAAAGCAGTCCCTTCGGAGTAGTTGAGTTGTTGAGATACAAATCAAAAATTTTGCGGAAATTCTGAGAGTATTCAAATTCAATCTCTTTTTCTTCAAGGGCGGAAACAAGGGTTGAAATATCGCTGTCATCTTTCTTTTCATAATACACAGGCACGCTCGCAAGGTGGTTTGTCCAACGCCACTGTTCACCGCTGCCCATTGAAGTTGCTGCAAAAACACCGTCGATACCCAGTTCTTTTTTATGCTTTGTCATATCGGTTACAACCGCATTGAGGGTTTCAAAATCTTTAATATCTGTAGCTTTTGAAATACTGACAGCCTTATCTTTCAAGGCAAAATATTTTTTCATAATCGCATCGTTATATATAATGCCGTAACCCTCAACAACATACGGAATACCGAAAACACCGTCTTCGTTCTTTACTGCAAGATTTTTGTCCGTCAGGTATGAATATAGCTTCGTGTCGGACAAATCCTCGCAGTAATTCGCCCAGGCTTTATAGCCGACGGGACCGTTGATCTGAAAAATTGTCGGTGCCTCTGATTTTGCAATCTCTGACTTCAGAGTTGTTTCATAGGTGTTGCTTGCCGCAGTTACAATTTTGACGTCAACCCCCTTTTCCTCTTTGTATTTTGCCGCAATCTCCTTATATATATCCGCTACCTCGGGTTTAAAATTAAGGAAATAAACGGAGCCTGCTTTTGCCGTATTGGTGTTCGGTTTCATGTCATTCTTCCCGCAGGCTGCAAGCGTAATTGCAAGTGCAGCACAAAGAAAAAGTGCAAGTGTTTTTTTCATTGATTTTCCTCCTTATTGCTTCTGAAATAAAGCCTTGTCATATCAGCAATTTCCTCTGAAAGCTCACGGGACAGTTCATCCCCTCTCAGTCTCCATACCCAGTTTCCCGATGCAATTGACGGAACATTCATCCTCGCTTCGCTGCCGAGGCACAACCAATCCTGCATTGGAATGATAACGGTATCGCTGACACTCATAAACAACGCTCTGATACAATCTTTGACTAAAGTTCCCGTATTATTCACGTTCAGATATTTTTTGGCAAAAATCAGTGAATCATCCTCAGTGATAAGAGTCCACTGTTTCATTGTCGGGTTATCGTGCGTACCCGTATATGCTACACTGTGCCTTGTGAAGTTATGCGGCAGATACTCGCTGTCTTCTCCCGTTTCAAATGCAAACTGCAGAATTTTCATCCCCGGAAAATCGCTGTAGCAGAGCAAGTCCCGTACCTTATCGGTTACGTTACCCAAATCTTCTGCAATAACGCGAATTGCAGGAATATTCCTTTTGACAGCGTCAATAAATTCGCGTGAAGGACCTTTGTACCATTCACCGAGCACCGCGTTTGACGCTGTGGAATCAACTGCATAGTAATCCTCGATACCACGGAAATGATCGATTCTGACTACATCATAAAGATTTACACTGTGTCTCAGCCTTGAAATCCACCAACCGTAGTTATCCTTACGGTGAAAAACCCAGTCATAAATCGGATTACCCCACAATTGACCGAGGGGCGAATAAGAATCAGGAGGACATCCCGAAAAAAGAGCAGGATTACCGTCGTCATCCGTTATAAAAAGCTCGTTGTGAAGCCACATTTCACTCGAATCGGCAGAAACATAAATCGGTACGTCACCTATTATCTCTATATTTCTGGCATTTGCGTAACGTTTAAGATTATTCCACTGAGTGTAAAAAAGAAACTGTATATTTTTCCAAAGACGCATATCTGTACGGAATGACACTCTGAGCCTGTCAATTGTGTCTGCATCGGGCAGACGCAGAGCCTCATCCCATTCTCTGAGAGGTTTCATTTTTTCACTTTCCTTAACAGACATAAAAAGAGCATAATCTTCCAACCAGAATTGATTGTTACGTTCAAATGTTGAATAATCAACTGAATTCACATCAACGGTTTCCGCAGCTTTTTTGAGAAGTTTTATTCTTTTTTTATATAAATCACCGTAGTTAATTTTCCCTGTGTTTTTTTCAATCGGCAGATCATTTTTTGTAATATTACCCGACTGATACAGCAACAACGGGTCAATATAATAAGGGTTACCTGCAAAAGCCGAGAAGCATTGGTACGGACTGTCACCGTATCCCGTGTGTCCCAGAGGTAAAATCTGCCAATAATGCTGGCAGGAATCCGAAAGAAAATCTACAAAGGAATACGCATCGTCGCCTAATGTGCCTATTCCGTAATCCGAAGGTAAGGCACTGATTGGCAGAAGTATACCGCTTGTCCGCAAAAAATCAACTCCCTGAGTTTACTTGACATACGGTTATATTTTGCTATAATTATTTAAAAATATTCTTGGAGGAAATTATGGTTAAGCATATTGTATTCTGGAATGTCCGCAACGATGATGATAAAGAGAACAACATGAAAGAAATGAAAAAGCGCCTAACTTCCCTTGTCGGAAAGATAGACGGTCTTTACAGTGCTGAGGTCGGCTTTAATTTTAATCCTAACGGTTACGACCTTGCTTTATATTCTGTTTTTAAAGATAAGGAAGCTCTTGAAGGTTATCAGGTGCATCCCGAACATCTTAAAGTCAAGGAGTTCGTTCATTCTGTTATTACAGACAGATGTGTTGTAGATTTTGAGTTTTAATAAACACGCAAGAACTTATTTGTTTTCATACTGATTCTGAAAAAGTGAGAGATGTTTTAAAATCTCTCACTTTTTTATTTATCTCGATTTTTTGAATGATTTAATCATATATAAAAGCAGAACTACACCGATAAGGGGGAAGATTGATGCAATCAGCATTCCCGCTTTCATACCGAGTTGCTCGGTTGACATTGAAAACCGGGAGGCGAGATCAGGTGCCCAGGAGCTTCCGGAAACAGCATCCACCACAACACCAACGAGCTGAGGCGCTATCGACGCTCCGAAATCACCACCAGCTGCCATAAGTGCATAAGCCGTAACCCCGGGATGCGGTAATCTTTCTTCCATTAAAATAAGTGAGCCGGGCCACAGCATAGAAGTAAAGATACCCGTAAGCACGCATGCAAGCATTGCAACTATAGGACTGTCTGACAAGCCGGCAAAGAGGTAACAGATAAAGGCACCTGCCATGCTTACAAGAAGCACGAGTGATATATTCTTGCCGTATTTTGCATAGGCTGTTCTCGCAAGGCCGATAAGTACGGCAAAGACCGCCATACCGAGAATGTCACCCCAGACTTTCGGAATATTCAGGGCATTTTCCACATAGCCCGAAATCCAGTTTGTCATAGCATTTTCTGCCGCACTGCCAAAGAAAATGCAAAGTACGCATAGCATAAGTCTGCTGTTTTTCTGTTTTGCTTTTCCTGTAGAATCCGAAGTTGAAAGATCCATTTCCGGCAACGGTGACGTGCTGAACAGTATGAATGAGAAAAAAGGAAGAATTGCCCAGAAAAGTGTCAGATACATCCAGTTATGGCTGCCGAAAATCTTAAGATATGCCGTACTTACAAGCACAACCATAACGACACCGTAGGCATAAAGTGAGTGGAGTTTACTCATATCACGCTCGGGATTATCTGACGGCAGAGCTGCAACAAGCGGACTCAGAAGCACCTCACACAGACCTGCAGCAACAGAGAACAGTACAGTACCCGCAACAAGTCCTGCATAGGCATACTGCGGACAAAACGTAGGTACAAGTGCATAGGTCAGAAGTCCCGCCGAGGTAAGAAGCGGCATTACCTTTACAGTCAGATGAATATTAAAGTATTTGGTAAAAAACGAAAAAATAAGGTCTATTGTAAGCTGTGTGCAGAAATTTATAAGCACAAGCGTACCCAATAGTGTGTACGAAATACCGTACATTTCGCGAAAAGTAACAAACAATAGCGGCGGAAGACTGAAAATCGACGACATCGCAAGATATGTAAAATAACACGAACGTTTTGTCCTTGTATAATTTGCAATATTTGCTGACATTTTAACCCCTCACAAAAAAGCACTCTTACCGAGTGCTTTAATTTATCTTTTTCTGAACATTTTTCTGACCGTACGCTGCCATTTGCGGTAGTATGTAATTTCAAGCATTGTCATTGCTCTGTCGTACAGCAAAAATGCCACAAGTCCGAGAACAACCAGAATCGGAATAAAAAACTTTTCTCCCTCTTCAAGAAGCTCAGTTGAAATGCCGAAAACATACATCATCACACAGTAAGTCGCAACGATGACCGCAGTAAAAAATACGGCTTTGATAAACAATGAAATATATTTGTTTTTAGGCTTGTCAAAAAGAGTTTTTATAAGCGGATAATATCCGAGCACAGCAATATAAATGCCGACAGCTTCCTTATAAGGCACCACCAAAGCACAGATTATTGATGTGCCGATGTAGACACCGAACGCCCATTTAGAGTTGCACTCAATCTGCATAAAAAGCACAATCAACGCCGCAATCCCGGGAATAGCATAGGTAAAATACGGCAAAATTGAAGATGCAAACATTATCGCTGTCGAAAGTGCAATACACATTCCGCCAAGCGCTGTTTTAACTGTATTATTCATAACTTAACAACAACGGATAAGATCGCCGCCCATACACTCACAGCAACAGTCTGCACAGCAAAGACCTGTACAGATATTGCAGGGACTGCCGCAACCTCCGTTATCCTCACGCTTTCTTTCCTGTCTGTAGGCACCCTTTTTCTCCCTGTTAAGCTGTTTAAAAGCTGCCTGGTATTCATTATTATCAGGTTCAAGGCTGTAGGCTTTTTCGAAGCTTTCCGCTGCACTTTCAAGCCAACCTCTCCGATGCTGAATTGTGCCTTTAAGATAAAACCATTCGGCATTCCTTCGTTGATGAGGAATACCGTCAAGAAGCATCTCAGCATCGTCAATACGACCGTTATTGAGTTTTGCACGTATATCGCCAAAATCCGACATACCGTCAGACGGATCAGAATTATATGAATACTGTGTATTTACATCAGCGTATCCGTTCTTGCGTGAACTGTTACCGAAATTCATGATAATACAATCATAAGCAGCATTCAATTCATCCATCTTACCGTAATCTTCGTTATACTGCTTTGCAAGTTCACGGTAGGCTCTTTTCACCTCGTCCATACCTGCACCGGATTCAAGACCCAGAACTTCATAAGGATTTCTCATAAGGTTCCTCCTTCAGTACTTTTTGTGTCACACTGTAAACACCGTCATAAAGTACATTAGTTAATATATCATCAAATCTGACAATTTTCAATCTTTTATAGCTTAAAATTGCTTCACCGATTGTAAGATTCATCATTTCTTCACAATATTCTTTGAAATCAGGCGAAGAAAAACGATTTTTAAGAGGATTGAAGCTACCGTCTTTTATGTCATCTTCGCAGTCGTGGACCGCATCGGTGATGTATACCCATCTGCCAACCATATATCCGAATTTTCTGAGAGACTCGTGGTCGTTGCAAGTAATATTATAACCTAAAAGCTCGGAAAGCATAATCGCACTCGGGTCAGCTGCCTCATCGAGCGAAGCATTATTGTTTTCAAGCAGTTGCTGACGTGCCATCTGTGTTTCGAGAATTTTGTATATATCTCCCACCCTTGCACATGCCTTTTTGTAAAGATGTTTTGCGTACGGCATCAGCATCCTGCAGAAAAGTTTTTTAAAAAACTTACTGTCTTCAATATTATCGCGGAGCTTATGGTACATCATAAGTATTGAGACATCTGCTGTGTACGCAATATCCTCGTTATCTCTGTTACAGTCAAGGCATTTTTTTGCCGGGTTGAATGAGCAACGTGACGCAGTAAACTGAGGGCAACCTTCACGCAAAGCCATCCGAACCATAGCAAAAAAGGTGAAATCGTAAGAAAGAATAAAACGTGCAGGGAAACCGTAGCGCTTGCCGAGCGACTTGCAGAGCGTACAGTAAACACCCTTGTATATTTCATAATTCCTGAATGTCATTTCAGGTTTGTATGCTCTGACGTAACCTAACAAACAAATTCACCTCTTTTTGGACGACATTTTATCGGTCTGCCAATAATTCCTTGACCTTTTCGGGGGTATCAATATAGGTTTCGATATATCCGCATTCAGGACATACAGCACATTTGATTTTTCCGAGTGAGCCCTTGAACATACCTTTTTCTCTGACATCCAGACCAAAACCTCCGTTAGAAGCCATTGCTATTAGATTTTCGACCATTTCGGTATGACATCTCAAACATTTTTTCATAAAAATTACCTCCGTGTTAAAATTAAAACGGAACAAATGTTGTAAACTTTCTTCCGCATTTCGGGCAAGTGATGTTTCTTTTTCCACGCTTTTTGCTCAGGCGAAGGTGCTCTTTGCACTGCGGACAGGTACGGAAACGGTGAGTTTTAAACTGAGAAAATCTTATAATAATGCGGTTGATTTTCTTCTTTAATTTAAACATTATATCTGTATATTTTATTCTGACAAGGTACTGTTCAAAAGTGGCAGCTTCCTGACGTCGTTTATCAACATTTTTTGAAAGCACACGAAAAACAGTAAGAAACAAAAAAGCAAGTGCAAATGCCCACATTGTGTAATACACAGCAGGAACACGATAGAAAAACATCTTAAGTCCATTAATTATAAGATAGGTAAAAAGAGTAAAAAACGAGAGTTTGTCAACACCGTTTCTGCCGTACATAAACATACGGATTTTTTCTAAAAATGAGTTCATAACAATAACTCCTTAATATTATTCGGATTATATGACCATTAAAAGTATACTTGACAAATCAAGTCAAGGTGTTACAATTTTATTAAATTTTAGTAAAAGAAGGATCGATATGAAGATATACAACGGAATTTCCGAGTTAATCGGTAACACGCCTCTTTTAAAACTGAATAAATTCATCACAAATCATTCTCTCCGGGCAGAGATTTACGCTAAACTTGAGTATTTCAATCCTGCAGGAAGTATCAAGGACAGAGTGGCTCTCGAAATGATTGAAGCTGCTCAGGCTGAGGGAATCCTTAAACCCGGCTCCGTTATTATTGAGCCTACAAGCGGCAACACGGGTATAGGTCTTGCAGCCATTGCGGCTGCTGGGGGTTACCGTACAGTTATAATTATGCCTGACACAATGAGCGAAGAAAGACGCAAGATGATGTCCGCATACGGTGCAGAATTGATTCTCACTGACGGTGCAAAAGGAATGGCCGGTTGTATTGAAAAAGCTGAAGAAATCAAAAATGAAAACCCAGGCAGTATTATTGCGGGACAGTTCACCAACCCTGCGAACCCGACAGCACACACCAAAACAACAGCCCCTGAAATATGGGATGCACTTGACGGCAATATCGACGTATTTGTCGCTTGTATCGGTACGGGCGGAACAATTAGCGGCAGCGGGAAATTCTTTAAAGAAAAAAACTCTTCAATCAGAATCGTCGGGGTTGAGCCGGAATCTTCTCCTCTTCTTACCAAAGGTGAAGCGGGATCACATAAGATTCAAGGAATCGGTGCTAATTTCATACCTGATATTCTCGACCGTAAAGTGATAGATGAGATTCTGACCGTAAGCGATGATGAAGCTTATGCTTTTTCACAGGAAATCGCAAAATGCGAGGGTATTTTCGTCGGCATTTCATCCGGAGCTGCACTGTGTGCCGCTACACGTCTCGCCGAACGCGAAGATATGAAGGGCAAAAAAATTGTTGCTATTTTCCCCGACGGAGGCGGAAGATACCTCTCTACAGAAAGCTTTGTATGAAAGAAATAAACCGTAGCAAATTTTTTGCTACGGTTTTATTTTACATAACTTTTACTATTTTAAAAGCCTTAATCGTTTTAGGATTTTTACGATAGAGTTTGCCGTTATAGTGAATTTCGAGAGTATCACCGTAACTCAGATCTTCCTGAGTAATTTTATTTCCCTCTTTATCAAAGATTGCTTCACCGTCAGCGAACGTGATATAAATGCCGTCTTTATCATAAAGATCATCATATACTCCGCCGAGGTCCTGCACTTCAACAATGAAGTCACCCTCATAACTTTTAACGCTGTAAAAAGCTATAATAGCTGCATCTTCGTCAGGTGTACTATCGCATGATGCACACATAAAAAGCATAATAACAGCAGAAATCAAGGCAAAAATTCTTTTCATAAAATCACCTTATCTCCAACAAACTCTGACTGTTACGCCATCTTCCTCAAGGAAATACATAGCCTTATTGTTGAGCTTTTCATAATCAGCTGCTGATGCTGCTTCCTTAAAGCTCAAGCCTCTTGTTGTATTAGGAGCGTTGTGGTAAATAAGGTCAACTTCCTTAAGTCCCTGGATAAATGCCTGTGCCATTTCAGGTGTCTTAAGAGTGATCTTGGAGTCAACCTTAAGACCTGCTGTCTCCTCTGCAGTAACATTATAACGTCCTGCGCCGAGTGTACCCGGAATAAAACCTGTACACCACCATGTGTTTGACGGGCTTCTTGTGAATAAAGGCTTGAAATTGTTGGAAGTTGAAGACTCACGTCTGTATACTGTCATGGACTGAACAAGCTTTGTCTCATCGTCAGCACATTCATAGTGTGTACCTGCAACTACATTCTCAGGACGGTTATAAACGCCGATTTCTGCACCGATAAGAACCAGTCCGTACTGACCCTTCCAATACTGGATCATCCAATCAAGTCCGTCGTAGTTGAATTTAACACGCATTGTGTCGTATGTAATAGCAAGTACCGGTGCTGATGAGTCATAAACCTCGTTATAACCGAAGTTTCTCTGCCATGCATCTTCAGCAGTGATAAAGCACTTATCCTTACCTGAATACTTAAATCCGAAAAGACCTGTATCCTTGCCGTTAACGCTTTCTACAGTAATGTTACCCTCTTCGTCAACAACAAACTTAACAGATTCTGAGAAACGCTCTGCAGAATCCTTGAGGTCTTCAAGATAATCCTTAATAATTTCACTTGACGGTTTTGTTGTAGTCGGTTTCGACGATGATCCGCCCTGTGAATTAGAACCGGGTTTGTTACTGCCTGATGATGAGTTGCCGCCTGAGCTGCCGCCCGATGATGAGTTACCGCCCGATGAACCACCTGAGCTGCCACCCGATGAACCGCCGGGATAGTAACTTCCGCCTGATGAACCACCCGAAACATAACCTGCTGATGAATCAAGCTGTGTTACAACGTTACCGTCATCACCGATGATGTCGATTGTTGCATCGTTAAGTGTCCACTTCTGACCACATGCATTACATACAAGATAACCGTCTGCATCAGGACCTGAAATATCCGTTGAAGAGCAGATAGGACAACACTGCTGAAGTGAATCCGCACCGCCTACGTCAGTCGTACCTGAATTGTCCGGATTAGCCTGACCGATAAAATCACAGCCCGGCAAAACCGTAAGTGTAACCAGAGCAAGAATACCGATTACAGCAATCGCTCTGATAATACTGCTTTTTGTTTTCATTATAAATAACCTCCAAGTCATTTGGATACATTATACCACAGGTAAAAGGGAATTTCAACATATACTGACAAATAAATATATTGACTAAATTTGGAAAAGATTATATAATGATTTTGTATGTAAACTACAAGGAGTGTTTTTATGGCAGACACAAATAACGAAAAACTTTTAAAAATTATTGAAAACTTCCCATTTGAAGGAGAACTTGTTGAAATCAAAAAAACAGGTTCCGGTCACATCAACAGTACCTATCTTGTAAAGTGTACGGATTCAAATGTCAACTATGAATACATTCTGCAGTTGATCAACCCTGCTGTGTTCAAGAAACCCGATGAACTTATGTCAAACGTAATGAATGTTACAGGATTTCTTCGTAACAAGATTATTCTTGACGGTGGTAATCCGGAAAGAGAAACTCTTACATTCCTTTATACAAAGGACAATTCTCCCTACTACCGTGATGATGAGGGCGCTTGCTGGCGAGCTTACAACTACATCGGTGCGTGCACAACTTACGATAAGGTTGATGACCCTATTAAACTTATGCGTTCCGCAAAGGCTTTCGGCGTATTCCAGAAGAGACTGGCTGATTATCCGATCGAAAACCTCTTTGAGACTATACCTGATTTCCATAACACACCTGCTCGTTATGAGGCTTTCAAGGAAGCTATCAAAAATAACCTTTCCGGCAGACTTGATATGGTTAAGGATGAGGTTGAATTTGCACTCTCACGTGAGTCTGATGCTTCAAAGCTGACAGATATGATCAAAACAGGTGACCTTCCGATACGCGTTACACACAACGATACAAAGATAAATAATGTTCTTTTTGATCTTATAACAAATGAAGCCTTCTGTGTTATCGACCTCGATACTGTTATGCCCGGCCTTTCGCTTTATGATTTCGGCGACGGTATCCGTTCAGGTGCCGTTACAGCAGATGAAGATGAGCAGGATCTTGAAAAGTTCGGTTTTGACATCAATCTTTATAACGCTTATACCGAGGGTTTCCTTGCTGAAGCTGCTCCGGCTCTTACGCAGAATGAAGTGGACAACCTTGCATTCTCAGCAAAGCTTATGACGCTTGAGTGCGGTGTACGTTTCCTGACAGACTTCCTTAACGGAGACGTGTACTTCAGTATTGCCTACCCGGAGCATAACCTTGTACGATGCCGCACACAGTTCAAGCTCGTAAGCGAGATTGAAAAGAATATGGACGAAATGAACAAAACCACAGCTGAGCTTTACAGGAGGGCTTTGCTTGAAAAGTAAGAAGCGCGGTATATTTATTGCGTGTATTGTTATCGTTGTCATTGCCGTTTTGTTTGCTGTGTTCTACCCTTTTATTGCTGACGGACTCGGAATTATTACAGCAAACAGATACATCGGTCAGGATCTGAAAAACGTTGACAACATTGTTCTTATTGCAGAATGCCCCGAGGTTGACGGCGTTTCACAGAGTATATCCGGCATCAAAGAGGCTGTACGTCTTGGCGCTGATGCTGTTAAAGTTGACCTTTGTTTCCGCACGGACGGTACGCCCGTTATAACAGACAAATACGAAAACAATGCAGATGCCGACACTGTGGAAGACCTTTTCATCGGAATGAACGAAGAGAAATACCGTGATATCAGGATTTATTTCAATATCGTTCAGCTTTCAAGTCTGACTGAGCTCAACCGACTTACCGTAAAATATAATATGGTTGACAGGATTTATCTTATGGGTATTGATGAAAACCACTACGGACTTGTTACCTCCGACAGCACGATCGTACCGTTTCTGCTGAAATATGATTTCACGCAGGAGGATATCCGAAGCATTGAAGAAGGACTTTTCTCAGCACCCGATTGCATAGCTGAATACGGTGCCGGCGGACTTGAAATTGATTGTAGATTTGCAACAGAACAAATTGTAACCACGCTCGATGATTTCGGTATTCCGTTTATTGTTTCAGGCATTGGTTCACTCGAAGATTTGTGTAAAGCGTTGCTAAGCGGTGCAACACACGTCGTAGTTGATGATATCAGGATGAGTGCTGACATGCTCAACGATTGGATTGATGCTATGCGTGAAAGACACAGCATCTCGGTCGAGCAGTCTATTAAAGAACTGAACAACAAATAAAAAAACAGCGTATTTATGGATTTTACCATAGATACGCTGTAATTATTTGTATTTATGAAAGTTTGTGAATAAACAGTCCGCTCAGAAGTTTCGGCTCAAACCAGGTTGATTTCGGCGGCATAATCTGACCTGCATCTGCAATATCCATAAGATCGTCGAGTGTTGTCGGATACATAGAAAATGCTATTTTCATATCTGTATTGACACGTCTCTCAAGCTCGGCAAGACCACGGATTCCGCCTATAAAGTCGATACGCTTATCCGTTCTCGGATCTTCGATACCAAAAATAGGTGCAATCACGTTTTTCTGCAGGATCGAAACATCAAGCTGATCAACGGGATCATTCGGATTAAATGTACCTGCCTTAGCCGTAAGTTTGTACCACATACCGTCAAGAAGCATACCAAAATTATGTTTCGCTTCGGGTTTATATGCATTTGCACCTACAGGTTCAACGTCAAAAATTTCTTTTATCTTTTCGATAAATTCTTCGCTTGAGTAACCGTTAAGATCTTTCATAACACGGTTATAGTCCATAATCTCAAGTTCATCTGACGGAAAAAGAACTGCCAGGAAGAAGTTGAACTCTTCTTCGCCTGTGTACTCCGGATTCTGTTCACGGCGCATCTTACCAACCTTTACAGCTGATGCGGCTCTGTGATGACCGTCAGCAATGTAAAGATAGTCAACTGAAGCAAACTTTTGTGTTATTGCAGAAAGAGTCTGAGGGCAATCGATCACCCAGACTGTATTGCTGACACCTTCGGAAATAAAGTCGTAAACAGGCTCATGCTCCGCTTTCCACTTTTCAACCGTGGCGTTAATAAAGTCATCCTCACGGTAGGTAAGGAAAATCGGTCCTGTATTGGCATCACAGTAATCAACATGATTGATTCTGTCAGCCTCCTTGTCGGCACGGGTAAGCTCATGCTTTTTGATTACATTGTTGATATAATCGTCAATTGACGTACAACCGACAAGTCCCGTCTGACTTCTGCCATTCATAATCTGGCGGTAAATATAAATGCACGGAGTCTCATCCTGCTTACAAACACCGTTCTCAACGAGTTTATCAAGATTTTCTCTTGCTTTGAGGTATACTTGCTTATCATAAAGGTCAACACTTCTGTCGAGGTCAACCTCAGCTTTATCTACATGGAGAAATGACCAAGGCTTGCCTGCAACCATTTCCCTTGCTTCATCACTGTTCATAACGTCGTAGGGTAATGCGGCAACATCCTGCGCTTTTTCCGGAATAGGTCTGATTGCATTGAAAGGTTTGAAAATTGCCATATAAAGAACTCCTTGGATAAATTTTAAGAACTTTGCCTCTATAATTCTACTATACACCGTTTTCTTTGTCAATAAAAAAGAGAGGTTGCTTTTTCAAGCAACCCGAGAAAATTTTTATTCATCAATACCGAGCAACCAGTTGACACTTACATCCAGTGCAAGTGCAATAGCTTTGAGTTCATAATCAGTAACACCGCGAAGCTGACCTTCAAGTTTAGAAAGACCGGATGCATTCAGATCAATTCCGCTAACCTGAAGTTGAGCGAGCAGATCCTTCTGTTTCATACCGATTGCTTTTCTCTGTTTTTCAACTTTTGCACCTATGATGTTCATATCTCCGAGTTCCTGTTTTCTAGTTCTCACAAAAATTCCTCCTGTCAGGACTCAAAACTTTACTATTATTCTATCACTCGTCGTGAAAATAAACAATAGGGTTTTTGCAAATTGAGATAAATTCAAACAATATGACTATTTTTAAGGTAATTAAACCCATTTTTTTAGACATTTTTACATTATTGTTTGGAAAATAAGATAAATTTAGACAATATTTATGTTGTGTCAATATTGTAAACACAGTAAAAGTATGGTATAATCGACAAAAATTATATATATCATTACCCAAGGCGGTGTAAAAATGAATGATCTTAAGAAAAGAAATCTGACAATGCTTACTGATTTCTATGAACTGACGATGGCAAACGGCTATTTCCTTAACGGAAAAGGTGACGCAATCACACAGTTCGATATGTTTTTCAGAACCGTACCCGATAACGGCGGCTTTGCAATTATGGCTGGTGTTGAACAGCTTTCACAGTATCTTGAAAATCTTGAATTCACAAACGAAGACATTGAATATTTAAGAGGACGCGGTTTTTGCGAAGATTTTCTTAAGTATCTTAAGGACTTCGATTTCAAATGCGATATCTGGTGTGTTCCTGAGGGTACACCTATCTTTCCCCGCGAGCCTATTGTCACCGTAAGAGGACCTGCTATTCAGGCACAGTTCATCGAGACTATGCTGCTGCTTGCAATAAATCATCAGAGTCTTATTGCAACAAAAGCAAACCGTATTTCACGTGCTGCACAAGGCAGAACAATTATGGAATTCGGTTCACGCCGTGCTCAGGGATTCGACGGTGCCGTTTACGGTGCAAGAGCATCTTACATCGGCGGTTGTGCAGGCACTGCGTGTACAATTTCTGACCGTGAGTTCGGTGTTCCGGCACTCGGAACAATGGCACACAGCTGGGTTCAGCTGTTTGATACCGAACTCGATGCTTTCTGTGCTTATGCAAAGGCATATCCCGACAGTTGTACCTTGCTTGTGGATACCTATGACGTATTGAAATCAGGTGTCCCGAATGCAATAGAGGCTTTCAAAAAGGAAGTATTGCCCCGCGGATTCAGACCGAAAGGCATCAGAATTGACAGCGGTGATATAACCTATCTCTCACGCAAAGCGAGAAAACTTCTTGATGACGCAGGATTTGAAGATGTAAAGATTATTGCATCAAACTCACTTGATGAATACATTATCAGAGATATGCTGCGTCAGGGTGCTGAAGTTGATTCTTTCGGTGTAGGTGAGAGACTTATCACAGCCTCCTCTACCCCGGTTTTCGGCGGAGTATACAAGCTCGTTGCAGTTGAGAATAACGGTGAATTGCAACCTAAAATCAAATTGAGTGAGAATGTTGCTAAAGTTACAACACCGGGAGCAAAGAATCTTTACAGACTCTACGATAAAGAAACCGGCAAAGCCATTGCAGACCTTATCACTACTGACGGTGAAGTTATTGACGATTCTCAACCGTATGAGCTTTTTGACCCGGACGTTACATGGAAGAGAAAGACCGTCGAGAATTTCACTGCAAGACCTCTTCTTATTCCGCTGTTTGAAAAAGGAAAATGTGTATACGATTATCCTGACCTTGAGAGTATCAGAAGTTACTGTGCAGAACAGGTTGATACACTTTGGGACGAAGTAATACGTTTTGAAAATCCGCATAATTATTATGTTGATATGTCACAGAAGCTATGGGATATGAAGAATGATATGATTAACAAATACAAACCGAGATAAAAAACTAAGCATCGCAATCATCAGACGATTGCGATGCTTGATTTTTATTCATTCTTTATTCCGTAGCAGATATTTATTTTTGCACGAAGAACCTCTTTGATAGAGTCTATTGCACCACGCATGTAAATCTTCGGATCAAACACCTCGGGATCTTTTGCAAACTCAGCCTTGATACCGTTTGTATAAGCCTGACGCAGCTCTGTAGCAAAGTTAATTTTACTTATACCTGCTGCGATACAGTCACGTACAACTTCATCTGAAAGTCCTGAAGCTCCGTGAAGTACAAGGGGTGTTTCAATTGCCTCATGGATTTCTTTTATCCTCTGAACATTGATTTTCGGTTCACCCTTGTACACCCCATGTGCAGTACCGACACCGATTGCAAGGGTATTCACGTTGGTGCGACGCACAAACTCTTCAGCTTCGCTGACCTTAGTGTAAGAGGCTTCCATATCCGTGTCGCCCTCTTCTTTGCCACCGATTGTGCCGAGTTCACCTTCAACGGAAACATCCATACGCAAAGCGTAATCAGTCACTTCTTTGGTGAACTTTACATTATCTTCAAAGCTCATTGCACTGCCGTCAAACATAACAGACGAAAATCCGCTTGCAATACAGCGCTGTGCAAGTGCAAGACTGTTGCCGTGATCAAGATGAAGTGCATAATCAACAGGACAGTCCGCCATAAGTTCACGCATCATTGCAGGATACATTGCAACCCCACCGTAATTGAGTGTACGGGGAATCATCTGAACAATAACAGGCATTCGCATTTCGTGCATTATTTCAGAAACAGCCATTGCAGACTCAAGGTTGTCAATGTTAAAAGCAGGAATAGCATAACCTTCCCTTGATGCTTTTTTCATAAGTCTTGCAGACGAAATAACCATATCTACACCTCACCTAACTTTTAAAATCTATTACCTTACCGCTATCAATAAGGTACACTACACCGGAAACAATTGAAATTGCAGCAGTAATACCGAGCAAAACATTTGAAACAACAGCCATAGGAACGCCGAGAGAGAAACTATCGTTTACCTGGCCAAGGAGCATAATTGCAATAAGTGAAACCATCTGGAACACTGTTTTTATTTTACCACCGATGTTGGCAGGTATTACAACCCCCTGTGCGGCAGCAATAAGTCTTACGGATGTGATTGCAAACTCACGTGTAATCATAAGCATAACTATCCAGATATTGCACAGTCCGTCCTGCATTAAGGCAAGGAATGCGGCTGTTACAAGCATTTTATCTGCAATCGGGTCAAGAAATTTACCGAAATTGGTAACAATGTTATGTTTGCGTGCGAGATGCCCGTCAATTGCATCGGTTGCCGCACCGAGTGCAAAAATAAGAGCAGATATAAGCATTTTATATTCAATATCCAAAAAGTAAATCACGAGAAAAACAGGTGCAATAAACATTCTGAATACTGTTATTCTATTTGGTGTATTCATTCTTCAACCTCACCGAGTAAATCATATTCATCAACATCAAAAATGGTGACATCAACAAAATCACCTATCTCTAACTCATCGGAACAAGTAAATCTGACAAGTCCGTCTATTTCGGGAGCATCCATGTAGGTTCTGCCTACATAGCTGTCCGTATACGGATCATATTCTTCAACGATAGTCTTATATGTTTTGCCGATTTTTGCGTTATTCTTGTCCTCAACAATTGCGAGCTGATCACCCATAATAATTTCGCCACGACGTAGTTTGACGTCATCTTCAATCTGGTCGGACAAATCATACGCCGGTGTCCCTTCCTGCGGCGAGAAGGAGAAACAACCAAGACGGTCAAATTCCATCTCATTTACAAAAACTGCAAGGTCCTCGAAAGCTTCCTCATCTTCGCCCGGGAATCCGACGATAAATGTTGTGCGGATTACAACATCCGGAAGTTCCGCACGGAGCTTTGCAATTGTATTTATGATATCATCGCGTGTACCTCTTCTGTTCATCGCCTTAAGAATTCTGTCGTTTGCGTGCTGAAGAGGAAGATCTATGTAATTGACAACCTTATCCTGTGCTTTGATTGTGGCAATAAGCTCGTCAGTTATTTTATCGGGATAGCAATAAAGAAGTCTTATCCATTCTATACCGTCAATTTCACAAAGACGGTTGAGAAGTTCCGGAAGTTTGAGTTCACCGTAAAGGTCAAGCCCGTAGCTCGTTGTATCCTGTGCGATAAGAATAACTTCCTTGACACCGACTTCTGCAAGCTGCTTTGCTTCGTCGCAGATATTTTCCATTGTGCGGCTTCGCATATCACCGCGGATTGACGGAATCGTACAGTACGTACATCTGTTGGAGCATCCGTCAGCGATTTTAAGGTATGCCCAATGCTCAGGTGTTGTAAGGATTCTCTGACCGTCGAGAGGCAATTCTGACTGAGGAGGAAATTTCTCTACAACCGAATCTGATTCCATAACCTCATCGATAACTTTAAGAATGTCGCCGTCTGCACCTATACCGATAACAGCATCAACCTCCGGAATTTCCTTTGCTATTTCTTCCTTATGACGCTGTGCAAGACAACCGGCAACGATAATCTTTTTAACAAGACCCTCATTTTTGAGTTCAACAGTATCAAGAATATTCTCAATTGCTTCCTTTTTTGCATCATCGATAAAACCGCAGGTGTTGATTATAACAACATCACAACCGTCAACATAATCAACTATGCTGTGCCCTGCTTCGTCAATGAGTGCAAGCATACGCTCTGCGTCAACCTGATTTTTCGGGCAGCCGAGCGAAATCATTCCAATCTGATAAGCCATAGTATCACCTTAATATTCCTCGAAATATTCATCCGATGAAAACTCACTCATAGCCTCACGGATATCTGAAAAAGAGTACCCCAGACGCACAAGTGCAGCAAAAACTTTCTGCCGCGATTTTTCATCAAGTAATTTATTATAATATTTTTTTTCGATAATATCAACTATTCTTTTTACACTATTCGGTTCATTCTCTTCTTCGTAGGCTTCAAGCACCTCATTTATGGTATCCGTTGCAATACCTTTTCGGAAAAGCTCACTTTTCACACGGTTTTTACCGTACTTTTTTCTTTCAAAAAGTTCACGAGTGAGAAGTTCAGCATAACGACGGTCGTTGACAAGACCTAAATCAAGAAGTTTTTCAACAGCAGTATCCACAGACTGCTCGTCATACTTGCGTGAAAGCTTCTGCCGTATCTCCCTTTCGGAGTGATCACGTATATCAAGACTGTACATCGCACTGTTAAAAGCAAGGCGGGAGCCTGCCGCCTCTTTAAAGGCAACAAGTCCCGCACAGTCAATTTCATCACCCGAAACATAACCGCTTGAAAACCAGAAGTCCTCGTCCACGGTTAAAAGGTATTCACCGTCAATATGAATATGTATTTTGGTACCTTTACCCTGTTTCGCTGTAATTTTCATCAGTCATCTACCGCAATGTCAAGTTTTGCCTTAGCAGAAGCCTTGGTCACAGGTGCTGACGGAGCTGACGTAGTCACAGGTGCTGACGGAGCTGACGTAGCCACAGATGCAGCAGGCACCTTAAGCCCCTTCTTAGCTGAAGCCTTAGACATATTTGAAAGTCTATCCATATTTTCTCTGATTTTCTGTTCAAGTTCTGCCATAAGTTCAGGATCATTCTTGATAAGTTCTTTGACGTTATCTCTACCCTGACCGAGTCTTGTTTCACCATAGGAGAACCATGCACCGCTTTTGTTGACGATATCAAGCATAACGGCAATATCAAGGATTTCACCGACCTTGGAGATACCCTCGCCGAACATAATATCAAACTCCGCCTCTTTGAACGGAGGTGAAACCTTGTTCTTTACGATTTTAACCCTTGTTCTTGAACCGATAAATTCATTGCCTGCACCCTTGATTGATTCTGTACGGCGGACATCCATACGCATAGAAGCATAGAACTTAAGCGCACGACCGCCCGTTGTGGTTTCCGGATTACCGTACATAACACCGATTTTTTCACGGAGCTGGTTAATAAATATTATAATAGTATTTGATTTATTGATTGCACCTGCAAGTTTTCTGAGTGCCTGAGACATAAGTCTTGCATGCTGACCGACGTGAGAATCACCCATCTCGCCCTCAATTTCCGAACGCGGAACAAGAGCAGCAACGGAGTCAACAACAACAATATCAATAGCACCTGAACGTACGAGTGCTTCTGCAATTTCAAGTGCCTGCTCACCGTTATCCGGCTGAGCAACAAGAAGTGAATCAACATCAACGCCGAGATTGGCGGCATAAACCGGATCCAGAGCATGTTCAGCGTCGATAAAAGCAGCTTCCCCGCCTGCTTTCTGTGCTTCGGCAACAGCGTGGAGTGCGAGAGTTGTTTTACCTGAAGACTCAGGTCCGTATATTTCTACAATTCTGCCCTTCGGGAGACCACCGATACCCGTAGCCACGTCGAGTGAGAGCGAACCGGTCGAAATTGCCTCAACAGTCATACCTGCATTCTGACCCAGACGCATAACTGTTCCTTTACCGTACTGCTTCTCAAGCTGGGCAATTGCGGTTTCCAAAGCCTTTTGTTTATCAGCCATAATAATACCTCCGATATCCGTACAAATGTTCGATAGATGTATTATACATTAGTCAAAAGAAAAAAGCAATAGTATTTTTCTAAATATTTTTTAAAATTGTTTCGAAAAAAGGTTGATTTTTTTAAAAATATCTGTTATTATACGAAATGTTGTTTAATATTCGTAATTCAAAAGGAGGTGCCGAGTTATGGCAAAATGCGAATTCTGCGGCAAAGGTGTTTCTTTCGGTATTCAGGTTTCTCACTCACACAGACGTTCAAACAGAACATGGAAGCCGAACATTAAGCGTGTTAAGGCAGTTGTTAACGGTT
>JAZNCK010000059.1:0-2178 GCA_045587505.1 Acutalibacteraceae bacterium
AGTCTTACAAGGGAAATTCAGCAGCGTTCAACAGCGAATCAAAACTCTTCGGTCTTGACAGTGCAACTGCTTCAAAGGTGCTTGCTGACGGCAGCACATGGCAGTGGTATGTGCTCAATATCGAAATTGAAAACAAGACTACAAGTGACCTTAATATTTACGGAATTATTGCCGAGAATAACGGCAAAAACGGTGTCTGGGTATGCAGTGTTTCACAGTACGGTGAGTTCGGTATGCCTGCAAAGGATAAGCAGATTCTTCCCGTAAATGTTCTTGTTGATACCTCTGCAATCGGCGATAAATCCGTTCAGGAAGCAATTTCAGAAGTCAAGATTCAGCTCGAATACTTTACCGGCGAATATGATGAAGATATGGTCGATGAAGATTCTGTTGTAAAGAGCTTTATCACAGTAAAATAAGTGCAGTAAAGCCTGCGGCATATAAAAATGCCGCAGTTCTTTTTTGCTGTATTATGGCAGGAAGTACAGAATTTTCGGCAAAATGCTTTGTTTTTTTTATTTATAATATATGGACAATTATTTTGCACTGTGATATAATTCGAGATGTATGCAAGTATAGTTTAAGACCTATGCATATCGTACGGCAAACCGTGCGGTTAACACTCTACGACAAAGGAGGCAAAGTCGAATGCTTAAAAAAATCAGCAAACTCCCCTTCAAGGGCACACCCGAGCAGGAGGCACAGCTCAACGCAATCATCGAAGAGAACAAGAATGATTCCAGTATGCTTATGCATGTAATGCAGCAGGCACAGGCAATCTACGGTTACCTTCCCTTCGAGGTTCAGGTTATGATTGCAGAGGGTATGGATATTCCGCTTGAAAAGGTTTACGGTGTTTCCACTTTTTATGCTCAGTTCTCACTTTCACCCAAGGGCAAGTACAACATTTCCGTATGCCTTGGTACAGCTTGTTATGTTAAGGGTGCTCAGTCGGTACTTGACGAGATTTCAAAGCAGCTCGGTATCGCAGCAGGTGAGTGCACAGAAGACGGTATCTTCTCACTCGAGGCAAGCCGTTGTATCGGTGCTTGCGGTCTTGCTCCCGTTATGAACATCAACGACGATGTTTACGGCAAGCTTACACCTGACCAGATTGCAGGTATCCTTGCAAAATACAAGGACTGATAATTTATGCGTGAGCTTTCACTCAATATTCTCGACATTGCACAGAATTCGATAGCAGCCGGCGCAAGCCTTACAACTATCACTGTTGCGGAGAATACCGCAAAGCACGAGCTGACAATAACTGTCAGCGACAACGGTTGCGGTATGACGGCTGAGCAGGTTACCAACGTGCTTGACCCGTTTTTTACCACACGCACAACACGCAAGGTCGGTATGGGTATACCGCTGTTCAAGCTCGCAGCAGAGCAGACGGGCGGATGCTTAAAGATAGAAAGCGAAAAAGGTAAGGGTACAACTACTTCGGCTCTTTTCAAAACCGACAGTATCGACTTTACACCGCTTGGCGATGTAACCTCGACAGTTGTAATACTTATCTCAATGAACACAGACAGAGATTTCATCTACACCAGAAGCAGGGACAGCGAAAGCTTTACCCTCAATACGGCTGAGATGCGTGAGATACTCGGCGGAGTACCTCTCGACGAGCCGGAGGTGGTGCAGTGGATGAAAGACTATATCAATGAACAAACCAATATCCTACTCGGAGGTGTAACCTAAATGAAATCACTTGCAGAACTTCAGGCAATCAAAGAGCGTACACTCAACGCTATGACAGCAAGAAACGACAGTGAAGAAGCAACAAGAATCGTAGTCGGTATGGCTACCTGCGGTATCGCAGCAGGCGCACGTCCCGTTATGAATGCTTTCACAGAGGAGCTTGCACGACGTGCACTCAAGGGTGTCACAGTTTCACAGACAGGCTGCATCGGTATGTGCCAGTATGAGCCCATCGTCGAGGTTTTCGTACCCGGCCAGGAGAAAGTCACATACGTTCAGATGTCAGCAGAAAAAGTAGCAAAGGTTGTTAACGACCACATCGTAAACGGTAATGTCGTTACAGAATACACAGTCGGCGCTGTTGCCAAATAACAAGGAGGAAACAAAATGTATCGTTCCCACGTTCTTGTCTGCGGCGGTACGGGCTGTACTTCATCTCACAGCAATGAGATAATTGAAAAGCTCGAAAGCGAA
>JAZNCK010000060.1:0-6302 GCA_045587505.1 Acutalibacteraceae bacterium
CCGTAAGCGTCAATCTGCTTGACAAGGTTGATATACGCTATCGTTCCCCAAGCATTATCACCCGTCAGCGTGATGAGGTCCGGCTCGGTTTCTTTAACAAGATTATCAATCATCTCGACTGTCTTCTCGCCCTCTTCTTCATAAACGAGATCATCCTTAAGCTGAATGTCCGCGAGATTGAGAATGATAAAATCTTCATCGGGATTCTTTTCAATTTCTGCGCAATATTCTGTTGTAAATTCATCCGTTGCCGACCATTCCGTAAAGAAATTGCTTTCACCGAAATTCACGACAAGTGCTCCTACAGGCGAAAGAATACGGAAAATTGAAAGAAAAAAAGCTAAAATAAGTTTCAAAGTTGCCATACTACACCTCCGAATAATTGTTTCTGTTATAAATTATAAATCCAAGATAAGAAACTGTCAACTATGATAATGTTCTGAAAAAGTTTTTCAAGGTTATCGCAATTTAATAAACCGTATACATACGAGCTTACCGACAACTCGAACAAAGTTAAAAAATAATATTGTTTTTAATGTGAATAAATGATAGAATGAAAAATAATGAAAATGACTTTACGGGTGAGACAATGAAAATTGCTGTATGTGACAATGAACAGGTTATTGTTAAAAAAGTTGCTTCTCTGCTTGAAGATTATATCCATTTGCGCAATTATGATGTAACTTATGAAACTTTTTCTTCATACGAAGGGTTAAAAGATAAAATCAAAGAATTTGATCTTTTTCTTCTTGACCACAATATGAACGATGATACGATAAACCCTGACGATTCCGATCTTATGACAGGTATGCAGTTTGCTCAGGTTATCCGTGAAACGGGTGGCGAACATACGGGTATTATCTTTATGACCTCGTATCACGACCTGATATATAAAGCTCAGAATGTGGACTTCACCCGCTTTATATGCAAACCGGTTGAAAAAGAGTCGTTTTACAGCGCTCTTGATGCATATTTCAATTCAAAGAAAAAGTCCGGAAGAATCAGCGTCAGAGTAGGCAATGACACTCATTTTATCGACATTGACAGAATTATCTTTTTGGAAGCATTACATAAAAACATTACTATCTATACTGACAGCGACGAACTCACCTGCCACAAGAGCATCAGTGATTTTGAAGAAGAGCTCAGTGATTACGGCTTTTTCAGAACTCACCGCACATACCTTGTTAATATCAGAAAAATAAAACAGCTCAATTCGAAAGGCGTACTAATGGAAAACGGTGAAACCGTCACCATAAGCAAGAAAAATTATAACGATCTGCTTAACCGTTACATTGAAATAAATCAAAGGTGAAGTATTATGATTGAATGTATCTCATACATCGCAAAAGATATCCTTGGTGTTGCGTTGGTCCTCTTTATCCTTAACAAACTTATCGGATACCCGATACATATAAAGAAATTTGCAACTGCACTTTTTTCTGTCGGTGTCCTTGCGCTTACAATTGTTCCGTATATTCTTAAAATCAACCCGGAAGACCTCCAGATGTGTGTAGACTATGCAACCGTTTTCAGCTTCGCTCTGTTTCCGTACTGCATATTGAAGCCTACCAAAAAACGTGTTTTCTTCCTTTGCGGATTTATTATAAACGTAATTCTTGACATTGTAGTTTCTGTCATTTATACAAGCGCAGGAATCGTAAACCGACCCATTGAAAACGCACTTTACTGTGGAGTCATCGGAGCTCTTCTTATTGTCTTCTGTATAATATATTACAAGCGCAACTTCCTTGTCCCAATGGAATTTTTTGAAAAAATTCCTGCGTTTTTCTATGTTGTAATCGTCAGCGCAGCATTTGCTACACAGTACATTCTTGAATTTTCACGTCAGGAAACCGCATTTGTCGAACTTGCGCAAGGCTTACTTATTGCGGCATCAGGCCTTACTGTTATCTGCCTGTCCTACGTTATTTCGAAATATATCAGTGCATCACTCAAAGAAAAGGATTCGCTTGAGCAGCTTGACCGTCAGATTCTTCACTACGAGCAACTCGCTGAAAAAAATCAGGACATCCGCCGATTCAGACATGATATAAAGAATAACCTCTATATGCTCGGGATACTTCTCGAAGACGGCAAATACGACGACGCCAAGGAACATCTCAGCAAACTTTCACTTGATATCAAAGAAACCGAAAGCAAGTATGTTACGGGTAATTACTTTGCCGATGCGCTCATTTCTCATAAGGCAAAAGAAGCATCTGAAAATAATATCACAATAAAGTTTGAAGGAGCCATTCCTGCTCGCAACATCAGTAACAGTGATCTTTGCACAATCCTTGCAAACTCTCTTGACAATGCAATCCGCGCCTGTGAGGAAATAGCACCCTGCGAAATAACAATCAATTCAATCCTGAACGATAAAGGTTTCACAATTACTGTTTCAAATCCTGTAAAGAAAAAGGTTGAAATTAAAAACAATACAATCCGAACCACAAAGCGTGACACGGAAAACCACGGTCTGGGCCTCGAAAACATCAAGCGAACCGTGCAGAAGAATAACGGTGCCGTTACACTTTCCTGTACAGACACAACGTTTTCAATCAAAGTTGCCATTCTTTTCTGAAAAACTAAGGAGCTCTCGTGCGAGAGCTCCTGCTTTTTATTTCCAGATCTTTTTCCATAATCTTGTAATCGTTCCGATAATTGCATTAAACGCTTCAGTCACAAACGAGAAAGCATCTTCGAAACTTTCTGCTATACGATCAAAGAATTCCGCTATTTGCTGGATAAATGTTTTTTCTTCGCTATCTTCTGTGTAATCGGTAAACACCATGCCGCTGTAATCGCCGTTTGCAATTCTTTCGAGCATTTCAGCAAAGCTTACGTTTTCACCGTCAACTTTCACGTACATATATACGTCCGTCATAGTCAGGTATTCCTCGTTTACATCAACGTTTGCTTCAGGAACATCAATGCCAACGATAAAATCCTGTGAAGTCGGAACACCGTGTAAAGTCATTTTGTCAAACTTCACATAATACAGATCCGGAACAGAAAACATGAGGTTTGAAACGTAATTATAATCAAGCGAATCATAAAGAACGGTCTTTCCGCCAAATGCAAGAACTTTCTTGCCTTCCATTTTTTCATCTGCTGTCACGCTGAACGGAACCGTAGTAAATCCTGCGCCTTCAAGTGAGGACAATGTCTGCGTTCCGGACTTAGCGACAAAGAACAGACGTGAGTTTGCGTTTGTAAATGCGCTGTTTTCAACAGAAACGTTGTCCGCAAGCATTGTTACAATTGAAAGGTTTTCGCAATCTGAGAAAGCTCCTGCAGCAATCTCGGTTACAGTTTCAGGAAGATAAACTTCCTTGAGTGCGGTAAAGCCGCTGAATGCATTTTTACCAATACCTGTGATACCGTCTGTGAACTCAATATATTTTACTTTTCCCTTAAGATCCTGCTCGTTTTCAAAGCCTGCATCAACAATACCCGCTCCGCTGACAGTGAGTGTTCCGCTGTCTTTATCAAACTCAAACTTAAAATCACCGTTTGCCGGAATTGTTTCTTCCTGTCTGTCACCACAAGAGGAGCAAGCCCTCTGCTTGAGACCTTCCTGATAATTTGTAGGCTGTGTTACGACTACCCATTCTCCCCAAGAGTGATCTGTTGCCGGAATTACCTCAGTATAAGTATCACCACAGGCACAAGTATAGGTCATAACACCCTCTGTTGTACAGGTAGGCGCTGTTGTTACTGTTGCAGTGTAAGAATGTAACGTTGAATGCTCTCCGTCACAAAGCTTAAAAACAGGTATTATTTCACGTTCTTCTTTATAAAGCTGTCTGTAGAATTCCGCAACATGTATATCATAATCTTTAAGCTTTTCTTCGAGCTCTTCTTCGATACCTTTGCAATAGTCATCCAGATACGTATTGATATATTCAACAACCGTTTCAGGAGTCATATTTTCTGTTTTTACATCGCAAAGATAAATGCTCTTCGGACCTTTCATAAAGAATAAGTATTCCAACAATACTTCTTCCGTTGGTGAAGAAAAATGAAGTGTCAGATCTTCAGGTACCTTGTAAATCATACGAGATTCGTCGGGTTCAACACCTAAATTCGTGGGATAATGAACATACGATGTTGGGCTGTAAAATGCATTGGGGGCTGCTATTACTACATTTTCAGGAACAAAAAAATCTTTTCGATCGCTGCAGACGGGATATTTTAACAATCCCGTTATTTCGTTCCCGTTTTCATCGGTTTCGCAAAAATAAAGAACACCGTCAATCGCTTTCAGCGTAGGATGATCTTCACTTACAATAAACTCCTTGGCAGATAAGTACGAAAAATCCAAATCGAGTGTCGTTTCCGGAATTATAAGGGTAAAATTTTCACAATCTATAAAAGCAGCGCTATCTACGGTAACTACAGTGTCGGGTATTTCAAATGTATCCTCAAAGCTTTTTGCGGGAACATACATAAGCTCAGTTTTATCCTTATTATAAAGAACACCGTTCTCATCCGAGGAATAATTCGGATTATCTTCAGATACCACAATTTTTTCAAGGTTTTTACAGCCTGCAAAACCGACACTCTGAATATAGTCAACGTCCGCACCTATTGTTACTGTTTTAAGATTTTCACAGAACATAAAAAAGGAATCAGCATCTACACCTGACGGTATTACAATTTCCTCAAGATTCTTCAATCCTGCAAATATATAATCCGAGCCTGTGACAGTATCAGGAACTGTATACTTTACTGTCTGATTATTGATAGGATAAAGCAGTATTTCGGTTTTATCTTTATTGTACAGCACACCGTTCGCATCGCTTGAATAGGAGGCATTTCCCTCTTCAACAAACAAATTTCTGAGATCTTTTGCATAAATAAGATTTGTTAATGCCAAATACTCTACACTTGCCGGTATTGTGTAATCAGTAATTCCTTTTATGGGGAAGGCAAGAGCCACTGTCTGTTCCGTATCGTACAGCACACCCTTTTCGTCTGTAAAATAGGCTGTGTTTTCCGGATCAACTGTAATCTCTTCAAGTGAGTGACACATGGAAAAAGCACCGGGAGCGATTGATTTTACTCCATCAGGAATTGTAACACTTTTAAGTCGGATACAGTAATTAAAAGCTCCTTCGCCTATTGATGTAACATTTTCAGGGATATTAATTTCCGTCAGAAAAAGACAAAGTGCAAACGCTGAGTTTCCTATTCGTGTAACACTCTCAGGTATCGTAATGTCCGTAACATTCAGAAAGTGATAAAATGCATGGTCACCTATACCGGTCAGACCTTCCGGCAATGATACTGTCTTGACTTTTTTGTCAAAATATTCCCACGGTGAATTGTTATAATCGTAATCATACATATCACCTGTTCCTGTGATAACAAAATCACCGTCGGCATAAAGAATCCATTCCAGATTATCACCGCATTTGCCGGAACCATAATTAGCATTTTCAGAATTACATTCATAAACAATGGCTTTATCAAGACGATATGTATCTCCGCTGATATCGATCAATGACCACTGCTCTTTGGTTCCCGGATAACAAGCTTCGCTAAGATTATAACAATTAAAAGCGTTTTCACCGATACGACTCACACTTAAGGGAATATTTACAGTCCTAAGTTGATCGCAGCTTCCAAAAGCCTCTTTGCCTATTTCCGTAACACCCTCACACAGAGTTACTTCTTTTAATTTTGGACAATAGCCAAACATTCGCTCCGGAATGCTCGTCACACCGTTTCCGACAGATGCTGTTACAAGGCTGTTACAGCTCTCAAAAGCTGCAGTTCCTATGCTTGTAACAGAATCAGGGATAGCAATACTTCTGAGCTGCTCACAGTTGCTGAATGCTTCCTCACCAATGCTTGTTACTCCGTCAGGAATTGTTATTTCTTTAAGGTGAAAACAACCCTCAAAGGCATAGTCGCCGATCACTCTGACGCTTTGAGGAATCTCATATTGTGTATCCATTTTTCCTGCAGGATAACAAATGATCTCCGACTTGGTTTTATTAAACAATATTCCGTTTTCACTTGCATAAACTGTGTTGAGACTATCAACATTGATATTTTGGAGAGCATCACAAGACCGGAATGCACATTCACCGATATAAGAGACACCGGCAGGAATGTAAACATTTCCATAAATACTGCAACCCCAAAAAGCTCTCGCACCTATTCCTGTCAAACCATCAGGTAAAACAATCGACTTAATGTCATATCTTATTTCTTCCCACGGTATATCAAATGCTGATGCATAGTCATCCATCTTTCCCTCACCGCTGATTGTGAGTGTACCTGTCGAT
>JAZNCK010000061.1:0-10825 GCA_045587505.1 Acutalibacteraceae bacterium
GTAAGAGCTCCTCTGCTTAACCTTGAAGAGGGTGATGAAGCAGTTGTCGAAAAGGCATATGAGCTTGTTGAAAAAGCACTTTCATTATAATAAATAAGCTTTACGGTTGAAGAATATGATTCGGGTTTGACAAAACCGCGAGAGCTGAATTTGAAAAAAACCGATGCACGATTTCGTGCATCGGTTTTTTTACTTCAATGTACTTGTGTGCGAACGAGTGCTTTCAGTTTGATTTGAAGCATCTTACAACTATTCTGTCATTGCCCGAGTACGTACAGGTGTAAAGTATGAGGTCATCTCCGGTATCCTTTACTTTTTCCGTTTCTGTCGGCTTTAAGGTTTCAATTGCGGCAACGGTGTACGTATGGTTGTTTCCTTCTGTATCTGTAAATATTACCGTATCGTTTGGCTTGAGCCGATTGATGTATTTGAAATGGCTTCTGTAATTATGGGCAGCAATTACCAGATTATCGGTTTTGATTGAGCCGTAATAGCGGCAGGGTGAGATTTTCAGCTTGTTATAATCCCAGTTATCCATAACGGGAAGCTCAATACCGAGGACGGGAATACAGATATAGCCGATATAACCGTTACCGTTTATTTCGACACTCTTCATTTCCGTTTCAAAAGGGTCTGTTTCAATTTCGGTAAGTTGGTTTTGTTCGATTTCACCCATTAATGAATCGATAATTAAATCAGATTGCTCTTTGGCACGCTTGTTTTCGGAATTGTTGTATATAAGAAGAGCTGCAGCAAAAAGAATAAGAACCAGACCCGACATCATAAACGCGATACCGATTTTCTTTTTCATTTAAAGCAGCACCTCTTTTCTTAATTTATTCAGTCTCTTTCTTCCCGAGATTCAGCATTGCCCAACCTGTGCTGAAAAACAGCAGACCTGCAATTGCCATAAGCGGAACAGGCCAGTTGAGCTGACCCGTATCGATAAGCTCGTCTCTGTCGGTTGTTTCTCCGGTATTATCGGAGGTCGTACCGTCGCCGTCACCCGGACGGGTTGTGTTGCCGCCGGGGAATGTAGTATCTTCGCTGCTACCCGGGTTTGTGCTGCTATCTTCACCGGGACGGGTTGTACCTAAGTCAACCGGGCGGGTTGTAGTGTCACCGGGAGGCGGATTGTCGGTTGTTTCCTCTTCGGGTTCGTATTTGTTAATTATCGTGACGGTGTTTGACGAGGCTTCGTAGCGGACTGCGTATCCGTCGGGAACCTCCATTTCGACCACGCTCCATACGTGGTCTTTCGTAAGGTTATCCCATCGGTAGTACCAGTTGTTGCTCGCACTTAGCTTGATTTCGTCATATTCTTCCATATCGCGCAGCAGAACAACGGTAATGCTGTCGGGCAGCTTCTGATCCGTTTCCCATTTTTTCTGAATGCTCAAATAGGTGGTAAGCGTGTTCAGGTTACCTCCGATGATAATCATTTTCGGAGTTGCGACGATATCGTATTCCCAAATGCTTTCGCTTGAGTTGTATCCGGGAATATTTATAATAAACGGAGTCGGTGTAAAATGACCGTCAAAATTTGCATAGGGAACAATAAGGTACAGACCCGGAGTAAGGTCATCAAATACAATTTCGCCTGAAGCATCGGAATTCTTTGACATATAGGGAAGTGCACGCACTTTTGCAAAGTGAGCAAGATGTATTGGCAGATATGAATCCTGAAGATTATCCAAGGCAACGCCGGCATTCTGATACGGTGAGATAAACTCATACCTTACACCGCTGCCGGCTTCATATGCGTTTGCAAAGTGATACAGGCGGAAGGTAGCGCCGCTGATAGGGTTGCCCGTGGAAGAGCTTATAACGTGGAGCGTTATACTGCCGTTACGGCTTGTAAGTGCAGCGGAGGTCAGAGAAAAAGCAGACGTAAACATTGCTGCTGCCATAAGAACAGCCATAAGAAGCGTTGTGATTCTTTTTGCTTTCATTCTGATACCGCCTTTCTTTATTCTTCTCTCTTGTTTTCTTTGTTCTTTTCTTTAGCGCTTTTCTTGTTTTTTGATGATTTTACCATAAGGAAAATAAGCAGAGCAGCCAGCATCGGAGCTGCAACGGCAGGGGTTACGATAAGCGGGTCTATCTGATACGCGTCTGTAATAACGTTGATTTTTTTCTCTTCTTCAATATTTTCAATTCTCGTGCCGCGTACAAGCATACGGTGAGTATTGATACCGTACGGTGTGCAGGTTACGAGCGTGCAGTAGTCTTCGCCCGGTACAACGTACATATCGTCAATTTTATCGGGCACTACAATGAGTATCTGATCGACCTGATAAGTGAAGAGCTGATCGAGAATTTTTATTGTGAAAACATCGCCCTCTTCAAGCTTGTCAAGGTTGGTGAACAGCTTTGCCGAAGGCAGACCGCGGTGAGCAGAAAGCACGCAGTGCGTGTTCTGGCCGCCGACAGGAAGTGAAGAGCCTTCTACGTGACCGACGGCTGAGTTGAGCACCTTATCGCTTGTGCCGTGATAGATGGGCAACTGTACTTTGATTTTTTCAATCGTAATATAACCCATCATTCCGTTGCCGTTAATGTCGAGCACGGAATAATACTCGTCGGCAAGCTCGGTGTGTCCGATAAACGGAGAGGAAATAAGTCGGAGCTTGCGATTGTATTCGTTTGCTTTTCTGAAATGCTCCGAATAGTCTTCAGGTGTGAGGTCGAGAATCAAGTCGTCGTAATTCATAATTGCCTGAGACTGCCTTTTTTCATTCCAGAAATCACTGACAGTAGGATAAAGAAGGACGCACAAACCTACGAGAAAGATTGCCACGAGAATAATCGTCGAGGTCAAACCGTTCTTTTTTTTCTGTTTATTCTTTTGTTTTTTTTGTTGGGTTTTATTATTCTTCATAATAACTGAATCTCTTGGTTCGGATTTAAAATTCTCAACGCTACAACCGAAACGAAGTCGGTAATAACGGTCAGAATTTCACATTGATATATCCGGGGGGTTCATCCCCCTGCCGACACAATGCCGACAGGGGGTGAATATTAATTTGGAAAATTAACAGGGTTTATTTGTCGGAACCGTCTGTCGGTTCTTCCGAGTCATCCGACTCTTTACCCCTTCATGCGTATGCGTTCATTCTCTTCTTTGTGATGAGGATGATAGCTGCTGCAACCATAAGGACAATACCTACAACTGTGAAGATAGTTGTACCGATACCGCCGGTTTCGGGGAGGAGACCGCCGGTCTTGTTTTCTACTTCGATTGTTGCAGGCTCTGCATCGTTAACTTTGTATGTAGCTACGAGACCAGCATCATCGTGCTCGCTTGTGATTGTTACATCGATGGGGTTAGCAAGCTTGTTGTAACCCTCGGGAGCTGCTGTTTCTTCGAGCTTGTAAGCACCTTCGTCAAGACCAACAATGTAGAACTTACCTGTTGTATCTGTCTCGATTTCAGTGACTGTGCCGTCAACGTCAACCATGTAAGTGGGAACGCCGTCAGTGTCAGCAACCTTTGTGAACTTGATAGCAGCACCGTTTGAAGCAAGAAGCTGGAACTTAGCACCTGCAAGCTCTACTTTGCTGTCGCCGTCAAGTGTGTACTTGAGTACGTCGAGCTTCCATGTGTAAGTTGTTGTCTTGTGCTCTTCTGTTTCCCAAGTGCTGTCTTCACCGTAGGAGAGGTAAACTGTGTTGTCGTTACCGTCTACAGCGATCTTTGCTTTCTCGTTAAGAGTTGCAGAGTATGTGACGATGATCTTTGTGCCTTTAGCAAGACCTTCGATGAAAGCGTTTTCAAACTCAACGTCGAATGTGTGACCGTCGTCGGGATTAACTACTAATTCGTAGTAGTCAACAACTGTGCCGTCTTCAAGAGTAACAACAACACTGTCAGGATCAAATGTAAGGCCTTCCTCCATGGTATCGTGCATTACATAGTTTGTTGCACCGACACCAACAACGATTGTGGACTTGTAGTTGACTTTCTGATCGATGTCAGCATCGTTTACCTTGCCCCAGCTGTTGTCCTTGTCTTCCTGAACCTCTTTGTCGATGTCAGGCTTCTCATTCTTTTCAGCAGCTGTGAAGTCGGAGTTTGTGTTGGTAAGTGCGCAAAGAGTACCGAGAGAGGTATCGATTGCGTAGTAACCAAGGTCAAGACCTGTGAACTCGACTGTTGTGCCGGCAGCTGTAGCTGTCTTTGTTGCTGCAATGCCGTTAGCCTCTGCATAAGCAATAGCTGCCTTTGCAAGAGTCTGGTCAACTTCGTCAACACCGTCTTTAAGAGCAACTGTAACCTTACCGTTGTTGTCTGTTACGGTAAAGTAATCTGTTGCAGGAGCAGCTGCGAAGAAGTCTGCCCAACCGTCTTCGATTGTGTAAACACCGCTCTTACCGTCTGCTGATGCAGCTTCAAAGTCGAGCATCTTATAGACATCGTACTCTGAACCGTCGATTGCATTGGTAATGGTGATTGTACCGTTGTCTGCTGCGAAAGCAACAACTCCCATTGAAAGAACGAGGGCGATTGACAATAAAACTGCAAACAATTTCTTCATAACTTTTTTTCCTTTCTGTAATTTTTTTTATTTTTTTGTTCTCTTCGTCGCAACAGGAAAATTTTCCCCGGGGGATTATTTATAATAATCTCCTTTTCCTTTTGTGACGAATCAAACTATACAAAACCGGAAGTGCCGTAACAGCAAAACCGATTGTTGCCGTGATGAATAATCCCGCACTGCCTGTTTCCGGGATTATGAAGCTGCCTGAAAAGTTTTCTACAGCTATAAGTGTGGTTACCGTCTGAATAACACCGTTTGGGTCTGTATCGTAGAAATAGAAGTAAACAGGTGTTTTCAGCAGTTCATATCCGTCGGGGGCGATTCTTTCGACTAATGCATACGGACCGCCGATGGTAAGGTACTGTGTTTCGATAAAAACCGTGCCGTCAGCTCCCGTTGTGTATGAGCCGATGTATTTAAGCAAAGTACCGTCTTCTGTTATGACAGTCGGTGATACGCCCTGCGGTATTGTTGCATTCGGGTCACCCATAGGGCCGTAAAGTATGAATTTTGCATCGGGCAAACGGGCATTTGTAAGGCCGTCCTGCTTAATGAGGGTTATGCTGTGATTTGAACCCGTAGCACCGCCGCTGTGTTCTTCTACACGGAACAAAGCATCGACAATATCGGAAATTTCTGCTTTACCGGCGATGTTTACGGAGTTGTTTATGGATACAAGGCCGCTTTCGGTTATAAGGGTCGTATAATCTACTCTTATGTGCAGACTGTCGGGTATTACAAACGTCAGCTTGTTTGAAGCCGGGTCATAGGTAACGTTGAAGTCATATTCGCTTTGGTCGGAATCAAAATCTATCCAATTACCGTTTTCGTCTTCGTAGAGGAGCTTGATTGTATCCCAGTAAACCGAAAGGTTTGGCGTCATCGTATCTTCAATGGTCAGCGTATCCGTGCCGGGAAGAATATCCAGCGCGTTGCGGTTGATATGTATATCAAAGTCAAGCTTGGAGTCTTTCTGTACGGCTATTTTTTCAACAAGACCCGTAACGAATTCAGTTGTATCTGTGACCGGACCCGATGAGCCGTCGTTGCTCCACGTGAGCTCTGCCGTATTATTAAGCTCAATTTTAGAGTGTTCCGTGGTGTAAAGGTACTCATCCTTGAGCTTTAGCTTATATGTGAAAACAAAGTTTCCGCCTTGACCTGACCATTTGTAATAATCGCTGAAATTCTTGGTGCCCTGCATGAAATCCCAGCCGTACTGTGTTGCTTCTTCGTTATAATCGTAGGACACCATTTCGCTTGCTTCTGCGTAGATCGTATTGCCGGTTACGTTTCCGTTATACTTGTATTTCATTACCCACAGATTGGTCTGCCAGGGAGAATAGCACGTTACGGTGAGCGAACCGGGTACGTATTCCATTTTTTCATCAAAAGTGTCCTCAAACCAGGCAGAAGCTATCGAACCGTTGAGGTAACCTTCACCGCCGCCAGAGCCGGGAACAGTGTTGTTGAATACAACCGTGTAATCTACCGTGCCGTCTTCGTGAGTAACGGATTTCTTTGTTATCATCGGTGCGTATTCATAAGATGCTGACCCGACTGTGGATATAGTTTCGGTATAGTTAAAGTAGACCTCGTTTGAGAGCATGTTACCCTGCAGAAGTACATCCTCAAGGGTTTGGTCACCCGTAAGCTCGCCTTCCCACTCTGTACCTGTTTTTGCATCAAACGGGAGCTTATAGGTTATATTAAGCGTTGAGTCTTCATCGAGAATCCATTTGGAAGAAGTAAAATCACGGTCAGCCGTGTTGAACAGAATATTGAAACTGTGATGTCCGTTTTCCATAGAAGGAGAAATGATTATAAACGTGTTTTCTACGGAGCCTCCTGCTTTGTAAGGAGTAAAGTTTATGGTTTGTCCGCTTGCCGTTGTAGCCGTTACAACCATATCCTGCGGAATGTTTTCAATATACAGTGCGTTGCCGTTATAGTTCCATATCGCGGCAAGGTCGGTGAGGAAGAAATGCCCCCAGTCTTTAATAACTCCGGGTACGTCTGCCTCAATCGTAAAGTAAACGTATTCACCGTCGTCACCGCGTGCGGTTTTTTGAACGTAAGGTATAAAGCCGACAACGTCTGCCGAGCCTTGAGTCTGCTCTTCTTTGCCGTTTATCGTTACCTTGGCTTTGTTGGTGTAGTTTTTGGTTTCACCTTCATCAAGATCTTCGTATGAGGTATAGTAAATGATGTCGCACGCGTAGCTGTCGGGGAGCGGGAATTCCATCGAATTGCCGTTTATCGTTACATCATTCCAGCTGATATAAGCATCGGCGAGCCTGTTGCCCCATTCGTCATAACGCTTGACAAGAATCGGCGTTCCCGTATAGTAAGAAAGACCTTCGCCGAGCGTATCGACAACAACCGTTCCCTGCAGATTGGCGGTGGTTTTTCTGATGCCTATCTGCCATTCTATAACGGGTATTGTGTTGCCGTTGGCATCTTCAACGACAGCTTGCTTACCGTCTTTTACCATTTTTTCAAGCTCGACCTCAACCCAGTCCTCTGTCCAACCGGGAATGTTAACACCTTTTGAGTCAGTAGCTGATGTATTTACACCGTTCCACATACCGACTTTTTCATTTCCGAGCAGATTGTCGTTTACAGCAGCCTTGTAGGTGATAAGAAAGCCGTTACCTGCCGAAAAATCGGGGAAACCCGAAAGTCTGAAACCGCCGGCGGCACCGTATGGGTGATTGCTGACCGTAGGCTGAGGGTCGAGTACGTTTCCGTCAAGGTCGGTTACGAGTATTGTGTCAAGCAGAGCGTGGTAATTCTCCCATATTTCATCATCTGTAATAAGATCGTGTACAACGCCGTGCGTAGCTTCTATTCGTATTGTGAACTCGATTTCGTTGTTGGTGGAATCGTATTCTCCGTGAGTTTTGGAAAGTGTCATACCTGCGCCGCCGTCGACGTTGAGATTGATGTTGATTTTATCGTTGAAAACAACCTCTGCTGTTGAACCTGACTGAGTTGAAGCGACGGTTGCGTTAAAGTCGATAGTAAAGTCTACGTTTGAGTACTTGTCAATAAAGTTTACTCCGTCGGCATCGTCAAAGAATTTTACTTTGAGCAAGCCGTTTTCATCCAAAAAGTATTCACCGACATCTTTGATCGTTCCGTTTTCTGTCGTTGCCGAAATTGAATGCCAGTCGGTAAAAGGCTCGCAATGAAGGTTTGACGGTACGTGATAGGTGAGATAACCGTCGTCATCATATTTGAACTGAGTCCAGGTGCTGCCTGTGTTGATTTCGCTGAATTCAAGTGAAATTATATATGATTCACCGATATAAACGGTATCGTTATCGCCGAGTACTTCACCTGACTGTTTCTTGAAAACAGCGTTGGTAACCTCATCTTCAAGATGTGAAGTGTATGTAATGTTATGGTCATCGGCAGACATAAGAATGAGCGGATTGCTGTTAAATACGCTCGGGGTAGTGGCTTCTGCCTGCATTTCGGGATCGGTTGCATTGGGGATATATAAGTTAAGCTCGCCGGAGTTATCTGCCGTTGACTGTGAGCTGTCTTCGCTTTGTTCGGAAGAATCTCTAATATGTTCCGCTGCGTAGAGCTCATCGGTCATACCGTAGCCCATAACGGATTGGCAGTTTTCGTAAATTACTCTGTCAACGGCACCGTTGACATCACCTTCGGCAGCTATAAGCATATCGCTACTGCTGTACATAACTATACCGGTACGGTCTGCCTTGCCGTCTGAATCAGTATCGAAGAAAACTATATCACCGAGCGAACAGTTATACTCATCGGCAGAAGAATAAATCGTCCGTTCTTCCCACGCGAGACGCATCGCTTCTGCTGAAGCACTCATCAGAGCGTCGGCATTGTTTGCGTTTGCGTAGTTTAGGCAAAAGGAAACGAATATTGAGTTCCATTTAGCGTATGGATTGCCGTACCATTCACCGTAACGAGTGTAACCGTTTTTATCAGATAAACCGTCATACTCGTAATTGAGTATACTTTCTTTGTAGCCTATTTGAGTTGAAGCGATTGAGACAATATTTTTTGCAACGTCGTTTGTGATTTCGACATCTTCAAAGGTCGCAATCCAGTCGTCCTTAGTTTCCGTATCTGCGTTTTTGTCGGGGAAACAATCGGCTGAATGTTTGTGTTCGGGTATGGTGCAGATGAGCTCTTTACGGTAACATTCATCGGTATGGGTATGGCTTGAAGAAACCGTTGTTTCAGTTATTTCTGCTTCGGTTTCCGATGCTTCGGTATCAGTCGGCTCATCTGCCGTCGTTTCGGTGGCAACAACTGCATCATCGTCTTTAAAATCGCATATCAGTTCATACCTGTAGCATTCGTCGGTGTGCGTATGCTCGTCAGCACCGCAAAAAGCATCACCGGTTATAGTAATACCCGTAAGCTTAAGCCACCAGAAAACTATGATTGCAACGAGCACGGCAATCAAGGGGAAGATAAAAAGCAGGTTTTTGTTGCGTACTCTGAAGAGCTTGTGAGCTCTCAGGTATTCTTTGTCTATACCGGCCAAGTTTGCCGCCTCCTTTCAATCGTATTTGTTGATAAAACTTTTTCAGCTTTCTATTAATTCCATATCGCTGAATGGCCAGATTCTGAAAAAAATCTTGCCTACAATTTGCTCTCTGGCTATCTGACCAACCACAGAGCTTCTGCTGTCAATCGAGGTTGAGCGGTGGTCTCCGAGAATAAAGAAATGGTTTTCTTTTACACTTACAGGAAAAGTGATGTCACATTCACCCAAAGACCTTTCAATAACGTACGGCTCATCAATAAGCTCACCGTTTACATATACGTATCCGTCCTTGTCAATGTCAATAATATCACCGGGGATACCGATAATACGTTTGATAAGCAGCTTATTCTGATATGAAAAGCAACAAAGCTGACCTCTTTTGAGCTGAGGTGTTTTGAGAAGCACAACAATATCTTCGTTGTTCAAAGTCGGTTCCATACTGTTTCCCTGAATCTGGAGCACCGGTAGAGCGAGAGTAGCGATAAGTACAGCGATTGCCGCAACAACAATAAGGGATGCTAATGTGCTTTTGAGAACTTTTTTATATTTTTGCGAGTACCTTTCTTTGGAGATCGCTGTCTCAATCTGCTTGACTGTAGGAAACTGAGTGGGCTTTTTTAGCTTTCTGATATTCATTTAGGGCATACTCCTAATGAGGGGAATAGAAATTTATTTATCTGCCTTTTGTCTGATGCGGCTTCTGATGCCGTCAATACGATCGGTTATTTCTTTACATAAATCATCCGGAAGTACGGCAAGACTATAAGGGTTTTGGATAAAGAAAACCATAAGATTTTTGTAGATGTTGTAATCAACGGATTTGTATATGGAATTCATCTTTTGTTCCTGAGTATCGGTTTGCTCTGTTTTAGCTTTTGAGCTTTCAACAGCTTGTCCGTTTTCGGGATTTTCAGCTTCGACTGCTGAGGCTTCTGCGGCATCCGCTTCGTTTTCATTTGACTCAGCCGGTGTATTATCGGTTTTTTCGGTTACATCACCGTTTGTATCAATACGGTCGGCAATGACGGCAGAACCTGTGAGCATTGATGAAAGCTTCTGCAGAGCAGAGTCGAGCTGCTTCGATGTTTCATTCAACTGCTGTGCACTTTTTTCAACGGTGTTCTCTTTCTTTACTCTTTCAAGCTCTTCTCTCAGCCTCTCATTTTCGCGGCTTTCTGTTAACAAAAGTTCAAGTAATTCGAGTCTGCTGAGCTTTTTAAGTTCTTTATCTGTCATAAAATCTCTTCTTTAAATAATATTAATTATGTTTTCATAATTTAAAAAATAACATAGTAATAAATAAAAATCAATATTTTTTCTATTTTTTCATATTTATTTTATAGTCTTAATTTACTAAAAAAAGCCGACGGAGCGTAAAAACTCAGTCGGCTCAAATTATTCAATATAAAATGAATCGTCAGAAATATATCTTTCGCTTGCCGCTGTAAAACTTTTACAACGAAAATTTTTATTGTACGACTCTGAAGGTGTGTTCAACATCGGGGTTATCCATAGAGTAAACGAATGAGAAGCCGTACGTACCGTCATCATTATAGTGTACACCGTAGCCGTCATAGCCTTTTTCGGTGCATACGGATGCTTCGATCCAGCTGTCACCGTCTTTGATATAGATTGTCGGGCACTCAAGCTCTGTAAAGCCGTTGAACCTTACAACATTGTTGTTTCTGCCGCCCGTGACGTGAATCTCGCCAACGCCGTTGTCTACGCGGATTGTGGGCACAAG
>JAZNCK010000062.1:0-42718 GCA_045587505.1 Acutalibacteraceae bacterium
TTGTAACCTGATGTGCCTCGTTATTCATAATAAGACCGTCAAGAGTGATGAGGTCCTTTTCATTTTTGGCATTTTTCAGGTTGGCACGGCGCAGAAGAGCATCAATTCTCTTCATAAGTACAGTCGGGCTGAATGGTTTTGTGATGTAATCGTCAGCGCCTGCATCAAAGCCGGTGATTTCGTCAAATTCAGCACTTCTGGCAGTCAGAAGTATAATGGGAACGCTCGATGTTCTGCGTATCTGACGGCACATTTCCCAACCGTCAACTTCAGGGATCATAACATCAAGCAGACAAAGTTCAATTTTAGGGTCAGTGTTGAATATATCGAGAGCTTCTTTACCTGTTGCTGCTTCGATAGGCTCGTGCCCTGCACGTCTTAAAAAATCACAGACAAGTCTTCTGAGTTTGCTTTCGTCATCAGCAATAAGAATTTTTGCCATATTGCCCACTCCTTCAAAATTATTCAACATAATTCTATCATATTTTTTGTTCCAACACAAGAGGGAAAACAAGAGCCGATACGCAATCGACGTATCGGCTTGTAAAATATTGTGTTTTTATTTTTTTAGTGTCTCAGTGATTCCTGCAGCCAATCCTGCCGCACCCTGAATTTCCGAAGGGATAATAATCTTTGTAGCCTGACCGTCTGCAGCCTTTTCGAAAGCATCGAGTTTTCTTATTGTAAGATAACCTTCGCTCGGATTTGCATTGTTAATGTATTCAATGGCCTGAGCCTCTGCCTGCTGAATTGTCCGGATAGCTTCAGCTTCACCCTCAGCTTCACGGATTTTTGCTTCCTTAACAGCCTCAGCGTGGAGAATTGCAGCTGTTTTATCAGCTTCGGCAGCGAGTATGAGTGATTCTTTCTTACCTTCAGCAACAAGGATCTGACTTGCTTTTTCACCCTCTGCACGAAGAATGGATTCACGACGTTCACGTTCAGCCTTCATCTGCTTTTCCATTGCATCCTGAATTTCACGGGGAGGAAGGATGTTTTTGAGCTCAACTCTGTTTACTTTGATGCCCCACGGGTCCGTTGCTTCATCAAGAATACCGCGGATTTTGGCATTGATAGTGTCTCTTGATGTGAGTGTATGGTCAAGTTCAAGATCACCGATTATGTTACGGAGAGTTGTTGCTGTAAGGTTTTCGATAGCGGATATCGGATTTTCAACACCGTAAGCAAAAAGTTTCGGATCGGTAATCTGGAAGAAAACAACCGTGTCGATCTGCATTGTAACGTTATCTTTTGTGATAACAGGCTGAGGCGGGAAGTCTACAACCTGCTCTTTTAAAGATACGTTTTTGGCGATTCTCTCGATAAACGGAACCTTGATGTGGAAACCTGTCTCCCAGGTTGTTTTGTATGCACCGAGCCATTCGATAACGTAAGCCCTTGACTGCGGTACGATTTTAACGTTGGCTATAACAAGAACTGTAATTACGAGCAGAAGAAAGATTAAAATAATAATTGCAACCATTTCCATAAATCAAAAACTCCTTTTTAATATTTGTTGTTTCAGTTTGCTTTGACAATAAATTTTGCACCGTCAATTTTTTCAACTGTAACAAGTGCATCCTTTTCAACATTTGTTCCGTCAGCTGTTCTCGCTGTCCACTCAAGACCTCCGATTGTGACTGCTCCTTTGCCGTGAATATTATCAATAGGTTCGGTAACTACGGCTGTCTGCCCGATATAACGGTCAGCATTTGTAGGTTCCTTGATGGTGTTGGTAAAGCGTCTGACGATTGGTCGTGTTGCTATCAGTGCGATAGCGGATACTGCAACGAAAATCAGAATTTGAAGCCAGATTTCAAGGTTAAAAGCACTTGCAATAAGTCCGCCGATTGCACCGACTGCAAACCAGATGGTCATAAGTTGTACCGTGACTGCTTCAATTACCACAAGGGCAACGGTAAGAATTATCCAGAACCACAGCATGCTATCACCTCCTTAGGTTTTGTCCGTATTTCCTCTACGGATTACTTAAAGTATAGCATACTGTACTTTTACTGTCAAACACAATCACTGCCAATTATGACACTGGAAAATTACACAAATTGTCAGAAAATATTCTTTGTATCTACTCTTTCTGTCTCTTTTACGTGATACAGCAGATTTATGCATTCATTAAGTGTTTTGATATACTCTTCAGTGTATCCCTGACTCATATAATTCTCCAGACACATTATTCCTGTTTCAATTCCTTCAAGCTTCTCGTGAGCAAGTATGGAAACAAGATAAGTCTCGTTGTTTTCCCATGCTTGTGTTATCAATTTTGTTCTTGTGCTGTCAGGGGAGGTGGTGTAAATAGTGATTTCTCTGTCTTTTTCCATAACTTCAATGACTTTGTCTATTCTGTTGTTTACGGAAAAATATGAATACCAAGAGAACGCTATCGTTAATGCCAGCATAATGACTGCAACAACAAGTCTCTTCATTCACAGGACTCCTTTTTTACAATGGTATAATTGTTTTCTTTATCTGCAAGCATAAAGAAAATTTCACCAAGTGTAATATTATTTTCTTCGAGTATGGATTTTAGTTTTTTGTCATCCATATCACATTCGTTAAAAGCATTTCTGATTATTTTGCCGTCATTGATAATCATACACAGAAGTGCTTTTGTATCGTTTTTTATATCTATCATTTCTGCAGTTACGGTTTCTTTGCCGGGCTTGAGCATTACACTCAGCTGACCGTTGGTTTCAACAATTGCATACCGTACATCCTCAATATCAAAAACATCTTTCTGACGCAATTGGTCGAGAAGGTCATCTACAGAAAATCTCAGCTTTTTCAGTTGCTTGCGGTCTATTACTCCGTCACGTATAACAACAAGGGAGTTGCCCTCAATAACTCCGCGCAATTTTGCGCTTTTTAGGCAAAGAGCAGAGCTGAAGATTTCAAGATTGACAAGCAGAATAACCGCAACAACGGAATTGATAAGAGGTACACCGTTGTCCTGCATAGGTATGGACACGATTTCTGACAATAGAATAGTTATTACAAGTTCGGTTGGTTGTAATTCACCGAGCTGCCGTTTGCCCATAAACCGCATACAAACAATAATAAAAAAATAAAGAATAACTGCACGAATCAGAGTAATCAGCATAAAATCACCGATATTATTTTTTTCAATGCAGGTAAAAAAATACCAATAATATGAGCGAAGATTTTTCAGAAAAAAGGGAATTTTGGAAAATCCCGGATAATTCGTTATCAAAAAATGCAACTTTATGTATAGTTTCAACCGAATATATTGCTTTTTTCCTGAGTTCAAGGTAAAATAGTATCAGACAAGCGGGATAAGATTTATTTCGGTTTGTTAAGTTTATGTTTCAGGAGTTGATACAATTGAGCAAATCCGGCACACAGCAGACGAGTATCCGCCCCTTTGGCTGGCAGGATAAACTCGGTTATTCAATGGGTGATATGGGTTGTAACTTCTCGTTCCAACTTGTGTCTACGTTTATGCAGCTTTTTTATCTTCAGTACATCGGAATTGAGCCTGAACACTATGCAACGATTATCCTTATCTCAAAAGCATTTGATGCGATCAATGATATCGTAATAGGAAATCTTGTTGATACAAAAAGAATCGGCAAAAAGAGTAAGTATATGCCCTGGATTATTCTTGGTGCAATAACCTTGGTTTTCTTCAACGTTATGCTTTTCGCACCAGTCAAGAATTTCCCGTATGCAGGTAAGTACGCTTGGTGTCTTATCTCTTATTGTTTGTGGTCAATTGCTTATACAATGGTAAATGTGCCTTACGGCTCACTCCATTCCGTAATCACTGATGACCCTCAGCAGAGAGTTACTCTTTCAACCTTCCGCAGCATTGGTGCTGCTCTTCCCGCAATCATTGTTATGGTTGCTCTCCCGGGTATTGTTTACAGTGAGAAGACAAACGAGCTTGGCGAAAAAGTCGACGTTCTTAAGGGTGAGACACTTCTTCCCGTTGCGGTTGTAATGTCTGTGTTTGCATTCTTCGTGCTCTGGGGAACAACAAAGCTCGTTAAAGAGCGTGTTCACCGTGACACAACGGAGAATGCAGCAGGCTTCAAGGCAATTATCTCTTCAGCAAAATCATATTTCACAAACCGCGCAATGGTCGGCGCAACAATTGCAACCGTTGCTTCCGTCGGTCTTATCAACTCGACAATGTCACTTAACAATATGGTCTTCCAGTATTTCTTCAATGATGCGGACAAGACGGGTATCGCTATGATCGGCAGCTACGCTCCGATGATCGTTGTTATGGCACTCATCGGCAAGCTCACAAAGAAGTTCGGCAAGAAGAATGTTCTCGTTACCGCAATGCTGGTTGGTGCTGTCGCAGGCGTTATTTCGCTCTTTGCACCTATTACTCCCGACTCAAAGGGTATGATTCTTTACATTGTCTGCCTTATGGGTCTTAATGTAGGTAATGCTGTTTTCCAGATTTCTGTATGGGCAATTGTTGCTGACTGCATTGAAGTCAGTGCAAGAAAGACAGGTAAGAGTGAGGAAGGTTCGCTTTATGCTTTATATTCGTTTTTCCGTAAACTTGCTCAGGGTATCGGTCAGGCGGTTGTTTCGTGGGGACTTGTCGCAATCAACTTTAAAGAAGGCGAAAATGCAGTCCAGGATCCCGGCTTTGGCGATAAGGTAAAGACGCTTTACATTATGCTTCTGATGGTTGCTTCTGTTATTTCTTTCCTTGCGATGAAGTTTATTTATAATATCGGCAAGAAGGAAGAGGAAGAATTTGCGAAAGTAGGTTAATAATATGAAAAAGATTGTTTCGGTTTTTCTTGCATTGGCAATGGTGATATGTTGTGTACCTTTTAATACAGTTTTTGCAGAGGATAAGCTTGAGATGTCAGAATACGGTTTCGTTGAAAATAACGGGGTTAAAATTGAATATGGTATTTATGGCGATATGAATGCTGAACCTTTGCTTCTTCTGCCGCCCAACGGTGGAGATATGCATTGCTTTGACGGAAGCATACTTCCGGAAATGTCTGAACATTTTAAGGTTATTACTGTTTCTCCTCGTTATACGGGAAACTCAGATATGGGAAATGAAGGTCTGACATTTGAAATCATGAGTGAAGATCTTGTTGTTCTTCTTGATGAACTGGGTGTTGAAAAGACAAAAATATTCGGTTTCAGTGACGGCGGTAATCTTGGCATGGTGTTTACGGTTGCACATCCTGAAAGGGTAGAGTCACTCGTAATTATGGGTTCTAACATCAACCCTCTGGGTACTAAGGTTTTTGATCAGATAAGTATAGTCTGGAAATATCTCGGTCTTGCAATCAAAGCAGGTTTTACATCCGATCCTGAAGATATTCGTCGCAGAGATATACAGGGTCTTATGGTCTGGCAGCCGAATCTTACATTTAAAGATCTGCAGAAAATTGAAGTTCCTGTCCTTAACATTTACGGCGAACACGATATGATAAAACGTATACATTCAAAACGAATTACAAAAAATATCCCTAATGCACAGGAACTGATGATTGTAGACGGAGGTCACAGCACATGCTTTGACTACACTGACACGATAATCAATCCCGCACTCCTCGATTTCTACGGTGTAACTGAATAATAAAAAATAAAACCATCGGTTGAACCGATGGTTTTGATTTTATCTTGAATTTGCTGTTTCAATCATTGAGAAGTAGAAATCTTCAAATGAAGTGGGATAGTCTTTTGTACCGCAGAAATCAAAATGGTCAGTTCCGACAAGTGTCGGCATGTAGTACCACCTGCCGCTTTCAATAGCATTTCCTGCAGTAACGCTTTCAGCGTAACTGAGTGCGGTTTCTTCATCACAAAGGGGATATCTGGCAGATTTAAGCGGAACGATTCCGTCGTTGACTGCCCAATCACCCTCAATTTTAACTCCGTCATAAGTTTTTCCCTCAGAAATACGGAGCATCAGGGAAGAAATATAGAAGATAGGTGTAACCGTGGGGTTTATCAACTGCTTGCCGAAACAGTCTGTTTTGGTTGCAGCTGTGGTATAAGAATAGTAATAAGTGTTTTTACTTAACTTTATTGTGCTGTTCAGCTCTGCAGCACCTCTGAGTGTCATATCATAATAACAGTTGTCGCCTGCATTATAGTAATTGTTGATGTTTTCAAGGCTGAGTTTTGTTCTCTTTTCTCCCTGCTTGGGTGTAATACCGAAATGCCCCATTTGCAAAGAGAATACAAGAAAGTCATTTCCGAGTGTTGCACCGATAAGGTTATAAAGCATAACAATGATGTAATACGGTCCGGTAAGATCGTAAAGCATATTTGAAACCTGTGTACCGTTGTGCGGTGCGGAAAGAGTGATACAGGCGTGTACGCTGTCGTGTCCGCCTTTGAAAAGTTCGCTCGTATTTTCACCTGTTACAGCCATCTCTTCTTCACAGCCGTAAGTCAGAAGTGAAGTAAAAAGACGTACAGTAGCGCCACCGAATGAGTGGCCGACAAGGTTTATTTTGTCTTCAGGATTCCAGATTTCACCCATAATAGGTTCATAAGTAAAGCCGTATCTGTCGTGACCATGAGCTTTGGAATGTGCTTCTCCGTAGTCGACCGTTCCTCCTACAAGCTGAGCATAAAGTTCGCAGGCTCTGTCCCACGCACTGCTCAGAGGCCCTACTGCAGGAGCATAGGCTTCAATACCTTGTTCGTTGAGTAACTTAATAAGGTCGTTATCTGAAATCCAGAGACCGCCGCCCCAATAAGGAGACATACTGTAAAACTTGTTGTCGGGTGCCCAACCACCCATTCCGTGTACAAAAATGTAGGGATAGTCTGTCACAAATTTATTTTTGTCGAGTGTGCGTGTCGGTTCATTTCCGGCCGATGCTGATGTAAAACACACGGAAAAACAAAGAATAATTGCCAAAACAACAGAAATTGATTTTATAATTGTTTTCATAGAATTCTCCTTTCGAGCATCGTATGTATTGTATATTTTATATTCAAATCGTTTTTTTGTCAAACCTTTGACAAAAAATAATGGCAGACACCATTGAGTGTCTGCCATTGTAGTCTGTTGAATCAGATCATTTTAAGAAGATCGGTCACAGCTTTAAGAGCCTTTGTTGCAATAATAAGTGCGATTTCGGAATAACCGTCTGTGCCTAAATATTTGTAAATAACAGGACTGATTTTTGTAAATATATCAAGTGAAATCGCTTCTTCAGGTGCTTCAAGTACACCTGCTTTGATAAGACAAGCAGAAAGTCGTTCTTCAGTTTTTGCAACTTCACCTTCAACGCCGATTGTGCTGTCAATTACTCTTTCAGCCTCAGCTATTGCAGCTGTAAGTTCTTTTGCATCTTCGTCAGAGAGAGTTGCAACATCAACAGTCTCGGCAAGTTTCACAAGCTCTACGAGCTTTTCCGAGCTTCTTGCAATGTTGAACTGTGGGAATCTCGGATCAGAGTAAACAGTCTGTGTATCGTCACACTCAATAAGGTTGAGTGCAAGCTTAAGGATTACGTCGTTTCTTGCTGTGAGGTCGTGACGCTGATTGTCAAAATAGAATGTTGTGTCGGGGAGAAGACCTGCGGAAGCGTCAACAACTCTGTCAGGTGAGATGTGATTGTGTGTGGGATCTGAGCAGTGTGTGTTCTTCTGCACATAATCCTCGGGAAGAGTTTCACCTACATTTGCAAAGTGAGCACCCATTGACGTTGAATCTGTGTGGATAATATAGTCAGCATTCTGTGAGTTCCACGTTTCACCTACGTTAATCATTGCAATGTCATATTCTACGAAGCAGAATACCTGAACACCCTTGTCAACAAGCTTCATAATGTTAGCGTCAGAGTTAAGTTGTGCCTGATAATACTTGTCGGTCTGTGCTTTGATGCTTGCCCTGTCAGGTGTTGAAAGATACTTCTCAGCTGCTGTCGGATAGTCACCCGAAGGGCAGAGTGCCCACATACCCGTACTTGTTGTCATTACTTCCGAAACCAGAGTATTTACCGCCGATTCAAGAACAGAAGTAATCACTTCGTCAGGAAGAATACGGAGAAGTACTTCAATAAGAGCTGCAGTACCCTTATCAAGAAGTCCTAACTCACCGAGGAAACCGTTGTAAAGATACTCTTTATTAAGGAAAGAGATTCTGCCATTGAACACGTCACCGATGATGGTAGAGCCGTCAAGGGCGGGAACAACAAAAATTATCTTGTGAAGATCGTCATGAACTTCGGGCTTATAGTCAATCATTGCACTTACGATTGAAGCACCCTGACTCAGGGGGATAAGAGTTACCTTGTCGTGACCTGTTTGCTCTTTAACCATCTGAATGTAATCGTAAAGCTCGTTAACGAGGTCAATGTGGTTACCAAATGAATTATATGTAAAGTAGTACATATGGTCATAGGGCTGTTCAGTTTCATAAAGATTGAAAGGAACGTGACTGAAAACCTCTTCTGCTTCAAAATCCTTATATTCGGAAGCGGGATACGGATACTTTTCTGTCACAACATTCGGACTTGTCTGTGCATTTTCGTCGCAGGTATTGATACCGAAGCAAAGTCTGATAACCTCAGAAGCAGCGTCGGAAAGTCCGACATCCTTCTGGAAAGCAAGAGAAAGAGGCGCCGGAGCAGCTATTTCCGAAATAATCTTGTCAAGCTGAATATAAGCGGGGAAGCTTGAAATTTTATTTCCTTCATCGTCTAAAATAAAGTCACCGTTATCATCAACAATCCATGTGTTTGACTGGCCGAGTCCGGGAACGATGATTGAGGGATAATGCTCACAGTTTCCGTTACAGTCCGTGTACTTTTCTTTAGCGGATGCACCGATGATGCTCACAGAAATAAGCATCGCAATAGTGAGAATGAGAGCAATTGTTCGTTTGATTGTTTTTTTCATTTTACACACGCTCCTTGAAAAAATAAACATTTCTGTCAACGTTTATTCTATCATAGCCCAATGTCAGATTTCAATAAAATTAAATAAATTGTTGCGAAAATATTGCACAAAAAAGTTTTATCTTTTTTGTCAAAGTGATTATTTTTAGTAGCGTTTTATAAATCAGTCAAAAAAAGATGACGGATACTTCCGCCATCCTCATTTGTATGTTTTTTATGCGAGTAACTGTCCAATCATTTCAATCAGTCCTGCAAAATATGAAGAAAAACTTTCAACAAATACTGACATATCAGCACCTGTAAGTTCAGAAATAAACTGAGCTATGTAAAGGGGAATGTCACTCAGAATTGCAATAATTGCCATAAAAACACCTCTTTTCTTTATTGTTATTTTCGTATTATATCATAAACTATAAAATATGTCAAAATACAAGTTGAACAAGAACCATATAACATACCGTACCGGCAATGATACTCAGAAGAGTATTGCGTTTCCAGATGTAAAGAAGCCCTACAACAAGACATCCGATGAGTTGAGGAAGAAACCCGGAAACTCCGGTGAAGTTGACATCTTTCAGACAGTAAACCACGAGCATACCCATAACGGCGTACGGTAAGGTTTTACTTAGCTTTTCAATAATCGGAGGAGTCTTTTTATTACCGTTAAAAACGATGAACGGAAGAAAACGTAATAAAGCAGTGCCGATTGCCATAATAGCAACCGAGAGCCAGAAATGCAAATCAGTCATCGGTCTTATCCTCCTTATAAATGCAGAGTGAGCCCGCAATTGCAATCATAGTCGGGATAAGGAAGTTATCTCCACCGAAAATTATAAGACAAATAACAGATGCGATAACACCTATAATTGCAGGAATATGTTTTTTGGTACCGTGCCACTGTTCAAGAAAAATTGTTACGAACAGTGCAGTCAGGACAAAATCGATACCCTCTGAGTTGAAGTTGACAAGCGTACCTACGGTTGCACCGAGTACACAGCCTGTAATCCAGTACGAATGGTTTAGCATCGATACTGCAAGATAATAATCTTTGCGGTCCTTAAGAGGAATATCCGAATGATCGTTACACATAAGCGAATACGTTTCATCCGTAAGAGCGAATATAAGATAAAGTTTTCTCTTACCGACACCTTTATATTTATCAAGCATTGATATACCGTAAAAAAGATGTCTTGCCTGAACAAGAAGGGTAGTAAGCGCAACTGTCAACAGTGATGCTCCTCCTGCAAGCAGACCGACAGCGATATATTGCATAGAGCCGGCATACATAGTAACACTCATTACAAAAGCCTCAAATATGCCGTAACCTGCGGAGTGCAGTAATATGCCGAATCCTATACCCAGACAGATATAACCTGTCATAACGGGAATTGTATCAACCATGGCCTTTCTTATTATTTTTTTCATTTGATCACTTCTTTTTGCATTATAAATACGCGGGCTATTCTAACACTTTATAGTCAGTTTTTCAAGATGATTTTAACAAAATCTTTACACTCTGAAGTTTGACAATATTTCACTGTAGTGATATAATTAAACGAATATAAATAGAATGGGTTTTGTGTTGTCTGCAGCCGGATTCTGGCTAAGAAAATTTAACCCTGTAAATCTGAGAAGAAAGGAAGAAAGATAATGAAGAACGTCTATTTTGTGCAGACAAATTCTGTGTTCGGCTCGGGCGTAAGGTCGGCTTATCTTCCTTATTCAATCGGCACAATAGCTGCCTATGCGTGGGCAGATGAACGTATTAAGAATGAATACAGCTTAAAAAGATTCATTTTTATGCGTGATGATATTGATTCTATCGTTGCCTCAATGGAAGCCCCTTATTTTGTCGGACTTTCATGCTATGTGTGGAGTATGGAGTTTAACAAAGCTCTCGCACAGAAAATTAAAGAAAAATTCCCATCATGCCTTATTGCTATGGGTGGTCACAGTATATCTCCGGACGCAAAGGAGATGCAGGAGTATTCTTACATCGACTTTCTGACACACGGTGAGGGTGAAGTGCCGACAAAAGAACTTCTGCTTGCCTTGTCTGAGAATTCACCTCTTGAAGAGGTTCGCGGTCTTTCATTCCGTAAAAACGGAGAGGTTATCACAACTCAACCTGCTCCTGTATGCGATATATCAGATTTTCCGTCGCCTTATCTTGAGGGTTATTTTGACGAGATTTTAAAGGATAAAAGCATAAATTATTCTGTTATCTGGGAAACAAATCGCGGATGTCCTAACAAATGTGCATACTGCGACTGGGGTGTCCTGAAGTCAAAGGTGCGTTTCTTTCCGATGGATCGCCTTAAGGCAGAAATTAAATGGATGGCTGACAATAAAATTGAATACATTTATTGCAGCGACGCCAATTTCGGGCTGTTCGACCGTGATGAAGAGATTACTGACCTTATGATCGAGTCCAAGAGACAGACAGGTTATCCCGAAAAATTCAAGACAAACTTTACCAAAAACAGAGATGAGTTTGTTTTTAAATTAAGCTGCAAAATGTTTGATGAGGGTCTCGGTAAGTCTCCGACGCTTTCTTTCCAGACAATGTCTGAACAGGCCCTTAAGAATATCGGCAGAACGAATATGAGCCTCGAGCATTTCAAAAATCTTATGCAGATGTATACAAACAGGGGAATTATGGCTTATTCTGAGCTGATTCTCGGCCTTCCGGGAGAAACTTACGACAGTTTTTCCGAGGGTATCGAAACCCTGTTTAATTGTGGTCAGCACAAGAGTGTTATTGTTTATCCGTGTGAGCTTTTACCTAATTCACAACTCGGAAGTAAAGAAAGTGTTGAGAATTATAAAATAAACGTCTGTCGTACGGAGTTCAGACAGCACCATTCAGCAGTTGACCCGAATGCTGTAAAAGAATACAGCGATAATATAATCTCCACTTACTCAATGACACTTGAAGACTGGAAACGCTCTTATATTTTTGCTTTGTACGCTCAGGGACTCCATACTATGTGTCTGACTATGATGATAGCTATTTATCTTTGCAATGAAAAAGGGATAGGGTATAAACAGTTTTATGAGGGTCTGATAAACTGGAGCAGCAGGAATCCGGATACGCTCTGCGGTAAATTGTATGCCGAATGTACCCGCTTTGTTGACGACGTTATCGATGGTAAAGATTCATTTAAAAGTGTGTTTGACGGATTCGGTAAAACTACCTGGGGCTTTGACGAATATCTCTTTATGAAGGGTGCCGTTAATCCCGAACGATTTTACGATGAGATAAAAACATATATTTCTGTTTATACCGATGATAGTGACGTTATCGAAAATCTGATTAAGTATCAGCGCGGTATTATCAAAAAGATGAATATGACGCGCCTTGATATTGAACTTGATTATGATTTTGAATCATATTTTGATGCAGTTCTGAACAATAAGAAACCTGAACTGAAAAAGATAAAGAATACGGTAACCGTAACAGAAGAAAATCCCGTTTTTACAATTGATGAGTATGCAAGACAGTATGTCTGGTACGGCAGACGCGATGATGCTCCGGTGTACTCTGCAAAGAGAAATAATCTTAAAGTAACCTATTGATCATATTAAAAAGGAGGATGTGCCGTGAAAAAAGTATATTTTGTACAGGCAGGTTTTGCATTTGATAAATCTGTATATCTCCCTTATGCGACAGGTTGTCTCGCGGCATATTCTTTACAGTTTGATGATTTTAGTTCAGCATATGAACTCGGAGGTTTTTTCTACAAGAGAGAGAATACCGATGACATAATCTCCCGTATGGACAACCCTTGTGTTGTTGCGTTTTCAAATTATGCGTGGAATGTTGAGTTCAATAAAGCTCTTTCACGGAAAGTTAAGTCACTGTATCCGGAGTGTATAATCATCTTCGGCGGTCACAGTGTCAGAAATGACAGTACTGAACTTCTTGATGAATGTGAATGGATAGATTACCTTATCTTCGGTGAGGGAGAGGAGCCGTTTTATAATCTTCTTATGGCACTTCACTATAAATCTGATGCAAGTGAAGTCAGCAATATTGCCTTGCGTAAAAACGGAGAAGCTTTCTGCACTCTCAGAAGTGCCTGCCCGGATATTTCCGGCTATCCGTCACCGTATCTTACAGGTCTTTTTGAAGACATAACCAAAAATGAAACAGTCGAGCTGCTTTCTGTTATCGAAACGAACCGTGGATGTCCGTATAAGTGTGCCTACTGTGATTGGAGTGCTAAGAGCAAGGTTCGTTTCTTCCCGATGGAAAAAGTAAAAGCGGAGCTCCGCTGGCTTTCGGAAAAGAAAATAGAATACTGCTTCTGTGCAGACGCAAATTTCGGTATGTTCAGGCGTGATGTCGAAATTGCCGATTATTGCATTGAACTCAAAAAAGAAACAGGTTATCCCGATGTTTTCCGTCCGTGCTACGCAAAAGAAAACGACGATAATGTTTTTGAGATATGTTCAAAATTCAATGAATATCATATTGACAAAGGTGCAACAATGGCTTACCAGAGTCTTTCTGATGCAGCACTTGAGAATGTTAACCGAAAGAATCTTACGGTTGAACACTTTGCGGATATAGTAAAAAAATATAATCAGGCAAAAATTCCGACATATTCCGAGCTTATCCTCGGATTGCCGGGTGAAACTTATGAAAGTTTCTGCGACGGTCTTTGCAGTCTTCTTGAAGCAGGTCAGCATAATTCCGTCAGTGTCTATCACTGCGAAGTGTTACCGAATTCAATTATGGGAAGTCCCGAATATATTGAAAAGTTTGGAATCAAATCAAAAAAAGTAAAGTTTAACCATATTCATAGTGCCGAAACTGAAGAAGAAGTACCAGAGTACTCTGAAATAGTAATGGAAACAGCGACTATGAGCAAGGAAATGTGGGTTAACTCCAATCTGTTTTCCGTTACGCTTCAGTGTTTTCATTCACTCGGACTTCTGCGTTGTTTTGCAATTTATGCTCATTACGAAAAGGGTATAAGTTACCGTGATTTCTATGACAGACTGTTCAGCTATGCCCTCAGCAATCAGGATACAATCTTTGGTAAGGTGCTTGCCCGATACAGGGAAAAACTTACAAATTCGCTTGAGGGCGACTGGAATTATTATAATCCCGTTTTCGGCAACATTGTATGGTTTTTTGAAGAGGGTATGTTCCTTGAGTGTATGTATAATTACGAGAAATTTGAAGAGGAGACAGCACCTTTTATAGATTCACTCGGAATTGATGCAGAAGTTCTTGAAGAACTCAGAAAATATCAGAAATCAGTTTTGCGACGTCCGGAGAAAAAGGGTGAAAAACTCAATCTTAGATACAACTTTACAGAGTATTTTGACAGTATTTATTCCGGTAATTACGAACCGCTTAAAAATGAGTCTGTAACGGTTGAATTTACTGAGAACAGAGTTTTTGAGGATTGGTATTCATTTGCTAAGAATATTGTCTGGTTTGGCAGGAGAAAAGGTGCTACGATGTATACATCCGATAAGGATTTGTATTCAGTTGAACAGAGGACAACAAAATGAATGAAAAGTTAAGAAGAATAATTCTTGGTATATGTGTCTTTTTTGATATCTGGTTTATTATCCCGATAGTTTTCAGCGGAATTGTAAACATTGGTAACCTTGTGGGAATTGCATTTTTTACACTTTTGTTTCTGTGCGTATTTTTCAGTGAACGGTTATCGGATTTGATAAAAACTTTATTGAGTAAAAAATCCGGCAAGACATTTTTTATATTCGTTTCAATTCTGATATGTGTTGTTACAATTGTTGTTGCAACAGAAACCGTGCTTATGGTCAGCGCAGCAGTTTCAAAGCCTGAGCCGTCATCAACGGTTGTTGTTCTCGGCTGCCGTGTTTACGGTGAAAGACCGAGCAGGATGATGGTTGCACGTCTCAAAGCGGCACAGAAGTATCTTGAGAAGAATCCTGATTCCGTGTGTATACTTTCCGGTGGTCAGGGTGATGATGAGGATATTTCAGAGGCAGAGTGTATGTATCGGTATCTTGTGAACGCAGGAATTTCTCCGGAAAGACTTTACAAGGAAGATAAATCTACCTCAACCCGCGAAAATCTTCTTTTTTCAAAGCAGATAATCGAACGCGAAGACCTGAACCGTAGTATTGCAATTGCAACAAATGAATTCCATGAGTACAGAGCACAGCAGATTGCTGAATCTCTTTCTCTTGAAAGCGGAGCAGTTCCGGGAATGACGGAAATCTGGGTTTTTCCGACCTACTATGTGCGGGAGTTATTCGGAATAATATACGAATGGGTACTATAAAAAACAAGGACGAAGATTCAATCTTCGTCCTTAATTCATTTCTGAGGTCTGTATGCCCAGTATTTATTTACTGCAAAGTTAACAGGTGTGAGTATCAGTATTGTGATAACTGACGCAACAGGTTCTGCAACCCATTCATAAACAGGCATATTGTTACCTTTTGCTGTGAGACTTGCCTGAATATCAGGTATGTATCCGGTTAAGTTAAGCGATTCGAAAACAGATGGCATAAATTGTGAAAGGTTTATCACATCAAGGAAAAACCATATCATCAGCCCTGAAAGCACAAGTCCGGTACCTGCGTATACAAAGTAGAGTTTTAAAAATACTTTCCACCAGACTCTTTTTTCGCCCTCTTGCTTTTTAAAAATGACTGAGCCGTTGAGAAGGTAAGATCCGATAACGCTTGTCGTAAATGCAATAAAATTGCAAAGCATTACATTTATACCGAAAGAGGACAGAATTGTGAAAACTATCTGTCTTAAGAAGAAATTAACCGAACCTACGGTGAAAAACAAAATAAACTGTATTCCTGTATTTGTTTTTTTCATAATTTATACATTAGCAAAAAGTCCGAAAGAAATTCCGCCTACAATAAGTCCTGCGATAAATACACCAAGACCAATAACCGGTAACGCACGTCTTATGCGTAAGTCCATAATTGCTGCAACGAGTGCGCCTGTCCAGCCGCCTGTGCCGGGTAGGGGAATCGCAACAAGAATAAGCAATCCCCACACACCGTATTTTTCGATTGTGGGACGGTGTTTTTCAGCTTTCTGTTCCATCTTAACGATAATTTTTCCCATATACTTCCATTTTCTCATCCAATCAAATATCTTTCGGATGAAAAGAAGGATGAACGGGATTGGCAGCATATTACCGACGAAACAGTAAAGAAAAGCACGAAGCGCATCCATTTCCAACAGACGGGCAGCAATAAGACCCCCACGCAGTTCAAGAACGGGAAAAAGAGAAATTGCAAAAACTGTAAGCTCATTGGGGATTTTGGTGCCGAAAAGGTCAACAATATACTCAATTAACTGTTCCATATTTTTACTCCGTGATTACTTTATTTTTAACGAGATAATTATAAGCCTTTAAAAGTATCGACTTGTCATTTTCAAATCGAAGTTTTGTAAGAGCTTTATCGTAGCCTAACCAGATATAATCCTCAATTTCTTCTTTCTGAATTATAGTCTGGGTATCGTTTGTTGAAGCAAGATAAATTGTAACGTTTTTTTCAACTTTTCCCTGAATGGAATATTGACTCTTTGTCACAAAATCGGGATGAATGTTAATATGTATTCCCGTCTCTTCAAGAACTTCACGGTACGCAGTCTGGTGATCAGTCTCACCGAATTCCACATGTCCTTTCGGGAAACCCCAGTGTGCACTTCTTCGGTTTTTAATGAGCAGAAAACGTATCATGCCTCCGATATTGCGGTAAACAACAGCACCGCAGGAACGCTCATAAAGGCAATCAATCGTGTGCTCCCGATCCCTGACAGCGAAGTCAAGTGCACTGATGATGTCAATGTTAATAAATCTTGTGCTCTTAGGCGCTACTATCCAATCAATTTCATTGCAGTCTTTGTAATGTACAATACCGACAACTCTGCCGTCAAAGCTTCGTACAGGGTGGTTTATACCCATAATGAAAGCACCTTTAACGGGAGCGTTGTACTGCTTTGCACCCTCAACTTCTCCGTAGTTGAGTTCATAGGTAAAGCCTTGTTCATTGCTGTAAGAATGGATTGGATGAGTTACCTTGATGCGAACATATTTTCCAAGCATGTTCATAACTCCTCCACCGCACCGTATGTGCGGATTTACAGCAGACGGGAAGGGGCAAAATACATTGTCTTATCCGTCTGCATACTTTTTACCATAGTATTATACATACATTTTGTCAAAATTACAATAGGAAAAATTGAATTTAATGATTACTTTGGTATTTAAATCATCAGAGTTGTTATCTTTTTAGGTTAAAGAAAGAACATCACACCCGAAAGAGATGCGATGTCAGAATTGCTATCCGATACATTTTTTGCTAAAAAGAATGAATTTCTTATAAAACGGCAGCAAGGCAACTGTCGAAATTATATTAAATAAAGTATGAAAATTTGCAATCATGCTACGCGTAGCAATTATGTTGGCAAAAGATTTTCCGAAAACTGAATCAGTAACCGTAAGTAGCAGAAACATAATGAACACCCCACACATATTCACCGCCAGATCTGCAAAAATCAACCTTGATGTGTTTTTACATGTGCTGAGTGAAGCGATGAATTCCGGAAGAACCTTACCGATATTCATACCGAGGATTATCGGAATTGCAGAAGTAAGAGTGAAAGCTTTTGTTGTTGACAGAGTTTGCAATATACCGACGGAAACCGAAGAACTCTGAATAACTGCAGTCATTAAAGCACCTGCAAGAAGAGAAAGTAAGGGATTTTTAAAAACAAGAAGCAGGTTACGGAAAGATTCATTTTGTGAAAGTGGTCTTATGCCTGTTTCCATCATTTCCATACCGAGAAACAGTATACCTAAACCGATAAAAATATCTGCGCCTTCTTTATGCTCTTTATGTTTGAAAAACAGCTTTTCAATTGCGCCGAAAAAAACAAAAAACGGAGCAATACCCGACGGTTTAATTAAAGAAAAAATAACGCTGTCGTGTGAAATGTCCGCAAGACTCAATAACTGTCCCGTTACGGTTGTACCGATGTTTGCTCCCATTATTACCGGCAGGGCATTGTAAATACTCATTTTACCGGCATTTACAAACCCCATAATCATCAGTGTGGTTGCAGTCGAACTCTGGATAATTCCCGTAACAAAAGCACCGAGCAGAACACCTTTGAGAGGTGTTCCGGTAACGTCTTGTAATTTGTTTTTAATCTTGTCTGAAACAAATTGCTCAAGTGAATCGGAAAGTAATTTCATTCCGAAAAGAAACATTCCCAATCCGCTTACGGTGTTCAGAAAAAAATCAAGTGACATTTAAACCCCTCCGATAAATTGTATGGGGAAAATGCCGCATTTAGTTATATGTTATTTGATTTTTTCGAAATCCGAAGCACCGTGTTTGCATAGCGGACAGATGAAATCATCGGGGAGTTCACCCTCGTGAACATAGCCACAGATTTTACATCTGTATGCATTTTCGGCTTTAACCTCAACCGTCTGTGGCTTCGGCTTGATGTTTGCGTGGTAGTAACTGTATGTTACAGGTTCATCGTTGTTCAGTATTTCACCGTCAACAACATTTGCGATAAACATCGTGTGTGTGCCGAGGTCAACGGCAGAATAAACAGTTGCACTAAGGAAAGCACAAGTGCCCTCAGTGATGTAGGCAATATTGTTGGCACTTCTGTCAAAAGCCTCAAATTCGTCAAATTTATTTACACTCTTACCGCTTTGAAAACCGAAATGCTTGAAAATATCAAATTTTGCATTTTGTGAAAGCATTGAAACGTTGAATTTGCCTGAATCCATAATCATGTCGTGTGTTTTGTTTGCTTTGTTGACTGTTACGCTGATTCTGTTGGGAGTGGTTGTAACCTGGATAACAGTATTTACAATGCAACCGTTATCGTAGCCGTTAACGTTTGCGGTTATAACGTAAAGTCCGTATCCAATTTTAAACATAGCATTATTATTCATCTCAAACTCTCCTTTATCTTAATAATTATATTATACATAAAAAATAGAACAAAAAAAGATTGAAAACAAAAATTTTTTATATTATCATATAATCATTATGAATTGTAACAATCTGACAAGGAGGATATTATGAAAGATTTCAGATTAAGACAGGTACATCTTGACTTCCATACTTCACCTGCAATTCCGGACGTAGGTGCTGCTTTTGATAAGGAGGAGTGGCAGAGGATTATTAAACTCGGTCACGTTGATTCAATTACTGTTTTTTCAAAGTGCCATCACGGGTATTCTTTCCATCCGTCAAAGGTAAATGAAATGCATCCGAAATTGAAGTTTGACCTGCTCAGAGCTCAGCTTGACGCTTGTGCAGAGATTGGAGTTAAAGCACCGGTTTATATTTCGGCAGGCTATGACGAAAAGGATGCGATTGAGCATCCCGAATGGCTTCACAGGAACAAGGACGAAACGAACTGCAACGGTGACTTTACACGTGCAACGTATCACGTGATGTGCCTTAATACAGGGTATCTTGATAAACTCCTTGCTGAGGTTGAAGAGGTTATGCAGGTTTATAACCCCTGCGAAATTTTCCTCGATATTGTCGGTGAAAGAACCTGTTATTGTGCTAAATGCCGTAAGGATATGGCAGCTCTCGGTATGAGTTACCTCAATGATGACGATGTAAAAGAGTTTTCAAAGAAAGTATATCGCAACTATCTTGACGAGATTGAAAAAGCTGTCAGAAAATACAGTGATACAACCGTTATTTTTCAGAATTCAGGTCACCTTACAAAGGGCAGAAGAGATCTCGTTGATACTCTTGACCACCTTGAACTTGAAAGTCTTCCGACGGGTGGCTGGAGCTATGACCATTTTCCGATGTCTGCTTCCTATGCACGTACAATCCGTGAGGATTATCTCGGTATGACAGGCAAATTTCACAAGTCCTGGGGCGAATTCGGCGGATTCAAGCATCCGAATGCATTAAGATATGAGGCGGCACTTTCTCTTGCTGTAGGTGCAGGTTGCTCAGTCGGTGACCAGATGCATCCGGACGGGAAACTCAACGAGTCAACTTTCAGACTGATCGGTGCTGCTTATGAAGAGGTTGAAAAGAAAGAGCCGTGGTGCAAGGGAGCAAAGGCAATTGCAGACATTGCTGTTCTTTCCACAGAAATCAAAGGTGGCAGCTGGTACAGTGATGATGTAAAGCCTGATGTCGGAGCTAACCGAATTCTTCTTGAAACTCACCGCCTCTACAACTTTATTGATCTTGAAGAAGATTTCAATAAATATAAGCTCTTAATTCTTCCGGATTCATGGAGATTTGATTCTACCCTTAAAGCAAAGGTAGATAATTACCTTGCAAACGGCGGTAAGGTTCTTCTTTCCGGTGTTTCAGGTCTTGATGAAAACGATAATTTCTGTCTCGATACAGGTGTAAAATACCTTGGCAAGAATACATTCGAACCCACTTATTACATACCGTCCTTTGATACGGTGAACGGTACGACCGAATACCTTATGCGTGCAAAGTCGCATCTCATTGAGGTTGATGATGCTGAGATTATCGCTTACGGTCAGAATCCGTATTTTAACAGAACACCCGACAGATTCTGTTCTCATCAGCACGCACCAAACGATCCCGCAACTACATATCCGGCAGCAGTTATCAAGGGTAATATAGCTTATATCGGTTGGGATGTTTTTGCAGGTTACGGTAAGTACGGTGATTACCATTACAAAGAGTTTGTGGACTATGTAATTACCGGACTTATGGGAGATGATTTTTCAATTAAGGCTTCAATGCCTGACAGAGGTGTGGCAACTCTCATGCAGCAGGGAGACAGGAAGATTGTTCATCTTCTTTTTGCACACACAACCAACAGGGGAGATAATACAGAGGTTATTGAAGATATCGTACCGATTTATGATATTGATGTGAGCGTAAAGTGTGACAAGCCGCAAAAGGTTATCCTTGCACCGCAGATGCAGGAAATTCCGTTTGAATACGCAGACGGCAAGGTTAATTTCACAGTACCTGAGGTTAATGTACATCAGATAATTTCAATTGAATAAGAGGTATGATTATGGAATTTTTAAAAGAACTGTTTTTTGTAAACGTTCCTGCAAGTGTGGCGGTTATCTGCCTTGTGGGTTATTTCTTTGGTATGGCAATCGTGTTCATTACAAGTCCGATAAAGAATGCTGAATCCTTTTCGGTAAAGCCTGTTGATAATGCAGGTAAGACAGAAATCAGAGTGTATTACGGAGGTATTTCATTTGCGCTCGGTGCATTTCTTCTCTATCTCACTATTGCACTCGGTACACCCGTTTACTCACTAGTGGGCGGTCTGTTCTTTTCTACAACTGTATTGGTTACACGAACGATTTTTCTTTGTGTTGACAAGGGATGGAAATGCCCCTATACAAAGCTTGCCATACCTGCCGAGAGCTTCTTTGTAATCGCATTATGGGTATGCTTTATACTCTCAAAAGTTCTGTATTAAAATCAAAACGGTGCAGTCAGCTACTGCACCGTTTATTCATCCGCATAATCTTTTTCGGATTCTTTCTATTGCTTCATCGCTTACACCGGCTGCTTTGATGTATCCGATAACCGTACCGTATTTTGCCTCAATATTTTCCATAAGGTCTTCCATTGTTTCAGGTAGCGAATAGTGTTTTTCGCTGTTGGTGTCCCACAGAATGTCAGAGTGAGTCAGAATGTACGGCTTGATATAAGTGTATGTCTGCTGATAATCGGCAATTATATCCTCCTTGGAAACTCCTGCGATACTTAAAATAAGCATAGTCAGGATGCCGGTTCTGTCTTTACCGAAAAAGCAGTTGTACATCACAATGCCTTCTTTAGCATCTGCAATTGCGTTAAGAACTTTTGCTATGTTTTCTTTGTGGTTGTCAATGATTCCTGCATAAATCTGAGCCAATGGCAGGTCCATACCTTCTTTTGTGGCGACGTTGAATTCATAAAGAGGAAGGTTGTAAACATCTGCACCAACAAGTCTTTCAAGACCTAAAGGCGTTTCCTTAACTTCATAGGTACCGCGCAGATCGATTACGGTTCCTATGTTTAATTTGTTGAGTTCCTCGATTTCCCGATCAGTGGGTATGTTAACAATTCCGCAACGCAGAAAACGTCCGAACTGAGTTGCACCGCCGTTGCAGGGATATCCGCCTATATCACGGCAATTAAGGATATTTTCAAATTTGTATCTTCTTTGTATATGCATTTTAATTTACCTTGAAACAATAAAACTGATAAGAACAATTGCACCCAGAATAATTCTGTAAATGCCGAAAACGTTGAAGTTGTGCTTTTTGATAAAATCCATAAGGAATTTGATAACAAGCAGTGAAACTGAAAAAGCGGTAATCATACCGTTAATAAGAATAACAAATTCCATAGCGGAAAAAGCAAATCCGAATTTTAGAATTTTAAGGAAAGATGCGCCAAGCATAGCGGGAACAGCGAGAAAAAACGTGAATTCCGACGCTACACGTCTTGAGGTACCGATTGTGATACCGCCAAGAATAGTTGAGCCTGAGCGAGATGTTCCGGGAATAAGTGAAAGTGCTTGAAAAAGACCGATAAGAAAGGCATCTTTATATGTCAGCTCTGCAAGTTTTCTGACTCTGGGCTTTCTTTTCTTGTTAAAAAACTCAATCACTATAAACAGAACGCCATATACAATAAGAGTAATTGCAACAGTGATATGGTTGTAAAGATATTTATCGAGCAGGTCATCAAAAATAAGTCCGAGAACACCAGCAGGAATGGAACCGACAAGTACCTTCAGCCAGAGATTGATGCTTGCTGTGCGGATCTTGAAATCCTTTTTACCCTGGTCGTTTGTAATAGCTTTGAACGGCCACAGCTTGTTCCAGAACATTACGATAACAGCAAAAATAGCACCGAGCTGAATGACAACCAGAAACATTTCAAAAAACTCAGGGGACACGTTTTTAAAAGAGCAGATTTGCTCAAGAAGAATCATATGTCCGGTGCTGCTGATAGGCAGCCATTCGGTAATACCTTCAATAATACCGAAAAGTATTGATTTAAGAACTTCAATAATATACATTCAAGGACCTCCATACTTTCTACATTTATATGTTACACGAAGGTATTATACAACAATTCACATCTGATTTCAATAAAAAAACCGACGGTTTCCCGTCGGCTTTAATCTGAGGATTGAACTGATTACCATTTGATGTTGTAGATTGATACTGAACCCAAGGGGATAACAGCACTCATCTTATCAAAGTTAATTGTCCACTTGAGGTCATACTCAGCATATGTAACGTTACCTGTCTTTGCGTCAACCTTGATCATAGCTGTTGATGCAGGATAGTTCATTGTTGCAGTACCTACAAGGCTTGTTGCAACACCGGGGATATTGTCGTTAACAACACCGGGAAGGATAACGTTGAAAGCCTTGGGAGCGTGACCGCTGCCGTGCTTAACATCAGCAGATTTTCCGTCAGCAACAGTTGTGAGCTTGATTGTGTAAACACCGTTGCTCTCTGTGCATGTTGCAGATGAAACGTCAGCTGCTGTGAGCTTACTTGCCCATGATTCACCTTCAACAGGGAACTTAGCCTTGATATCAGCTCCTGTGTATGTAGCAGCACCCTGACCGTTCTTCTTAAGCATATCGTCAAGCCATTTGTCACCACCGAGCATCTTGTAGATACCGCTGAGTCCGCTGGGGATTGTCGGTGAGCTTGCAAGATAGTTTGTAACGCTCTTCTGATCAACTGCCTTAGCACTTGTCTTTACCTTGTTAACAGCTGTGTTGAAGTATGCAACGATTTCTTCCTTTGACTGAGGAGCCTTAGAAGCGTTTGTGTCTTTATCAGCTGCAGGAGCCTTTGTCGGTGTATCTGTGTTACCTGTGTTGCCTGCGGGCTCAGTTGCATCGGGTGTCTGTGTATCTGCTGCTGTGCTGTCATCAGCAGGAACGTCAGTGTCGGTATCAGTAGCTGTATCGTCTGCGGGAGTGTCTGTTGAAATGCTGTCATCAGCAACTGTATCGTCGTCTGTTGAAACAGATCCGTTATTAACTACGCCTGCAACGGGAACGATTGCACCTGTCTGCTTAACAGCTTCTGCAATTTTGCCGAATGCCGAATTAAGGCTGATACAAACGATAACTGCACAAAGAATAGCTGCAACGCACTTAACGATGAGGCTCTTCTGTGCTTCCTTTTCAGGAGTAGTTACTTTGGGCTCTTTAACCTTCTTTTCTTTCTTACTCATAATCAACAACCTTTCAGTTTTTTTGCTATTATACAACATAAAAAAGTATTTTGCAAGATGTTGTTAATAAATTGTTAATTTAACAATAATGTTTTATTAATTATACAAAGGCGGTAAAGTGTTAATACTGATTTTACCACAAAAATGTTGACATACTGATGTTAAATATTTATAATGTTGAATATCGAACTAATTTAGGAGGAGAACTCTTGAGTAATAATGAAAAAATGGTAAGTGCCCAATTGAGGACACTGTCACGCAGGATTCACCGTTTTATAGAAAACAGCCCGAACAAAAAGAAGATAGATTCAGTTACAGGTACGAACGGATGGATTATTGCCTATCTTTCTTGCCACAGGGATAAGGATGTTTTTCAGAAAGATATAGAAAAAGAATTTGACGTTACACGTTCTACTGCGTCAAAAGTAATTGACCTGATGGAGCAGAAAGGTCTTGTTGAACGTCGCAGAGTCAGTGCAGATGCGAGATTGAGAAAATTAACTCTGACAACCCACGCAGAACAATATGTAAAACTCTTTGAAAAAGATCAGCTTATACTCGAAGAAACCCTTACAAAAGGTTTTACTCCTGAGGAAAAGAAGACTCTCAATGAGTACATAAAAAGAATGAAAGATAACCTGAGTATGGAGGGTGATAAAGAATGAAAATAATAAAAAGGCTCGCACAATGTATCAGAGAGTATAAAATACAGTCAATCTTAAGTCCGCTTTTTATTGCACTTGAAGTTATAATTGAAGTTCTGATACCCTTCACAACAGCCAAACTTATTGATAACATTGAAAATCAGTGTGAAATTTCAGTGATTGCCCAATATGGCGGAAGACTTATTCTTCTTGCTGTGCTGTCTCTTATATGCGGTGCACTTTCAGGACATTTCTGTGCGGTTGCATCAAGCGGTTTTGCAAAGAATCTTCGTCACGATCTCTTTTATGCCGTACAGAATTATTCTTTTGCCAATATTGATAAATTCTCAACATCAAGTCTTGTTACAAGACTTACGACGGACGTCACGAATGTGCAGAATTCGTTTATGATGATTATCAGGACTGCACTCAGAAGTCCCATGATGCTTGTTTTTTCAGTAATTATGACCATACGCATCAGCCCGAAACTTACATTTATTTTCCTGACGACAATACCTTTCCTTGTTGTCGGTGTCACATTGATGCTCAAAACAGTTATGCCGCTTTTCAGGAGCATATTCAAAAAATATGATGCGCTTAATAATTCCGTACAGGAGAATGTAGGCGGAATACGTGCGGTCAAATCTTTTGTACGTGAAGGTTACGAGAAAGAGAAATTTGCAAAAGCTTCCGATGATGTATGCGATAATTTTGTTAAGGCGGAAAAGCTTATGGCACTCTCAAGTCCACTTGTTCAGATGGCTATTTATGTCGTAATGTTGCTTATCTGCTACGTCGGTTCAAAGATGATTATAACATCCGGAGCAACCGAACTCACGGTTGGCGGACTTTCGTCTGTAATGACTTACGGCATGCAGGTTCTTATGAGCCTTCTTATGTTTACAATGACTTTTGTTATGATTTCAATGTCAACGGCATCTGCTAACCGTATTGTGGAAGTCCTTGACGAAGTCCCTACAATTCAGAATCCTGAAAATCCTGTTACAGCTGTAAAAGACGGAAGCATCAGTTTTGAAAATGTGTACTTTTCTTATGCATCAAATACAAATACAAACACACTGGAAAATATTAACCTTGAAGTAAAATCAGGTGAAACTGTCGGAATAATCGGTGCGACAGGCAGCAGCAAAACTTCACTCATTCAGCTTATTTCCCGTCTTTATGATGTAACTTCGGGTTGCGTTAAAGTCGGAGGAACAGACGTGCGTGAATATGACATCAAAGCCTTGCGTGACGAGGTTTCGGTTGTGTTGCAGAAAAATGTTCTTTTTTCAGGTACGGTCAAAGATAATCTGCGTTGGGGTAACAAGAACGCAACGGATGAAGAAATAAGGCACGCTTGTGTACTTGCACAGGCTGACGAATTTGTTTCTGCAATGCCTGATGGTTACGATACTTTTATTGAGCGCGGAGGAGCAAACGTTTCCGGTGGACAGAAACAACGTCTTTGTATTGCAAGGGCATTGCTTAAAAAGCCGAAAATTCTTATACTCGATGACTCGACAAGTGCCGTTGATACTAAAACGGATGCACTTATCCGTAAAGCTTTCCGGGAGGAAATTCCGGATACTACAAAAATTATAATCGCACAGCGTGTTTCTTCCGTTCAGGATGCAGACAAGATAATTATTCTCGATAACGGTAAGGTTAACGGAATCGGAACTCACGATGAACTGATTAAAACAAATGAAATCTACCGTGAAGTATTTGAATCACAGACAAGGGCAGGTGATTTTGATGTCTAAACCGAATAAAAAGAAATCTCCCATGCCGGCAGGAAGGCCGCCCAAAGCAAAGAAAGGTACATTTACGCGACTTATCAGAATGCTTCTTTCCGAGTACAAGTGGCTTTTGCTTGTTGGAATAATCTGCGTGATTATTTCCACCTTTGCATCAACTTCTGCAAGTCTTTTCCTGAATCAGATAGTTGCACGTGTTGAATCGGGTTTGAAGGTAGGCTGGACTGCAGAAACCTCACAAAGCATAGTTTCGCTTATTTTAACAATGTGTATCATTTATCTTTTTGGTATAATTACAACTTTTACTCAGTCGAGGCTTATGGCTGTTGTTACACAGGGATTTCTCAACAGTATGCGAAAGAAGATGTTTGCTAAAATGCAGAATCTTCCTGTCAGATATTTTGATACGCATCCTCACGGAGACATAATGTCTTATTACACAAACGACATCGATACTATCCGTCAGCTTGTTTCTCAGGCGTTGCCGTCGCTTATAATGTCTGCTTTGACAATAACTATACTTGTCAGCTATATGCTTTATCTTAGTCTGTGGATGACTATGATTGTTTTTGCGGCAGTTATTCTTATGTTTATTGTTGTCAAGCACATCGGAGGTAATTCTTCAAAGTATTTCATCCGCCAGCAGAAAGCAATAGGTGAGACAGAGGGATATATTGAAGAAATGATGAGTGGACAGAAGGTTGTAAAGGTCTTCAATCATGAAGAAGAAAGTTGTAAGGCTTTTGACGAAATCAATAACAGACTTTTCACGGAAGCATCAAAAGCACACAGCTTTGCCAACATCCTTATGCCGATTATGGGTAATATAGGTAATATACTCTACGTTCTGATTGCTTTTGTCGGCGGTGTACTTATTATCACTCCGGGTATTCACAACGTTTCATTTTCAGGTCAGGCACTCGGTCTGGCGGTTGTTATTCCGTTTATAAATATGACCCGTCAGTTTACGATGAACATTACACAGATCTCCCAGCACTTTAACCACATAATTATGGCACTTGCGGGTGCTGAAAGAGTATTTGAACTTATGGACGAAAAACCAGAGGTTGACGAAGGATACGTAACACTTGTCAATGCAAAGGAAGTTGACGGTAAGATTGTTGAGTGCAAAGAGCGTACAGGTGTCTGGGCTTGGAAGCACCCTCATGAGGACGGTTCAATAACGTATACAAAACTTATGGGCGATGTCCGTATGGAAAATATGGACTTTGGTTATGAAGAGGGCAAGATTGTACTTCACGACGTTACCCTTTATGCTGAACCGGGTCAGAAGGTTGCCTTTGTAGGTGCAACAGGTGCAGGTAAAACGACAATCACAAACCTTATCAATCGTTTCTATGATGTTGCAGACGGAAAAATCCGCTATGACGGAATCAATATCAATAAGATAAAAAAGGACGATCTGCGTAATTCTCTGGGTATAGTGTTGCAGGAAACAAACCTGTTTACCGGTACTGTTATGGAAAACATCCGTTACGGTAAACTTGATGCAACTGATGAGGAATGTGTAGCTGCCGCAAAACTTGCAAATGCACACGATTTCATCACCCGTTTGCCGCAGGGATATGATACGATGCTTACCTCAAACGGCTCTAATCTGTCACAGGGACAGCGTCAGCTTCTTTCTATTGCGCGCTGTGCCGTTGCAGACCCTCCTGTTATGATTCTTGATGAAGCAACGTCCTCAATTGATACAAGAACAGAGTCAATAGTTCAGAAGGGTATGGATGCTCTTATGAAAGGCAGAACGGTTTTTGTTATTGCCCACCGACTTTCCACAGTTCAGAATTCCGATGTTATTATGGTGCTTGAAAAAGGCAGAATCATCGAACGAGGAAATCATGATAAGCTAATAGAAGAGCAGGGTAAGTATTACCAGCTTTACACGGGTAATTTTGCCGCAGAATAAATTGTTGTAAATATAACAGACAGGTGAGAATATGTATAACCCCAAAAATATCGCTGAAGAATTAAAAAAACTTTATCCTTACAGAACAGAACTTCACGCTCATTCTAATCCGGCAAGCGGTTGTTCTGAAGTTCCTGCCGATGAATTGGTGCATACATTTTATGAGGCAGGTTACGATGGAATTGCAGTTACAAATCATTTTATTGCCGACGAAATACATTCTGCATCAAAAGAAAAGGCGATTGAAAAGTTTACAAAAGACCTTTACCTAGCTAAGGAGACGGGCGAAAAATTAGGTATAAAAGTCTACGCAGGTGCTGAACTACGTTTTCATAAGCATAGCGATAACGACTATCTTTTCTTTGGTTACGATGTTGAAGAATTGCCTGAAATTTTTGATTATCTCAGCACAAATCTTGAAACTTTTGTAAAGGAATACAAAAAAGAATCTTCTCTCATTATCCAGGCACATCCGTTCAGAAACAATATGATAAGGATGGACGCTTCGTTACTTGATGCCGTTGAGGCATTCAATGTGCATCAGAATCATAACAGCAGAGTTGCTGTTGCTGCAAAATATGCTGCTGAACACGGTCAGAAAATGATTGTAGGTTCAGACTATCATCATCCCGGTTTTGCAGGTATTTCTGCAACCAGAACTAAGATTTTACCGAAGGATGAAGCTGAGCTTATTTCTGTAATCAAAAACGAAGAATTTCTCATCGAAATCGCCGGAAAAATTCTGTTGTAATAAAACTATCGCCCTGCAGAAATTTCTGCAAGGCGATTTTTATATCATATCAATAAGGTCATCTGTTCCGAAATCGTTATACAAAACTTCGTCCAATAAATCCATATTTATATCCGAGTATTCGACCTCTTTTGAATAACTGTACATAATTTTAACACGTGTATCAAAGTCAGGACAACCGCAGTATGCATAAATACGGCCAATAACTGCACAGGCAAAAACACCGTATTTAACCTTTGTTAATACATCATAATCATACGTAGATTTTAAAAGATACCTGAACACATAATACTTTAATAATATTTCGAAATCACGTTGATAAAGAACAAACACTCCGGTGTTCTTCGGACTGTCTTTGCATTTACGGATAAACTCTTTTCTTTGGTCTTTTATAAATTCCATATTTTCGAGAATTGAAAACAAAGTTTCAGGATTTCTGTGGTGATATTCGTCATAGAAATCCTCACCGTCAAGCTGTTGTTGAAAATCTCTTGCGAGACAAAGTACTGATTTCACTTTCTGTTTGAAATCCTGGTCATCTTTTTCGAGAACATCTATAATTTCTGCCCTGAGCCTGATTAGCGCAGAAAGAAACTCTCTGTCAATCTCTTCACCATCATCGGCACACTCTTCAAAAAGTTTTAATCCGAACGGATCGTTGTCTTCGAGCATAATTCTTGCAGCTTCAGGACAGCCGAATCCGAGTCCCATTTCACGTATGTTGCCGAAATCGTCAAAGAAGCGGGGGAACAGTCTGCACGTTTTGCTCAGATATTGTTCGCCTGCGACCAACTGAATTTCACATAAGCTGTGATTATCAAGGAACGGACATCTGTCACCCTCGCATAGAGTGAAGATTTCGCAACCCGACTCGTCAACTGTCAGGTGATTTTTTATCTTATCACCAACAGATCCGCTGATTGTCCGGTACTTGCAGGCAGTATCGGGATCAATATCAACTTCCCAACCGATACAGCAGGTATCCGGGCACCTGCCGGCAATACAACTGAATTTATCAAAATATGTAGGAACAAAAACTCTGATATCAATCACCACCAAAAAATGTGAATCTAATTGAAAAAGCACCGACATAGTCGATGCTTTTGTTGGTTGCGGAGGCCGGATTTGAACCAACGACCTTCGGGTTATGAGCCCGACGAGCTACCGAACTGCTCCACTCCGCGATATTTGATTGTTGCTCTCCCTTGAGTGCTTAGTTATTATATACTCTATTTTTTGTTTTGTCAAGTGTTTTCTTTAATTATTTTATTCAATTTTATGTGTTTTATTACTTAAAAAATCATCTGCTATTGTTTTTTTGCTTTTTTTCTGTTAGAATAAGCTGAATATATGGGAGGGATAGTGTAATGAAAAAAGTATTATCTGTTATTCTTTGTCTTGTTCTAACTCTTGCCTGTGTTGCACCGTCTTTTGCAACAGAGCCGGAAGAGTATCCGACTATTTATGTAATTGGTGCACACAAAAATGAAATTTATAATGCTCAGGGTGAGAAAGTATATCCTTTAAAGATTGATTTTGCAGGTACAATTAAAGAAACTCTCGGTCCCTGTCTGAAGGAGCTTGCCAAGGGTATGATCACTGATGACTATACGTCCTATGCTGAGGAATTCAACGCTTCCTGGGCACCGCATTTTGAAGATCTTATACTTGATCCTAACGGTGAAGTGACAAACGGCAGTTATCCTGAATTCTATACGGAAACGGATCACCTTGTGGGCAAAACTTCCGGTTTTGGACCGTGGGATTGCAGATTCTGGTACGATTGGCGTGAATCACCGATAAGAACTGCTCATGAACTCAAGGCACATATTGACGATGTAATGGAAAAAACGGGTAAAGATAAGGTTCAGCTCATTGGCAGATGTTACGGTGCGAATGTTATTGCTGCATACCTTGAACTTTACAAGGACCATGCAAAGGCTTGTGTTTCGGATATTTCATATTATGCTTCATCTATTATGGGTGTTGACTTTATGAGTGCTTTGTTTTCCGGTCAGATTACTATGGAGAATGAAGCTATGGCTAATTTCCTTGAATGTTATATTGCTGACAGGGGACTTATCGGTGACGAAAACTGTGCATCATTTGCCTTGGCTTTAGTCGAGCTTTTTGAACAGGCAAATATGCTCGGTGTTACCGGTGACGCTTTCATTTCTTTCCTTAACAATTTCAAAGATGATCTTTTCCCGTTGATTCTTCGCAATACGTTTGCAGGTTGGCTTTCTTATTGGGCGATGGTTACACCTGATCTTTATGAGCAGGCAAGAGATTTTGTCTTTAATACGGATGAAGTAAGAGCAGAGTATGCAGGATTTATTCAGAAAGCTGATGAATATTATTATACGGTTCAGGTCAATGCAATTGATACAATGCTTGAAATGAAAGACGCGGGAATTAACTTTTATATTTTTGCAAAGTACAACTTCGCAGAATTCCCCTTGTATGAGGGTGCAACTGCTCAGAGCGATGCCGACACACCTGTTTTCAGACAGTCTTTCGGAGCAACTTGTGCCGAGTATAATAAAGTGTTGTCCGAAGAATACCTTGCATCAGTTTCTACTGATAACCTGAAGTATATTTCACCGGACAGAATTATAGATGCATCTACATGTCTTTTCCCGGAAACAACATGGTTTGTCAAGGATTTGCATCACAATTATTTTGCACCGCTTGAGAATCCGTCAGTTGAGATTATGAGATACGATATTACCGTTGACAGTGAGAAATATCCTCAGTATATGGAAAATGTCGAGAATGCAAGTCTCACTCCCTTAATGGTGACGGATGAAGATCTCAACAAGACGGAAAATAATTACTTTACCGCACTGTTTGATTTTATGAAAGCATTTTTTAACCTTATTGTAAACCTTATAAAAGGTGAAGTTGAGTTTGAATTTAATATCGGTGCCATTAACTGATGCACTGTGTCATAAATATTCACCGCGGAGGAGTTAGTTATGTTTAACGCTGAAATAATCAAAAATGAATGTGTTGAGTGGATACGCGATTTTTTTGAAAATAACGGAAAAGACTGTAACGCTGTAGTCGGAATTTCCGGCGGAAAAGACAGTTCAATTGCAGCAGCACTGTGTGTTGAAGCACTCGGTAAAGACAGGGTAATAGGTGTGCTTATGCCACAGGGAGAGCAGCACGATATTGATAAAGCGTTTTTGCTTGTTAATCATCTCGGAATCAGGCATTATGTGGTCAACATCAAGGATGCTGTTGACGGTGTTATAAATAATTTGCCTGAAGATCTGGTGCTTACATCGCAGACGGTACAGAATCTGTCGCCGCGAATCAGGATGTCAACTCTCTATGCCGTGTCACAGAGCTGTAACGGCAGAGTCTGCAACACTTGTAATCTTTCCGAAGATTGGGTTGGGTATTCAACCAGATACGGTGATTCGGTCGGCGACTTTTCACCGATGTCATACCTTACCGTGACCGAAGTCAAGGAGATAGGCTATTTGCTCGGACTTCCGAAAGAGTTGGTTGATAAAACACCGATTGACGGATTGTGCGGTAAAACAGATGAAGAGAACCTCGGATTTACCTATGCAGAGCTGGATGTTTATATCCGAACAGGTGTGATTGAAGATGAAAATAAAAAAGAGCTTATTGACACAAAGCATAAAGCCAATCTTTTCAAACTTCAGTTGATGCCGTGTTTTAAACCGGAAATATAATTAAGGAGTTTTTTATGGATTGGGATAAAAAGTTTTACAGTGAAGATGAAAAACCGCTTGACTCACTTGTAAGCGGATACTCAAACACCTCGGTTTTCAGAACGATAGCTTTTGTCGGTGACAGTATGTCGTCAGGAGAGTTCGAGACACTTGATGAAGACGGTACAAAAGGTTACCACGATTATTATGAGTATTCATGGGGACAACACATCGCACGCAAAAACGGTCTGACTGCATACAGCTTTTCGCGTGGCGGTATGACAGCTAAGGAATACATTGAGTCCTTTGCAGAACAAAAAGGTTTCTGGGACGTCGATAAGGCGGCACAGGCTTATGTTATCGCTCTCGGCGTCAACGATGTCTGCAATGCAGGTATGCCGGTGGGCTCGTTAGAAGATGTCAAATCTGATTATCGAGAGAACGGTGAGACCTATATCGGATACTATGCAGCAATTGTTGCCCGTTATAAAGAGATCAGTCCTGATGCAAAGTTTTTCTTTGTAACAATTCCGAATGAACCGAGTCGTAATAAGAACGGTGAAGTACAGGTTGTCAGAACACAGCTGTATAATCTTGCTGAGCATTTTGACAATGCCTATGTGATAGACCTTAGTGAATATGGACCTGTTTTTGATGAACGCTTTAAGGAAAAATTCTTTATGTATGGTCATATGAATCCGTCGGGATATATTCTCATAGCTGAGCTTATCGATTCATATATTGATTATATAGTTCGCCATAATCCGAAAGATTTTGAAAAGGTCGCATTTATCAATCCTCGTAAAACTGAATGGGAGTTTTTTTAAAATAACTGATCTGAAATGTAACGAACGGCTTGCACAAAACTGCAAGCCGTTCGTTTTTTATCTTATATTATTCTTCAATATCAATTCCGCGTTTTTTACGAAGTTCAGCAAGTTCAGTAAATACCTTTTCCTTTTTCTTACCTGTAAGGTTGTAGAAGAAGAGAGGAATAGCACAAAGAAGAAGGCTGGCACCGGGTACGAGTGTAACGAGTGAGAACATTGCGAAGTTCTGTGTTGATGAAAGGTTGTTGATAGCCTGAGCAACAGCTTCACCGCTTCCGACATTGAGCTGTGCAACGTCGATGTTTACGATTATGTACATAACGATAATCATAACTGTTGCGAAAGCGTTGCCGATTTTGTTAACAAATGACTGACATGCAGATCCGAGTCCGTTGTTTCTGAACCCTGTCTCCCATTCCATATAGTCCAGGCAGTCGCATACCATTGCAAATGACACGTTATTGATAACGCCGAGAGGAATAGCTGAAATAAGCATAAACGGAATACAAATAAGGAGATTTTTTGTTGACCAACCGATGATGAGTGTACAGCAACTTGCAAGGAATCCACCGATACAGGATACAATCATAATATGCTTATATTCGTACTTCTTGTAAAGTTTAGGAAGGAAAAGCATAGCACCAAACATACCGATTGCTGCACAGACCTGAATAACAAGCGCAACGTTTGAGATGTTTTTGTTGATTTCTTCAACTGTCTGCGGCGCTGTTGAACCGAGATAGAAGCCCGAGTAACGTGCAACGTGAGGTGCTGCAGCCTGAAGCATATATCTTCCGAAAGAAAGCATACCTGAGAGAACAACGAGCATAAGGGGTTTGCAAGTGAAGATTCTCTTGATTGTTGAAGGCTCACCGGGAGCTCTTTTCTGTGCATTCGGAATCTGAATTCTTTCTTTTGTCTTGAAAGAAGTTATTGCGAAAAGAGGCATACCGATGACTGACATTGAAATTGCCATGACAGCATATTTAACTATGTTTGCTTTTTCAATATCCATATCTGCTACGAAATAACCTACAATAATCGGGAGTGCAACTGTCACAGCTGAACCGATACCGCCGACGGTTTTTGCGTAAGAAATGAGATTTCCTCTTTCTTTTGGGTTCGGAGTCATAACATTTGGCATGCTCCAGAACGGAACGTCACTCGACGTATAAACCATACCCCAGGCAACATAGATAAAGGAAACAAAGACATAAAGCCAGATTGACTTGTTGTCTGTATCAAATCCGGGGTTTACAAACATAAGGATTGTAAGGATTGCAATCGGAATAGCTGTTATAACAGGGTAGGGCTTCATTCTGCCCCACTTGGTTGTATGTCTGTCCATAATCATACCCATCATCGGGTCATTGATTGCGTCCCAGACACGAGCAAGGAGCATAAGCATAATGACGAAAATTGCGTTCAACGTAAGGACGTTCATATAGTAGTCTGTAATGTAACTTGACATACAGCTGTATACGAGTCCCTGGCCTAAAGCAGCAATAGCATAAGCCTGCGTTTCTTTTTTAGGCACATATTTTTTAGCTTCTGTTTTCTGTCCCATTTGGTACCTCCGAAAAATATTTTTGCATAAAGACATTCTATCACAGTTTAAAAGTCTTTTCAATTAAATTAACCTTTGCCGATGTAGAAAAACAAAATTGCTTTTTGTGATATTTCACAAAATAAATGTAGTTGCAGTCAGTATAACGAGTCCTGCAATATTGGCAATAAGGAAAACGAGAATGAACTTTCCGGCTTTCGCGTTCTGCGAGCGAAGATATAGTTTTAAAGTTATCAGACTCGCAAGCGAAGCAATTGGTGTACCAAGTCCTCCGATGTTGACACCCTCAAGCAGTGACTTCCAATTCTCCGTGAATCCTGAAAGTAAAACGGCGGCAGGCACGTTACTTATAACCTGACTGGCACCGATTGAGGTGAGCAGAGTGTTTTTAGTAAGTAATGTGTGTAAAAAGTTGTTTACAGCTTCAATTCTGCCGAGATTGCCTGAAACGATAAAGAAGCAGACAAAAGTCGCAAGAAGAGCAAAATCAGGTTTTTTAAGAACTTCGCGGTTTGTTATTGCAATTGAAATAACTACTATGCTGAGCATAATAGTATCCGGCAGCACCCTGAATACAGTCAGGAGACATACGATGAATAATATAGTGTAAATAATCAGATTTCGCGGTTCACTAACCTTCTCAGGTGTAAGTGAAACTTCGTTAAGATTTTTCGGCAGAACAGGCAAAGAGGCAAGACTCAGAAAAACAAGGCTGACAGCTGTCAACGGTAATGTAACTGAGAAAAATTCACCTGCGGAAAGATTATATTCTGAATACAGGAACAAATTCTGCGGATTGCCTACAGGTGTTGCCATACTGCCGAGGTTAGCTCCAACAGTCTGAAGAACCAGTATAGGCACAATGGCTTTTTCACACTTCATCTGTGAAAGCAGCCCGATTGTAAACGGTACAAATACCAACAGTGCAACATCATTTGTAACAAGCATTGAACTGAAAAATGGGAGAAGCACAAGTATAAGACCGAGTAACCGTCCGTTCTTTGTTCTTTTTAATATTTCGTATGTAAGGCAGCGGAAAACCCCACAAGCCTGAAAACCTGCAACAACTGCCATAAGACACAGCAACAGGCTTAAAACGTGCAGATCTATGTAATCAATATATCCGGCATCGGGAGGCACGAAGAACATAGTTGACACTGCACAAAGAAGTGAAATGAACAACACAGCTTCTTTTTTTATGAAGTTTATAATTTTTTGCATAAAATCACCTGGAATATCTTATCACAAACCCACGTCTATTGCAACAAAAAGCCCCGGTAACAACCGAGGCTTTAATCTTAGTCTTAGAGAATTTTACCCACGCAGAAAACTATTACGTTTATAACATTATTAAGTAAATATCGGATTGTTGACCAGATGTACGGTGACTCAAATTCCCATTCGTCAGGACTTTCAAGGAAACTTCCGAGTGAACCGTCATACTCGTATGGCTCAAGGAAAGCCTTTGTATGCATCTTTGCAATACAGAGATTTTTACATGACTGACGCAGGGCATTACCAAAGCCGACGGGATCTCTGTAATAAGCATTTGTAACAGAAATAACATGTGACGGAAGGTTAACTGCCCAGATGCCTGAAAGAATGGTATCGTTACCGTTATAAACAGCGATGACAGGACTCATATAGCCTGTTCCGGTAAAGTTCCACGAGTAGTCAGAAACCACGAATCCTTCAAAGCCCCATTCTTCGCGGAGCAGATCATTAAGAAGTGCTGAACTGCCACCGCACCAGTTTGTTCCGATACGGTTGAATGCAGACATCATGCCTTTGCAGTTTGTTTCCTTAACCGGAATCTCAAATGCTTTAAGGTAGATTTCACGCATGGTCTGTTCGTCTGCCCATGTGAAAACACCTTCACGGTGTGACTCCTGGTCATTCATAACAAAATGCTTCATTGTTACAACAAGGTTCTGTTTGTGGCACCCCATAATAACTGCGGATGCCATCTTACCTGAAATCAACGGATCTTCCGAATAATACTCGAAGTTTCTTCCACCGCGAGGATTTCTGTGAATATTGGCTCCGGGAGCATACCAGATATCTGTTCCCATGTCTTTTGCTTCTTTACCGACGCCTTCGCCGAACTGCTCTGCAAGTTCTGTGTTCCAGGTGCAAGCAAGTGCTGTCTGGCATGGATAAGCAGTACCGCTGTCATCATATACCAGTCCGTTCTGACCCTTGATGCTTGACGGTCCGTCATTGTCCCATGTGTGCGGAATACCAAGACGTTCAACACCTCTTGTGTTGTAACCACCGTCAATGACCATCATAACCATCTCGTTGAGTGTAAGCTGATCAAGGAACTTATCCCACAGTGTTTCGTCCTCATAAACATCTTGCAGAGTAATAACCTCATCATATTCCACACCCATTTTCGGTGCTTCTCCCTGAGTCTGAGGCTCAGGAAGCTTGTCTGTATTCTTGATTTCCTTTGTTGCCTCGAGCTCTCTTAAAACGGGATATGTGTTTTCAAAGTCAGATCTTGAAAGTACGGGGAAACCGCTGTAAACATCCTCAAAAAGGTTGTTGATTTCCGTTCCCGTGACGTTGTCATATTTGATAATCCTGTCTTCTTCTACTGTGTAGTCGAAGGAATCTATATGCTCCCTGACGTTTTCACCGAGAATGATCTTATATGTGCCTTTTCCGAGTACCCATGCCTCGTTTACCTTGTGGTCATAGGACGCCATATCTTCAGCGTCAAACTCAACAGTCAGAACTTCACTCTGACCGGGATCAAGAATATCGGTTTTTGCAAAACCGCCAAGACAAATTGCACTTTTTTCGATACCGCCGTCATGGTAAGGAGCACTGTAATAAATCTGAGCAGTTTCTTTACCGCTGACATTACCTGTGTTTGTGATTTTTACATCAACTTTAATCTTATCGTTGCTTGTGCTGTAATTAACGATTTCTTTTGTAAAGGTTGTGTATGAAAGACCATAACCGAAGGGAAAGTGCACCTTATCTTTTGCGAAGGTTTCAAAATAGCGGTAACCTACATAAATACCCTCAAGATATTCAACATAGTATTCACCGCCCTTATATTTGTGCGTACCGAAGCATTCATTGGACGGGTGATCGCTTACCTTGTAAGCAACGGTATCGGCAAGTTTACCTGACGGGTTGATTTTACCGTTGAGAACCTGTGAAACCGCAGTCATACCGAATTCACCGGGAATCCAGATGATTGCTGCTGCTTTAATATTTTCGTAATCCTCAAGCCAACCCATTTCCATTACATTTGCTATATTAAAAAGAACGATTATGTTTTCAAAGTTAGCGTTAAGCTTTTTAAACAGTGCAATTTCTTCTTCCTTTAACTGAAGCACTTCTTCGGTGAGATCGGTGCCTTCCGCACTTGTACGGCTGATAATAACCACTGCTGTATCAGAAAAAGCCTTGGCATTACCGATAACTTTATCGTCAAGCTTATTGATATCAAGTTCGTCAAGTGAACTTTTTGCAAACATAAGGGCAAGAAGATTATTGAGAACGGTATTGTCAGTTTTCGGCATTGCATTTGATCCGCAATGCTTTTCATAAAGGTCACGCAGCTGAGTGTTATACTCAATATTTTCTGCTTCAAGTGCATCATAGAATGTAACAGGGTCTTCAGAGATAACACTGCCTGAGCCTGAACCTCCGATGAACGGACAAACGGAACCTGCACCAAAAACATTGAGTTTCTGATTTTTGAGAGGAAGTACATCATCTTCGTTTTTCAGAAGAACCAGACCTTCACCCTCGATCTGAATTGCAGTCTGTGAAGTTTCCGCAATTATGTCGGGATTGATGTCACCACTCATTGCCAGTGCGTGGGGGATAACCGAAAAAGTCATCACCAACGCAAGGAATACCGATAAAAATTTAGTGAACCTTTTTTTCATATCGAGCACCTCACAATTTTGTTTGATTATATAATACAAAAAAAATTTACATTATGTCAATATTTTTATTAAACTTGATTATTTGACAATTCTGGTGTATAGTAAAGATATCAAATTTTCTGAGGTGAATTTTATGAAATATATAAACACTTACTCCAAAGAAATAAAGGTATCTCAGATTGCACTCGGGTGTATGCGGATTTCTTCAATGACACCTGAAGAAACCGAAAGATATATCTCAACAGTCGTTGATCTGGGATATAATTACTTTGACCATGCTGATATATACGGTGGGGGAGATTGTGAAAAGGTTTTTGGTAAGGCACTTGCAATTAATAAATGTCTGCGTGATAAAATAATTATACAGACAAAATGCGGTATATGCAAGGGAATGTATGATTTTTCCAAGGAACACATAATTTCAAGTGTGGACAATTCACTTAAGAATCTTGGTGTCGACAAAATAGACGTTCTTCTTCTGCATCGCCCCGACTTACTTATGGAACCTGAAGAAGTAGCCGAAGCATTCGATTATCTCGAGTCAAGCGGTAAGGTAGGTGCTTTCGGTGTTTCAAACCACAGCGCTTCTCAGATTGAGCTTCTCAAAACTGCAGTAAAGCAGGATATTAAAATCAACCAGGTGCAGTTGAGTATCACCAACGCAACAATGATAAGCAGCGGTGCTAATGTCAACCTGCAGAACAGGGACGGTACAAATTATGACGGTTATCTGCGTGACTATTGCCGTCTGAACGGTATAACAATTCAGCCGTGGTCACCGCTTCAGCACGGATTTATTTCAGGAACCTTCCTCGGTAATTCTGATTTTGAGGAACTGAATATCAAACTCAGAGCTTTGGCGGATAAGTACGGTGTGACAGACACGGGTATTGCAATAGCGTGGCTTCTGCGTCTGCCTGAAAAAATGCAGCCTGTTGTCGGCAGTATCAACCTTGAAAGACTTGCTGATATAGCAAAGGCATCGGATGTTGTTCTTTCAAAAGAGGATTGGTATGATATTTATCTTGCTGCAGGTTATAAACTACCGTAATTATATTGGTTGTTTTGTTGAATTACAAACTGAAAGTTTATGCATTATGTACAAAAATCAGTTTTTACACTTTTTGTGTGGCAAAATAATCCCGATTATGGTATAATTCATTCATTATAATAATTTCCTGAGAAAAACAGGATTATCAATGAAAAAGGGGTTGAAATTTTGGCAGGTAAAATAGCTATTGCTCAGAAAGCCGGCAACCTACTTTCGGATTTGAAGGTTTACTGGAATAATCCGATGCCGGGGCGCTATATGACCTTCAAGGAAATTGCAGCTTATGCCGGTGGCGGTATAGGTGCATATTTCATTATTACAATGGGTAACGCACTCGTTGTAAACATCAACAATATGATTGTTGGTGGTGCTATCGGTGTTTCTCCGACGCATATGTATATTCTTTACTTGATCGCGACACTCGCTAATATTCCTTTGACGGCTGTCAGGGCGAATATGATTGACAATACGAGAAACAAAGCAGGTAAGTACAGACCGTACCTTCTTTCGATGGGTATACCCACGGTGCTTATTGTATTAGCATATGTTTATTTTCCGTATGATTTGCTTTATGACTTATTCCCGATGCGTGCGTTCGGTTTTGACGGAGGATATGTCGCGAAGATAGTTGTTGTTCTGGTGTTTAATCTGTTGTTGCAGTTTTTCTTTAACTTCTTCCAGGATTCTTACACCAATCTTATTCACGTGCTTTCACCAAACACACAGGAAAGAACGGATGTTCTTGCAATCAAGAGCGTAGTTTACTCTCTTGCTCCGTCAATTGTAAATATTGTTCTTCCTATGGTTTCTAAGTTCCTTACGGACAACGATATGTATGATATCAGACTTTACCGTGTCTGCTATCCTGTTTTCGCAGTTTTCGGTGTTACTCTTACAACTATTGTATTTGCTAACACAAAAGAGAAAATTGTTCAGGCGAAAACAAGAGTTGCTCAGGTCCGTTTTATTGATTCCTTCCGTTCGGTTGCAAGAAACAAGTACTTCTGGATTATTGCACTTGCAGGCTGGCTCGGATTCCTCGAGTCATCTTACAGTAATATTATGTCATGGACATACAACTACGGTCACGCTTGTGATGGTGTTGTAATGGGCCTTATCAACACAGTTGTAGGTAATGCTTCAATGTGGGGTATGATTATTGCCCCGTTCTGTATCCGTGCATTTGGTAAGAAAAAGGTTCTCGTCGGTATAAATACGATGAATATCATCTGTATTCTTGCAATGGGTATCAATAAAACAAGTATTTATTGGCTTGCAGTCTGTGTTTATTTCAACTGGTTGTTCGGTGCATTTGAGCAAATTACAACCCCGGCAATTCAGGCGGATATACGTGACTACCATCAGTACAAAACAGGCGAGCGTATTGACGGTATGTTTGCAACGGTTCAGACAATCGGTAATATTGTAACTCTTGTAACATCATCAGTTCTTCCGTTTGTATACGAAAGCTTTGGTATTTACGAGGGTAATGGCTACAAGGAGTCACCATTTGATATCCTCGATGTTACAACGGGTCAACCCGGCCTGCTTGAAAAGGTTATCACAACTCTTATTGTTATGGCCGCTGTCGGTGCTTTCCTCAATATGGTTCCGTATCTCTTCTATGATCTTACCGAAAAACAGCAGAAGGGTATTGTCCGTATTCTTAAAATTCGTGCAATGTTTGAAGATTACGGCAACGGTGTTACTAACGATCGCACTCTTGTTGAAGCTGTTGATATCATCCGTGAAGCAAACGAAATGGCAGGAAAAGAGCCTGTTGCAGTTTCAAAGAAAGATAAGAAAGTCGATAAAAAGGCTTACAAGGAAGCACTTAAATATAACGAGGAAATCGATATCGCAAAGCAGGTTTGCGCTGAACTCAATAAGTTTGAAAGTGAAGAGTTTGCAATTAAGCTCAAAGCAAATCAGGCTACATACAGTTCCGGTCTTGCCGGTCTTTTCTACGCTGAAAAGTCAGAACTCAAGAGAGAGCTTGCTCAGGCAAAGTCTATGCCTAAAACAACTGCTCAGGAGAAAGAGCTGCGCAAGTTCTCAATCGAGGTTGCTCAGAAGAAGCTTGCATCACGTACAGCTATTGATGCAAATTACAAGACACTTGCAGATTTTGTTCAGCCCGATTTCTCAATTCTCGAGTCATATTACGATGCCGAGGATGCTTGCGACGAAAAGCTGAGAACGCTCTACGCTCAGCAGGCTGAGGCTAAAAAGCAGAAGGATAATGCAAAGGCAAAAGAGCTTAAAGCAACTATTCAGCAGGTTAAGGTTGAAAAGGCAAAGGCTCAGAAGGCTGCAAAGGCAGAAATGGAGCTTCACGCAGTATTTGCACGTGCTGCAAAGCCGTATCTTGATGCTGAAAAGATGATGAAAGAAAAAGAAAATTATGCTCACCTTGAGGAGCTTGTGTCTCAGTACGATGAAGCGAAAGCACGTGTC
>JAZNCK010000063.1:0-3669 GCA_045587505.1 Acutalibacteraceae bacterium
ACAAGGTTGTGGTCATAACCCTTCAATCTGATTCTGATCTTACCCTTTACTGCCATGATTCTGCCTCCTTATAAATTTGGCGGGCAACGTCTAAAACCTATTTTTGCAACGTGTCCGGGTGTTTCCACCTGCCACATTTAAAAACCGGAAATGGGTTAGTTTCCGGGAAAGTGCATTTAAAGGTTTTAAACGCACATACATACACAGATCCGCAAAAGGGCCGCGGACCCGGTCTGTAGGTTATTCGATCGCCCGGTTTTAAATCGGACATACTCCGCGAGAATTCCCGACCTCGATGGGCCGCCACCTCTCACATCAACGCATATCTACGCACTTCGCTACATACTAACTTAGCGTGCCTTAGAATAATAACACAAATCAAGACATAAATCAAGTCTTTTTTTAATTTTTTTCAAAAATTTTTAAAATTGTTTTCTGAGGACAAAAAGTTGCAACTGCAAACGCTGTTTCTGATGTTGTTTATTATATATATTATAAAATGTATACGAAAAATTGCAATTTTGCAAGACATAATCGACACATTGTCTATTGTTGTGTTTGACTTTTTGCTTGATATGAAGTATAATATGTGAGAATATGAGACATTGTGTCTAAAAATTGAGGAGTGAAACTAATGCCATTTTCAGATTTCGGTGTTTTTCTCGGTGACTTTACTCTCCGTGAAATTGATTTCCACACCAAGAATCCAATGAGATCACAGCGCAGAACCCTTAAAAAAATCATTAACAAGAGCAAAAACTGTGAATACGGTAAGAAGTACAACTTCAAGGACATCCATTCCATTGAAGATTTCCGTGCTAAGGTACCTCTGACTACATACGCAGATTATGAGCCGTATGTTGACCGTATGATTCATAACAAAGAGAAAAACCTTATGTACACAGGACTTAATGTGCGCTATTGCTCATCTTCAGGCAGCGTAGGCAAGCCGAAGATTCTTCCGAAGTCAGTTATTGACCTCTGGCACATGCAGTGCATCGGTTTCTCAGCTTCCGTTGCAACAGCGTTCCATTATCTTAAAGACGTCAAGGGTGTAAGGATGCCTGCTCAGAAGGGTCCCCTTGTTCTTATTCTTACAGGACATAAGCTCGAAGACGGCAAACAGTGTAACGGCGCAGGACAGGTTCCCCTCCTTTACCTCAAGCCTCTTCTTAACACTTTTTCTACATCTCCTGTTTCATTGCTTATTCCTGAGCACGAGGAATTGCTTGATACATCCTATCTTCAGTTAAGATTCGCTCTTGAAGACAGAAACGTATCTTACCTTGAGTCAATCGTTGTTACTCTTCTTACAACAATGTTCGACTACCTCGAAGAAAATTGGGAAATGCTTTGCGACGATATTGAAAAAGGTATTATCAACCCCAATATCAGAATAACCCCTGAACTTCGCAAGGAGTACGAGAAGAAGTTCAAACCCAATCCTAAGCGTGCTGCTGAGCTCCGTAAGGAATTTGAAAAGGGATTTGATACGCCTATCGCTCCCCGTATCTGGCCGAAACTCACATGGGCACACGGTATGGTCGGTTCAAACCTTAAGGTTTATGTTGATAAGCTCCGCAAATCAATCGGTGACCTTCCCCTTCACAATATGGGTTATGCTGCTGCTGAAGGTTTCTTTGCAATGCCGACTGAACTTAATGTTCATGACGGTGTTCTTCTTCCGCACTGTATCTTCTTTGAATTTATCCCCGTAAACGACGATGTTGAAGATGAGACAGAAAGCGACAACCCGAAGACTCTCCTTATTGATGAACTTGAAGTTGGCAAAAAGTACGAAATTGTTGTAACAAACTACTCCGGTCTTTACAGATATCGTATTGAAGATGTTGTTCAGGTTACAAAGATGTATAACAACACTCCGAGAATTGAGCTTCTTTACAGAAAGAATCTTGATATGAACGTTGCTAACGAGAAAACAACAACTCAGATGTGTGACTTTGTTGCAAAGAATACTTCGCAAAAGATGGAAAATGAATTCACAGGTTTCAGCTACTATCCTGACTTCTCTACAAAGCCGCCGCGTTACTGTATGCTCGTAGAGCCTAAGAATCCGGTAAGTGAAGAAGAAAGACAGAAGATGATTGACATTCTCGACGAAGAGTTCAGTGAGGTTAACGAAAAGTATGCTAAGTACAGACGATGGGGTATGCTTAACAGACCCGAAATCCTCGTTCTCAAGCCCAAGACTTATTGGGATTACAGAGAAGCTCTCCGTGCAAAGGGTGTTGTTCTTAACCAGATTAAGCCGGTTACGGTTATCAACAGCGAAGAAAGAAAGAACTTCTTCTTCTCACATGTTGAAACAGAAAATTCATCTACTCTTGATGAGTGGAAAGCGAACCAAAAATAAAAATAGGAGTGTTTTTGATGAAAAAGATCTTTAACAAGATTTTGTCTGTCATTTTATGCTTATCAGTGATTCTCGGCACCTTTGCATTTGCCGTTTCTACTTCAGCATCAGACTTTGCATCAGGAACCGATATTCCTTTGGTTTATGTTGTTGGTACGGGTTCGGGTATCGTTGGCTATAACGAAGACGGTACACAAAAAACCATCTATCCGCTTAATATGCCCGAAAACTACATAATGGATACCGTTAAAGAAAACATTGATGTTTTCGCTAAAGCAGTTATAACACAGGAATGGGACGAATTCTGTGATGTTGTATACAACGCAATGGCTCCGCTTTATGCTGACCTTATGCTTGATGAAAACGGCAACACACGTGACGGAAGTCACTGTTACTGGACCTGGAGTCGTGACACGCTTGACGGATCAAAGGTGAACGGCAAGTATCCGACAACCCGCTATATGTTTTACTATGACTGGCGTATTGATCCTTATAAAACAGCTGAGCTTCTTCACGCTTATATCGAAGATGTCCTTGCCGTAACAGGTGAAAAGGAAATCGCTTTGCTTGGCCGTTGCCTCGGCGACTGTATCACAGCCGCTTATATGGAAAAATATGACGGTGAGTATGTTGCTGATTATATCTCCTATGCAAGTGCCGTAAACGGTGCTGAGTTCTGTTCAAAGGCTTTCTGCGGAGAAATTTATCTTGAGGCAGACGGAATTGAAAGATATGTTTATGACCTTGAGCTTGCTACAGACAGCAACATCAACGAGCTCATTCAGGCATTTGTAACCGTTCTTAACAAAACATACGGTCTTGATTTCCTTGCTTGGTCTGTAAACAATGTTTATCCGGACATTTACCTTAATATCGTTCCCAGACTTCTCAGAAGCATGTACGGTAACTTCCCTGCTTACTGGGCAATGGTTTCCGACGAGGATTACGAGAAGGCAAAGGAAACTGTTTTCCACGGCACAGACACAGCTACATATGCAAACTTCATCAACAGAATCGACGCATACCATTACAACGTTCAGGTAAAGCTTCCTGAGCTTTGGAAAGGATTTCAGGAAGACGGTATCAATATGGCAAATGTAACTAAATACGGTTACCAGTCACTCCCGATAATCGAAAACGCTGATGTGTTAGGAGAAGATTTCTGCACAGCAGCCAAAGCTTCTCTCGGTGCTACAACATCAACAATTGATACAGTTCTTTCAGATGATTATATTGCTGCAGCACAGGCAAACGGAACAGATAAGTACATCTCTCCCGACAATCAGATTGATGCT
>JAZNCK010000064.1:0-14608 GCA_045587505.1 Acutalibacteraceae bacterium
AAGGCAAAGGAAAAAGAACGTGCAGCCAAGGCTCTTGCGCTTGAGAAGGCAAAAGCAAAGGCTGAAGTTGAAAAGCAGCGTGAAAAAGAGCGCTTAGCAAAAGAAAAAGCAAAAGAGCAGGAAAAACTTGCTCGTGAAAAAGCGAAACTTAAAGAAAAAGAACGTCTTGCACGTGAAAAGGCTAAGGAGAAGGAACGCCTTGCACGTGAAAGAATCAGAGAGCAGGAGCGTATAGCTCGCGAAAAAGCAAAAGCCAAGGCCAAAGAGCAGGAAAGAAAAGCCCGTGAAAGAGCTAAGGCAAAAGAAAAAGCTCTCAAAGAGAAGAATAAAAAAGCTTCAACAAAATCAGCAGATGCTGAGTAAATTAAAAATACCGTCTTAACGGATTCGGAGGAAAAATAATGCAGAAAAGGAGATTTGAAAAGGTTGCGGTTATGCTCCTTAGCGTAATTATGCTATTGACATCAACCGGAATAATTTCATCGCTGGCAGTCAATGTCAGTGAGTCTTCTGCTGCGCCCGAAACCTCAGCCACCGAAACTTCTTCATCAACAGTTACGCAGGAGGGTGGCACAGTTACCACTACAACAGTAACTGAAGAAGGCGGCACTGTTACGGTCGATAACGGTGACGGTACAAAGGCAAATCCGTATAAGATTTCAACAGCTGAGGACTTCCTTGCGATCGGTAATAAGGTCAACGATACATCAAGTGCAGACAAGTATTTTGTTCTCACGAACGACATCGATCTTTCCGAAGTTACTGCAAAGGATTTTGAAAACGGTTCACTTATAGGAATCGATAAGACTCTCGGTGCAACTGCTCCGAACGTATTTATCGTTCTCGACGGTAACGGCTATTCCCTCAAGGGTCTCAGTGTTGAACTCAAGAAGGGAACAGAGGCTTCCGTTTTCGGTACGGTCAATGCGAAGTCCGTAATCAGAAATATCAGAATTGATACTCCCGTTATCAGGTCAACATCCGATGATATGTCCCGTATTGCGGTTCTTGCAACCGAAAACAACGGTACAATCACAGGTATCGAGCTTATAAGACCGGTGCTTACGGTTAAGGCTGCAGATTATACTGCTCTTGCTGTAGCTGTGAATAACGGTACTGTTTCAGAAGTTTATATCAGAGGCTCTCAGAATAATATCAGTGCTTCAACTGCAGACAGCCACTCAGTTTCTTCTGTCGGTACAATCGGTGCAGTTGCAGGTCTCAACCACGGTACGGTTACAAATGTTTCAGTTATCCACGTTGGTATGTTTATTCCGCAGACAGATTCATCTGTTCTTGTCGGTGGCATCGCAGGTGCAAACTCAGGTTCTGTTCTTAACAGCGTTTCAACAGGAAACGTAATGGGTGGCAAGGCTTCCGATGTTGTCGGTGGTGTTGTCGGTCAGGCGGTTGCTCCTGTCGGTGGTGATGAAGCAACTTCAACTCTTACTAATAACTATACTCTCGTTGCAATCACAAAGGCAGTCAGCGGCTGCGGTGTTATCGGTGCTGACGGCACAGCAGAAATGATGAAGGACTGTTTCTGGTCAAGCGCTGTCAGTGGTAAGGATGTTATGTCAACTGATTTCGGTGCAGGTGTGAACGAACTCACGAACCGTGAATTTATCATCATCCCCGAGGGTAAGACAGTTACATTCAAGGCATCTGATGTCAAGTCAACTTCTTTCGGCAAGGCAAATGCTGAGCTTGCGGGTGCATTCTCTGTCAAGGGTAACGGCGTCAAGGCAGAGATAACAGAGGGTAAGGCAGAAATCCGTGCAGAAAAAGCAGGCAATATCGCTTACCTCACATATTCTGCAAATATTATGTTCCCGGCAAATGTCGGTGCGGAAAAAGCCGGTTCAACACTCAGCCAGTATCAGAGAATCTGTCTCTACACTGCATCGAAGGATGCAAAGGGTGACGGTTCAAAGGCATCCCCGTTTGAAATCAAGTCAATGACTGACTTCCAGTTGTTTAACTATGCACCGTCATTGCACGCTGTGCTCGGTGCAGATATCAAAGTTCCCGTAACAGCTCCTGCAATCAAGGGCTCGTTTGACGGTAACGGATACACAATCAAGGCTACAAACTCAATTGTTTCGGCTGTTTACGGAACATTCAGAAATGTAAATATAAACGTAGCATCAGATATTTCATCCGCACTTATCGGCAGCGCTGTCGGTGCTGATGTCAGCGGTGTTGCTGTCTCGATGGCAGACGGAGTTAAATTCAATGCTCAGGCAGACAACAACGGTATCCTCTTCGGCAGAATCAGCGGTCCGTCTGTAATTGACGACTGCCATGCAAAGGGCGAAATCTTCATCGGTGAAGATAAACTTTCTGCAATCGGTGGTTTTGCAGGTCTTGTTGACGGTAAGGCAAAGATCACAAACAGCGGTTCAGTTGCAGATATCAATATCGGTAAGAACGTTTCTGCAACGAAAGTTGCAAACTTCATCGGCTCAGTTGCTGCTGAGGATGTAACAGTTTCAGCTTGCTATGTCGGTGGTGCAAACCCTGCGGGCGAAAGCGTTCTCATCGCAGATAAGCCTGAAAAGATCAAGATTGAAAACATCGTTACAGGTTGGTCGTTCGATGGCGGTAACATTGGATTCTTTACAGGCAACGGCGGAGAGTTTACTGCAACTCTTCCTGCAATCAAGGCATTCTCAGCTTCATCAGCTAAGGACTATGAAGTTGTTACAGACGGCGAGAAGGTTGTTTCTTCCGTAAGCGTTGCTGACGGAAAGCTTACGCTCAAGATTGAACGTGCGAAGGGTGTTGTAACACTCAAGGCAGTTCCTGTCAGCGTTATTAACAAGAAAACAGGTCTCGGTGCAACCATCAATGTCTCTAACGGACTTGAAAAGGATGCAGACGGCAGATATATAATTTCAACAGCTTACGACCTTGCTTATATCGGTGAGAATATTGCTGAACTTGCAGATGCAAACTTCATTGTGACTGCAGACATCGATATGTCATCACTCAGCAGTTTTGCACCGATCGGATCAACAGATGTTGCTTTCAGAGGCACATTCGACGGTAACGGCAAGACAATCAAGAATATCTCAATCGATGGCACTGCAAAGGTTGGTCTCTTCGGAGTGCTCAACGGTGCAACCGTTAAGAATATCAGATTTGCAAATGCCAACGTTGTATCAACAGGCGGTTATGTCGGTGTACTTGCCGGTCAGGTTACAGGTAAGACAACAGTCAGCGATATTACCGTAGACGGTGCAAAGATTCAGTCAGGCGACCTTTATGCAGGTGCACTCATCGGTGCAGTAGACAGTGTCGATGCAGATACTTCAATTAAAAATATCACACTCAATAATATTACAGTTGTTTCTGAGTCAAACTATGTGGGCTCAGTTGCAGGCCGTGTTAACGGTAAAGCAGACATCAGCAATATTACTCTGGATATATTCAAGGCAGACGGTGCATCTTATGTTGCAGGTATTATCGGTCTTGCACAGGGTGAGGTTACTCTCAACAATGTGAGTGTAACGGATGCGGAACTCAGCGGTGTTTCTGAGGTTTCAGGTATTGCAAGCGGAAACGGTGACGTTACAGTCAGATCGGCAAGCGTTAAGAATTCCGATATTGCTACACTCGCAATCACTTCTGCAAACACGGCAGGCGGTATTTCCGCAATCTTCGGTTCAACAATCGAGGATGTAACTGTTGAAAACACAACTGTTACAGCAGGTGTTGCAGGTGGCATCGTCGGTAAGACAACAGCAGATTGCTCGCTTACAATCAAGAATGCAGACGTTAAGTCTTCAAAGATAAATTCACAGGATGCAAACACTGTTGCTGCAGGTATCCTTGCTGTTCACAACGTCAAGGGTACAGCAACTGTAGAGGCTGTTTCTGTGGATGAGAAAACAGAGATCAACGGTGCGGCTGTTACCGCAGGCCTTGTGGGTGATTGCTCAGGTGCTGACAGTGTTCTCAGTGTTTCTGATGCAAAAACACTTGCAACGGTAAACGGCAGTATGACTGCAAACGCCGTTTCAGCAGCAGGTGCACTTGGTCGAATCGGTGTTTCTGCAGTAAGCAATGTTTCACTCTCTTCACTCAAGGTTGGCGGCAACGTATCGGGTGCTGCAGCTGTCGGTGGAATTGTCGGTCTTGTTAAGAACGGCAAGAAGTACGACGGAACAGGTGCTGTTATTGCTGATTCAGTAGTTTTCGCACAGATAAATAAAGAAAAAGCAACTTCCGCGGCAATTATTTTTGGTGCAATCGAAGGCGATGTATTCAACACTGACCTTGCAGCACTTGCGGTCAGAGGTGTAATTCTTACAACATATTACGGTACTGACGCTTATCCGGCAGACACACTTTCATTCGGATACACAGATATGAATGCCGGTATTGTCCCGTCACAGGATACACTTGATAATCTTGACGAAACAACAGTCAAGCTCGACGTTCTCCCGTCTGTTGTCGGTTACGCTTTTGACGAAACCACAGGTTGGGTTTCTGAGTCTGCGGACAGAGTGCAGGTTGTTTCTTCAACAGAGAAAGAGGTTGTTCTCAAGGCGGAACGCCGTGCACAGGTCAAGATCGTCGGCTACTACGTACTAAGCGACGACGAGCAGGTACGTTTACCTGTCAGCTTTGATGTTGTGGCAAACGTATACGAGCCTCTTAACGGTAAGGGTACAAAGGCTGAGCCGTACCTTGTAAACAACGCATACGAACTTGAAGCGGTTTCACAGTATGCAGACAAGGGTGCATATTTTGCACTTGCTCAGGACATTGTCCTCACACCGGCTGATTATGAATTCGGCGGTGCTTTCTACAACCTCGGTAACGGTGCTGTTTCAATCGGCAGTGCAGAAAAACCGTTTAACGGTGTATTCACAGGTCTTTATAAAGGTAAAGTTCATTCAATCACAGGTCTTAAGATGACAGGCAACACCTTCGGTGGTCTCTTTGCAGTAACTGACGGTGCATCCGTTACAGACCTTATCATAAATGGTGCAGAGATTTCTGCAACGGTGAACGCCGGTATTCTTGCAGGCAGAGCAACAGATTCTGTCTTCAGGAACATCGTTATCAACTCTTCTGGTGTTGAAACAACAGGATTCGGCAGTACAGTCGGTGGTGTTGTTGGTGTTGCGCAGGCAACAACAGTTGAAAATGTTGAAATCAAGTCAGTTTCTGTCAACACAACATCCGATGCAACAGGTGCTACGGTTGAAGTTGCAGGCGGTGTCGCCGGTGTCTTTGACGGTGCAGTCAAGAATGTGGCTGTCACAGATGCAAAAGTTAATTCTGATACAATAGCAGCCGGTGCAATCGGCGTTGCAAATAAGGGCACATACATCTCTGCGACAAGCATCAACGCACAGATCAATGCAGAAGTTGCAGGCGGTGTTATCGGTGAAGCAAACGATGTAATGTATCTGAACGTTGACGGTGTTTCCGTCAGCGGTAATGTTAACGGTGAGAAGGTTTCATCAGGTATTATCGCAAAGATTTCGGATACTGATGAAAACAACTCGCTCGACAAGCTGAATAAGTCACTTGTCAGCAACACGGTAATCACAGCAAAGATTTCCGACAAGGGTGTCAGAGCTGTTGTGATCGGAGAAATTTCCGACAGGATAGCTGTGGATAAGGAAAATACAGACACACAGGTATTTGAGAAAGTTTACTTCTCATCATATCAGAACAATATGGGAGCGTTCGGAACAGAAAACTTCAATGCTTACCAGAACACTGAGTATGATGTAATCGACCTCAGCGAAATCAGTTACAGTGTAAACGGCAAGGTTTACGATGCAATCAGCCTCTCAACAGATGCTACTGTCCTCACGGACGACAGCATAATCATGAACGCTGTCAGCGGAAACTACAAGTCGTTCACAGCAGGCGGAAAAGCATTTACTCTCAGCACAATCACATCTTCGTCAGACGGACTTGTGGTGTATGATGCGCAGAGTAATTCGCTCAGACTTACTCAGCTTCCGACTGAGCCTGCAAAACTCGTGTTTGTATACAATGACGGTCTTGAAATCGCAATCGACATTTCAACAGAAAAAGTTGAAACTGACGAAGATACAGTCCTCGTTAAACTCAACCTCGTTGATGCTACATCAAAGGCTGATGTCAGAAACGCACTTGTTGCAGTAATGCTCAAGTCAAAGATTGACGGTAAATCAAGTTCGGCAGAGTTCTTTACTCAGGCAGACTCAAAGGCAACTTCAATTGCTCCGATGCAGATTGAAGACGGCAGACTCTACGTGGATATGCACCTTCCCGAAGGTTGCACATTCTCAGTTAATGCTGTCGGTGAGAGTTCTGAAAATCTCAGTGCAGAGTCAGCAGGCAATGAAGGAACGGTTATCACTGTCGGCGAGGCAAAGAATATCACTCTTACCGTTACGGTAGAAGATGAATCAGACAGCATCTGGGGCCTCAGAAGTCTCTGGAGTGTTATCGGTAAATGATTTTTAATGAAAGGGGAGATGTTGCAATGATGAAAAGATTTCAGTTTTACAAAAACATAATATTGGTTGTGGCATCTGCCCTTACTCTTGTTGCAGTTACCTTTGCATGGTTCAGTAAAAGCTACGATGCATCTTTTGATCCGATCGATGCAATGGTTACAGGGGAAACAATATCCGTTGCGTTTTATCAGATGGATGATAACGGCGTTTATCAGCCGCTTGAAGGCGACATCGAACTCGACGACTTTGTTCCCGGCAGCTACAATAAATACAAGTTTGAGATTACAACAAAAACGTCAGATAAATTGAAGTTTTCGTTCGGAATTGATAATTTACCTGCTAATATGTCCAGCGAGCTCAAGAATTCTGTTTGTATAAAATACAAAATGTATAGTTGTACAAAGAAAACGGGCACGAGTGGAAATGTTGCCTATATCGATTCGGTGCTTCTTGCCCATAACGATGACTATGTTCCTTTGTCAGAATTTAACGACGGCTTAATTATTAACGGCCTTTCTCTTAAAAACTATCAGTCTTCGGACGCAGACCGTTTCGTAATTTACTATGAAATAGGTCTTTCAGAGGAAAGTTCATCGGCAATCAGCGGTCTTGAATCATCATTGGGTGACATCAGGTTGACCGCGCAGAGAATAAACTAAAATGAAAAAGGCAAAAAAGATTTTCAGTCGCACGATGTCGGCAATTTCTGCTTTGATTTTTATTTTCGGTCTGGTGATTTTTGTTTCGGTCATAGGCGCATCTGCAGGTAAAGTACCGAGTGTTTTCGGTTTCAGTGTTCTGCAGGTAAGGACGGGCAGTATGGAGCCCGAGCTTATGACAGGCAGCGTTGTTGTTGTTAAAGAAACAGATACAAAGGATCTTAAAGTCGGCGACATAATCAGTTTTTATTCAACGGAAAAATCAATTTCAGGTAAGGTTAATACCCACCGTATAGAAAAAATAGAGTACAGTGTCGGCACTGCGCGCACTCCTGTTTTTACAACAAAAGGTGACGCAAATAAAAGCGTTGATACGGAAAAAGTGGATTCATTGAACGTTATAGGAAAAGTTGTGTACGACCTCGGAACGGTCAGCGGTTCGGTTATCAGCGTTTTTCAGAACCCGAATGTCATCTTTTTCGTAATCGTTCTACCGTTGATTTTTATCACTTTTGGCGAAGCGGTTAATCTTGCAACATTGATTGCAAAAAGTAAGTACGGTAAAGAGGAAGATGAAAATGCAGAAGAAACAAATTAGCATTCTGTTAACCTCTTTAGTTGTTTTTGTTGCCGTTGTGGCAGTCGGAATTGTTTATCTGCCCTCAGTCCTCGGACTTGAGTCTTTTTCAATTGAGTCAGGCAGTATGGCTCCGACTATCCCCGAAGGCAGTATGGTCTATGTAAGACCCTGTGTTAATTTTGAAGATTATAAAGTTTATGATATTGTAACTTTTACCGATCCTTTGACGGAAAAAAGCTTTACCCACAGAATCGTCGACATCGACTCTGACGAGTTGCTGTTTACAACTCAGGGCGATGCGAACAATGCCCCCGACCTTGAACCGACACCGTTCAGCCTTGCAGTCGGTAAGGTCGAGATTGCAATTCCGTTTCTGGGTTACGTTGCGTCTTTTTTAAAAAATACGGTTGTTAAAATTGCACTTGCAGTCATTTACATTGCATGGGCAGCAATCGAAGCAGAACTATATCTGACAGAAAGGAAGAAGAAATATGACTAAAAGAATAATATTATTTGTGGCTTCCTTGGCTGTTATTATCGGTCTGATGACCTCGAGCAGTTCGTTCGCATGGTTTGCTTCCGTAACGCAAAAAAGGCAGAGCATTTCAGTTTCTCTTATCAGCAATACATTTTCTGCCAACCTTGCGGATTTACAGAGCCCGTCAGGCACTATCATTGTCCAGGGCGATAACCTTATAAACATTGACGGAAATTCTGCAAAACTTCAGCTTGAGAATCAGTCCACAACGGATACACAGCTGCGTATTTCTATTGAATACACTTCTTACCGTTCGGGCAAAGCAGAACAGGTTATATATTCAGCAAGCGAAGAAGACGATATTACGGTAGAGTTTGCAACAGACGCATGGGCAAAGAATACAAATGTTGCAGGAACAACATACTTCTACTTTATGGGTGGTTCTTACCCATCGGATTCAATTGCTAATATTGACGAAGTTCCTGCTGTTTCTCCCGCGATCGGCACAATTCCCGCAATTTCAAAAATTGCTTACAAAGAAGATATTTCTTACGCTTATTCAGGACAGAAAATAAATGTTAAAGTCCGCTTTGAATCAAAGCAGGCGGATAACGTTACATGGACGGCGATTGATTCTTACGATGTTTCAGGTCTGGGTGAATAAACAGTGAAGATAAAAATCAGAAATGTTTTATTCAACGTTCTTGCAATCGTAACCCTGATCTCCGTCGCTTTTGTCGGATTCAATCTTATTTCGGGAGCGAAAGGCTACGCCGTAACAAGCCCGAGTATGGAGGATACACTCAATGTCGGCGATGTGGTTTTTGTAAAACCCGTCAGTTTTGACGAACTGCAGGTCGGTGATGTTATAACAGCTACTTCCTCGGACGGCAAGAGCTTTTTTACCCACAGGGTTGTGGAAATTGACAAAGCAAACAGACTGGTGACTACACGCGGCGACGCGAACGGTGTGGATGATCCGATGCCCACTGAGGCTGACAGAATCGTAGGCAGAATGTGGTATAGCGTACCACTTCTCGGTTATCTGACAGGCTTGTTCAGTTTCGGCACATCACGCTATACGGGTGTTATAATTATCGCACTTGTTGCAGTCGTGCTTGTGGCAATCAATACAATTATTACTAAAAATTTATCGAGAAAGAAGAGAGGTGACAACGATGAGTAAATTCAGAAGCATAATGTCTGCCGTGATGGTGCTTGCTCTTGTACTCTGTGCAGGATATTTTTGCACTATGCCGACAACGTCCGCTTGGTTTTATAACAGCGGTGTAGTTGACAGTGGCGACAGCTTTGTTTTCGGTGACTTGTCGGTGGACACTTCTTTTACTTCAAAATCAGTTGAAGTTTTCGACGCAGCAACAAAGTTTGCTGACCCGGACGAGGTTCTGTTTGACGATGTAATCAAGGTCAATGAGATACTTGTTTACAATTCGGGTACAATTCCCGCCAGAATTTATGCAGATGTCAAGACCTCAGGTGAAGGCAAAGGCTTGCGTTGGTTCGTATATGATGACACAATGCTTGTAGACGGCAGCGTAAAAAAGACAATCGAGGCTGCATTACCCGAAATGACAGACGAAGCACTTGACGTTTACAATGTAGGTGCTGATGGAAACAGCGGTCATTATCTCATCCTTAATCCCGGTCAGGTTACAACAGTAAAGGTTGCAACCTGGATTGAATATGATTCAGTTGAGAGTGAACTTATAAAAGGTGAAACGCTTGACGGTTACAACATTGAAATGTCTTTGATAGCCGTTCAGGATGTTGATGGTGCATTTAAAAGATAAAAAGCGAGGTGACAAGGATGTTGCATAAACTTAACAAGAGAGCAGTTGTTGTAATCGTTGCTGTTATTGCGATTGTAGCAGTTGTCGGCAGTTCGTTAGCTTGGTTTGTAACACGCAGCGCCTTGACTCAACAGTTGACACTCACCTCATTCGATGCAGGTGCAGAGGTTTATTTCCTCGCAGACGGCAAAAAGGTAAGTGCAGACAGATTTGCCGACGAAAACGGTCTCTATAACCTTAGCCTTGACAAGACTGATGAAAACTATATTGGCAACCTGCGTGCCGGTGTTACCCTTGATGGCGGTACAGCTTGTGTTCGTGTAACACTCAACCACGAATGGACATCGGCAAACGGTGATGTTCTGCAGAGAAAAGTCAGTGTTCCGTACAAGTTTGGTGAGCTCTGGTTTGATAACCGTGATGCAGACTACAGTGTTTACTATGCCGGCAAGGATATGTCAGGTAAGGCTACATTTGACAAAGCAGATTTCATAACAGGTTTCTCCGAGGCTGATTTTGATACAACAGGTCTGGCAGACGGCACACAGGTCAAGGTGCTTGTGCAGGTGGATGCAGTTCAGGTGAACCGTTATCCGCAGTTGTGGAATATTGATAAACTCCCGTGGAAATAATGGAAGTTGATTTTTATGTCGAATAAGAAAAACAAGCCTGCGGCAGAAAAATCTGTCGCAGGCAAAACTAATTCAGGAGCAAAGAATCCTGAAAAATCAAAAAAGCAGATAGAAAAGCAAAAAGCTCAGGCAGAAAAACAGGCACAGCGTGTCCGTGAAGAAAGGCAGAGGGCTGAGCGTGAGCGAGCAAAAAAGAGCGAAGATATTCAAAAAAGAAGAGAAAAGCAACGAGTAAAAGACGAGAAAACTGAAAAGAAAAACGAGTCTAAAGAAAAACTTCACACATCGGTCAAAAAAATTGCTGATTCAGTCAAGAAAACCGTAAACAATACTTCGGAAAAAGTCCGTTACTACACAAGCAAAGAATTTCTCGGTTCTTTCAGATATACAAGGATTTTTGTTTTTCTTGTGTTTCCGCTTGTGCTTATCTGCATCGGAATAGCTATGTTTTTGAAAATTCCGTATGTCAATATCCCTGAAGAAATACGACAGCTTGAATTTACGGGAAGAATTGAAAGTTCAACTACAGCAAAACCGATACAGTTCAGCGAAAGCCAGCAAAGAAAACTGATAGATTCCGTTAACGCTGTCGGCTTCGGTGATTTTGATTTTTATATCAATACGGATATAGCTCTTGATGATAACGCAGAAACCACTACCTTGCGTTTTGGTAATCCTCAGGAGAACGGATGTATTCTTGTCGCAACCATATTTGATGAGAACGGGCAAATTCTTTACCGTTCACTCGGACTTACTGAGGGCAAGGAAATAAATACGGCAAAGTTTTTTGAAGAAATCGAGTACGGAACGCATGAAGTCAAGGTTGCTGTCAATGCTTACGACAGCGAAACAAATGAAATAATTGCAACGAAATATGTAAAGATAAAACTTTCGGTTGGTGTTTAAATGACAGACAAAAAAACAAAAGTTAAAACGTTGTTTACAATTGCGGTCTTGGTGATTGCGATTGGCCTGTCTGTTATCGCACTAACAAAAGTTGTGCCGATACTCAGGTTGAAGATTGCCGACGGCGGAGTGATCTGCGACGGAGTGCTTACCTCAATCGATGAAGATCTGCACATCACTGATGTGCCGGAGGGAGAGATACGCTACCTGATAAATAAGAGCATAATATTTGATGGGCCGTATTCTCAGGGTGACGTTATGCTCGAAAACCCTGAGGCTTGTGAGTACGATTTGCAGTTTGTGATTTATAACACACAGGGAGAGATGATTTACACTTCTCCTCTGATAAAACCCGGACGGTGTCTTGAGAAGGATAAGCTGACCGCGGTTGTCAGGTCGGGCGAATATAATTGTTCTTACTCAGCCCTTGCATATAAAAACGGAACGTTCAGCGGTGAGGTTAACGGAGTGTTGAAGGTAACGGTCAGATAAAAAGAAAAGGAACTCGAAAATCGAGTTCCTTATTTTTGCAGTTATTATTATGCAAGAATTTCGCCCGTCATGCCGGGAGTTGCGAAAGCAGCGTTTGATTCGTCTGTATCGATGTGCATTGCAAGAGCATAGTTCGGGTTAACACGAACGATAACGTCACAGAAGATAAGTGAACGTCCGTCAGACTCGATCTTAACGTTAACGACCTGCTTGTCCTCAAGACCGTACTTCTCAGCATCGTCGGGAGTTGCGTGGGTGTGACGCTTAGCAACGATTGCACCTTCACCGAGTTCAACCTCACCCTTAGGACCTACAAGCTTGCAAGCACCGCTGCCTGCAACATCGCCGGATTCGCGACAGGGAGCTACAACGCCGATTGAACGAGCGTCAGAAGCTGAAAGCTCAAGCTGTGTATCGGGACGTGTGGGGCCAAGGATTGAAACAGCGGGGAAGCTGCCCTTGGGGCCGATAACCTGAACTCTTTCTTCACAAGCAAACTGGCCGGGCTGTGAAAGATCCTTTTTCTTTGTCAATTCATAACCTGCACCGAAAAGTGTTTCAAGGTCTGCCTTTGAAACGTGAACGTGTCGTGCAGATGTTTCAACTAAAACTTCCTTTTTCATTGGAAAAACCTCCGTTAATTTATTCTGCGGATATCCGCTATTTTTACCTTTAAAATTATATGACAATCTGCGACAAAATGCAAGTATTTAAAGCAATATTATTCTTCGTCGGCAGAAAGAAGCCACGGTATATCTACCTTAAGTACCTTTGATAATATGAGTAATTCGTAATCTGCAACGAAACGTGTTCCAGATTCAATACGGCTGATGCTGTCGCGTTCAAGTATGATACCGTTAATCTGAAGTTTTGCTGCAAGGTCACTTTGTGACATTCGCTGTTTCTGTCTTGCCTCACGCACCTTGTCACCGCAGATGTTTTTTCTTCCGTTAAAGTCATATATTTTCATGAATCATACCCTCTCAAATATGCTAAAGATAAGAATTTTTCTTGACTTTAGCACAGGTTGCGATTATAATTGTGTTAAAGATCAGCATTTGGTCTTAAATAAAAAGAAAAGGATGTTTTTTATGGAAGAAAAGAAAAGTTTTAAAGATTTTATCTGTAGCCCGTTGGGAAAGGGCGCGATGATTGTAGTTTTCTACATAATAATTTGGGGCTTAATGGTTATGTTAACCTCGATTGAATCTGCTAGTGGTATTCCGGCGGTAATTTTTGCGATTTGTTTAGGATATTTTGGTTGGAAATCTCTTACAAGAATACAGCCCAATATATTCCTTTTTATGCCTATTATCGGTTGGGTTATTTTCTTTGTGGTTAAAGGCGTTCTTTCGGTAATTATAGGAATGTTTGTTGCACCTCTTGTTATAGCAAAGAAAATAACTGAGTCTGTTCAAAAAAATATATAATTATTATGAGTAATAAACTGCAACAGGGGGTTTCAATTCTATATGATATGGAATTGAACAACTATCTTATGGCAAGAACTATTGCAAAGTTAGACGACGAAATAGCTGCGCTTGGGCACAAGAAAAAAATTGGAAAACCAACAAAAAAACCGACTGATTTTGGAGGAGCATTTTATACAGGTGTTATCACGGTGGCGGTTGCAATTATTTGTGCAGTTATAGGGGCAATTTACAAGTTTATTGTAACGGGCGATTTTGTTATGAAAATATTCGAAGCAATTGCTGGAGCAATTAACGGTGCTATTTGTGGAGCAATAGTTGGATTGGTAATAGCAATTATATTCTGCGCTGTTTTTAAAATGATACTTATGTCGAAAGCAGAAAGCGAGTTTAAAAAAGATTGTAAAAAATATGAAAAGAACCTTGTAGTGGATCAACGCAGAGTAAATAGGGAGTTAAAACAAAAAGATTTTTTAATCAAAGAAAGAGATTCACTTATAAAGCGAAAAAAAGATGCATCTTTAAAATTAAGTAAGTATTATAATACGATAGGAATTGATCCCCAATATCGTAATTTGGTGCCTATAGGATATATGAATGAATTTGCCAGATTAGGAATTTCAAGAAAACTTGAAGGTACAGACGGTTTATATTATTTGGTAAGAAACGAGTTGAGATGGGATCAATTACAGTGCACGTTGGAGGATATCTCACAAAAAATAGATACTATTATTGATAAGCAGAGAGATATATATACAGACGTTTTGCAAATCAATAGAAAGTGTGACAAAATGGTAAGTTTTACTGTGCAGTTGGCGAAGAAGACTGAAAAAATAATGGAGCAGGTGGTGGCAAACACTAGCATTGCCGCATACAATAGTGAGCGTATTTCTCGAGAAGTAGCATTTCAAAATTTTATGCTATGTTATTAAAAAATGCAGTACCTATACATAAAACCGCTACTGTTTTATGCAGTAGCGGTTTTATGTATAGGATTTATTAAAAAGATAACCAAGATATAGTGTGTCTTGGGAAAGAAAAAAGCAACATCTCGACAGAACACGCGGAGGAGTTGAAAGAAAGGGAAAATAAATAAAAAAAGTTTAAAAAAAGTGTTGACAAAGGGGAGGTGGTTTGATATAATGTCAAA
>JAZNCK010000065.1:0-36486 GCA_045587505.1 Acutalibacteraceae bacterium
GTTGCAGAAGATATCTATGATGACGAAGGTAATTATGTTGAATCAGTGACACCTCATGTATGGGGACAGAAAATCGGTACAGACGACTATCCCGTTCTTGGTGGTGACAAGGTTTATCTCATAACCAACTGTAACAACGAAAACGATTACAGCAACAAAAATATAAATAATACACACGACTGGTCAGATAAAGACGGTATCTGTGCAAACGGTTGCGGTACAAAGGCATTCAATGCAACAAACGGACTGGTAGTTGACAACGAAAAGAATATTCTTTCAGGCATCGCACCCGGTACAATTTCTCTTGACGGATGCACAGAAATTCTGATTGACGGACTTGAGTGGACTTACGAAAACGGAATCGGCACAGGTCGTACAGTAACACTCGGAACCGAAAATGAGATCGTTGCTGAATACGTAATTCTCATTTACGGCGACGTCAACGGCGACTCATGGTATGACGGACAGGATGCAGTTCTTGTTTCTTGTCTTGTAAACGGAATGCTTACCAGAGACAATGCGAGTGAAGCTGTTTATATGGCAGCTGACTGCAACCACGATGGAGTAATTGATCAGTTTGATGTTGATTTGCTCAACGAAGCCGGTGCACTCCTTGCTAATGTTGACCAGACAAAGCCTGCAGAAGTTCTTCTTGAAACTTCATCAGAGTATGTTGAGTATCTCGACCTTATCGACCAGTCTCCCAAAATCGAGGCTGAAGATATTCCTGAAGTGGATATTGAGGACATTCCCGAAACAGATACTGATGTTGAGTCAGAAGACACAATACCTGAACAGGATGCTAATGTTGATATTGTTGAAATGATTATGAATTTCATCAGATCAATCTTCGAAATGCTCCTTTCATACATCCCTATGCCTCTTAAATAAGCATATTTAAACACAACCCTTGAAAAGAAAAACAAGCGGTAGGAAACATCTGTTTCCTACCGCTTAAGTTGAATTGTCTTAATATCAGAGCTTGTAGAATTACCTTTTGTCCAATTCGTGACGTTCATCTACAATTTCAAGCTGACCGTTTTCGATCCCGAATGTAACGATATACTTTTCACTATACTCCGTATGGTCGACCCAATAGTTGTTAGTGAATCGCATAATCCGGTTTTCTCCGTTTTTCATATCTTCAATTTCATAAGGCATAAATACGATGGTGAAAGTCATTTCGCGTCTAACCCACGGCTGGCGGACAATATTGTTATCATCGTCAAAATCGATTTGCCAATAGTCGGCGTTTTCGGGGTCGGCTGGCGTAACGGTATATTCAGTTACCATACATTCGCTTTCATCATAAATTATAAACGGGTCTTGCGAGTCTTTTCGGGGGTCGTGGTAAAATGTTTTCGTATTACCGTTCTGAGCAACGAAAGCTAAATCAATAATTTCTCCGCATGTCGGGTCAACAAATACAGAAAAAATATCAGATATAGTGGTGCTCGTAGATCCGTCTGCTTCAAAAACAAAAACCTGTTCGTCACCTTCGATTTTAACTTCAAGCAGATTGATGTAATAATCTTCATCTTCAACGTATTCCCAGACAAGCCCCTGCGATTCGTTGTAAGGAAGAACTATTTCTGCCTGTGGCTGTGGCGCAAACTGATTGAAAATGCCGACGAAAAATACATAAATTGCAAAAAACGGTGCAAGAAAAACTAATAATACTGATGAACCCATTATAAAATCCTCCTTTATTTTTAAGGTTATAAACCTTGTTCAAAGTAATGAAAACATTTCTAAACGTGAATTTTTTATGCTTTCATAGAATAACCTCCTTTTATTTTACTATACCATACATATACCCTAATCTCAAGCAACTTGACTTTACATTCGTTGATAATTTTTGTTTACATTGGCTGATTTTTATAAAAAACAGATATGTATATGCTATGATTGATTTATATTTTTCGTCAAAAGGGTGATTAAGTTATGAACAGCACCGAAGGAGTATGCGATATCATTTTCGGGAAAGGCAGTCCGAAATTTATTGAAGTTTTTGCATTTAGTGTTATAATAACAGTATAAATTGATGACAAGGAGAATGGCTATGTACATAATCAAACAGCTTACGGCACTGATACTTTCACTTCTTTTTACCTTGGGCTCGTATGTCCCTGAAAGTCTGACCATCGAAAATATTCCTGAAAAACCTGAGGACAGTGTAAGAATTGTGTCTTTCAATGTTCGCTGCAAGGACGATACTTTCGGCTCGGTAAAGGGCAGAAGTCAGCTCATTTGTGCCGCTTTGGAGCAGTATGCACCGGATTCTTTCGGGGTACAGGAGGCAACGGCTGAGTGGATTGAAATTCTCTCAGACAAGCTTAGTGATTACAATTGTGTCAGTCAGATGCGTGACTCAAAGAAAAGCTCGGAGGCTTCAGCAGTTTTTTATCTTAAGGATAAATACAATCTTCTGGAAAGCGGAACAATCTGGCTGTCAGACACTCCCGAAGTGTTTGCTTCGAAATTCACGTTGTCATTCTGCCCGAGAATTGCAACGTGGGTAATGCTCGAGAATAAAGAAACGGGCGAAATCTATATCCACATCAACACTCACCTTGACCACGTGCTTGAGTCAGTACGCGTTGACCAGATAAATGTGCTCAAGGTTAAGATTGAGGAGCTTAAGGCTAAGGGTTATCCTGTTGTGTGCACGGGCGACTTTAACACCAAAGAGGGTGCAGATGCCTACAACGAAATGAAACCCTGCCTTAATGATTCAAAATACCTTGCAGTTAATTCTGATGACGGTGCAACTTTCATCAACTACGGTAGAAATGTTTTTGAAACAAAGCCGATTGATTTTATTTTTGTATCTGAAGGAGTAAAGGTTGAAAACTATAAAATCATCGATGAGAAAATCAGCGATATGTACCTTTCGGACCATGCTGCTCTTTGTGCAGATGTGATTTTCTGATCGGGCAGAAAACAAATAAGGTGTTTTTATTCTTTTAAAGAGGTTGCAATGTCTGACAATGTGAGTGTCCGGGCACAAATTAACTCGCAGCTTTGAGCTGACTGCAGATAAACTAAGGAGCAGAGTTCAACACTCTGCTCTCTTTTGTTTTTATCCTTTTGTACAGGTGAGTTCATAATGTTCACCGTCGGCGATTTTAGTGCCGTCTACACCTGTCATTGATGATTCACCGTTTTTACTCAATGCCCAGTATGTCTGATTTATATCATAGTCTGCAAGTATTCCGTTTACGGTTTTGATGTAAAGACCGTACGGGCCGTTTTCTCCCTCAATCAGCTGATGCTCAAGGAGTGCATCTCCGAGAGTTTCTTTGTCGGTATGTATTGTAAAGGTGACTGACTTATCTTCGGCAACAACTTCCACTTGCACGGTTTTTGCACCTTTTCCGAATTCGGTGTCCTCAAGATATGTTGCTTTTTCCCATACACCTGTTGCTTCGGTTTTGTCAGAGCAGGATGCAAAGCTGAACACGAACAAAACGGCAAGAAGAATAGCTGTGATTGAGCTGATGATTTTTTTCATAATAAAAATCCTTTCTTTATATGTTTTCACAAAAAGGATAAAATAAAAGCACCCTCCGTGGGTGCTGATGCGAATGAAAACAAGGATACCGTACTGTATCCCGGAAACAATCCTTCATCTCTCCCACTTTGCCCGAGAGACTTTTATGAGGCGCAGAACGATAAGTTTTCCGACTTGAGAAAATAAATTTCAGTTACGGTAATGGCTGTTGCCGCAGATTTTCACTGCGATTTCCTTATCCCGGAACATATTTGTGTGTCCGGCCACCGAAAACGGTTGAACTGTGCTTATTCTTTTGTGTATCTTTATTTTAGCATATTTTGCGATAGAAGGCAAATAGTTTTCTGCTTTGGAAAGTGTTGACAAAAACGGGGAGTATGATATAATGTTTGAGATTATAAAAGTAGTGAGAGGAACCAGCTGTCTGTAGGGGATGTTGGTTTCTTTGTGTTTTTTTGGAGAAAAATAAGTAAAAATAAACTTAAAACATAATTCAAATCAGACAATAAAAGGAGACTGCGTTATGGAAATTCAACTTCAGGAACTTATCGAGCAGATTAAGAAAGACGGTGTAGAAGCAGCTGAAAATCAGGCTGAGTCGATACTGTTGTCTGCAAAAGCCGAGGCAGAGAAAATCATCTCCGAAGCACAGGCTCAGGCAGAGAAGCTTATGGCTGATGCAAAAGCTGAAAACGAAAGAACCGTTAAATCAGGTGAAGATGCAATTCGTCAGGCCGGTCGCAACCTGCTTATCTCTTTCAGAGAAAGTGTTACAAGAGAACTCGGTGCAATTGTCGGTGACAACGTTAATGCCGTTTGTTCTTCGGATGATTTTGCAAAACTCATTGTCAGTGCAGTTGAAAACTGGGCAGGCAAACCTGAAGCGGAGGACGTGTCCGTGCTTCTTAACAGTAATGATCTTGCAAAGCTTGAAGAGGCAATCCTTGCAGAACTTAAGGCGAAAATGCTCGGTGGTGTAACGCTCAAGGCAAATGATAATTTTGACGGTGGCTTCCGTATTGCCGTAAACAACGGTGCGGTATATTATGATTATTCCGCAGAGGCTGTTACAAATATGCTGTCAAATTATCTCAGCCCAAAGCTTACCGCACTTCTGAAAGAGGCTGAATAATTATGGCGGAATATTATCTGATATCTCAATTACCGTCGCTTGACGGAATTTCCGAAAGTACACCGCTTCCCATAACCGAGGAGAGATTCACGGAACTTTGCCGGCGTTTTCTCGGTAAGAAAGCAAAAAGGGAATTGGAAAATTTAACTCTTTCTCCTTCAAGAAATCCGGAAAAAGCTTTATCCTCGTTGGTTGAAAAATGGAACGACGGAGAACGGAATCTGCGACTTGTTCTGGCTAAACTTCGTGCAGATAAAATGGACAAGCATTTTGATGCTGATAATCAGTCTTTTCCTGTAGGTCTTTTGCAGGCCGCACGTACGGCTGTTGAGATTGAAAGTCCGATGGAAGCTGAAAAGTTTCTTAACCGTTACCGTCTTGATTTCCTTGAAACGCTTAGGCCGATGGATTCTTTTTCGGAAGAGTTTGTGTTCTATTACGGTCTGAAGCTCAAACTCATTGAGCGTATAAGAAAGTTTGATACAGAAAGCGGAGAAGCCGCATACAGAAATATTTATGGCTCCATTATGGATGGGGACAGATCGGAGGTTATACAATGACCGAAAGCAAAGGTAAAGTAGTAAGCATTAACGGAAACCTTGTATCAGTAAGGTTTTACGGCAATGTTTCGATGAATGAAATCTGCTTCGTTAATGTTGATAATACAAAGCTCAAGAGTGAGGTTATCCGTATACGCGGAGACATCGCACAGATTCAGGTTTACGAAATGACTGGTGGCATAAAGTGTGGCGACGACGTCGAGTTTACGGGCGAAATGCTTTCTGCACAGCTCGGACCGGGTCTTCTCGGACAGATTTATGACGGATTGCAGAATCCTCTTCCTGTGCTGGCGGAGCAGGCAGGCTGGTTCCTTGAAAGAGGAAATTATGCTGACGGACTCGACGCTGAAAAGAAATGGGAGTTTACACCTACTGCAAAGACAGGAGACGTTTTGCGTGCAGGTGAATATATCGGTACAGTTCCCGAAGGACCGTTTATGCACAAAATTTTTGTTCCGTTCTATCTCCACGGAAATTATACTTTAAAAACAATTGTAAGCAAGGGCGAGTATACGGTTAATGAGACTGTTGCTGTTCTTGCAGATGAAAGAGGCAGAGAAGTTCCTGTTTCAATGTCTTTCAGATGGCCTGTAAAGCGAGCTGTTAAATGTTACAGTGAGAGACTTGCACCAACCGAAACAATGGAAACGAAAGTACGTCTTATCGATTCATTCTTCCCTGTTGCAAAGGGTGGAACTTATTGTATCCCGGGACCGTTCGGAGCAGGTAAGACGGTTTTGCAGCATACAACGTCAAAGAATGCAGACGTTGACGTAGTTATCATTGCTGCTTGCGGTGAGCGTGCAGGTGAGGTTGTTGAAACGATTACCGAATTCCCCGAACTTACAGACCCGAGAACAGGCCGTTCACTTATGGAACGAACCATAATCATCTGTAACACATCATCAATGCCTGTTGCGTCCCGTGAAGCATCGGTTTACACATCGGTTACACTTGCCGAATACTACCGCCAGATGGGACTCAACGTTCTTCTTCTTGCAGACTCTACCTCACGTTGGGCTCAGGCTCTTCGTGAAATGTCGGGCAGACTTGAAGAAATCCCGGGTGAAGAAGCATTCCCTGCATATCTTGAATCATATATTGCAGCTTTCTATGAAAGAGCCGGTTATGTACGTCTTCCTGACGGAAGCAAAGGCTCGGTAACAATCGGCGGTACGGTTTCTCCTGCAGGCGGGAACTTTGAAGAACCTGTAACACAGGCAACACTCAAGGTTGTCGGTGCTTTCCACGGTCTTTCACGTGAACGTTCGGACGCAAGAAAATACCCTGCAATTGATCCGCTTATTTCGTGGTCAAAATACAACACAGTTACCGATTCCAAAAAGTCAGCTTTCTGCAAAAACATTCTTTTCCACGGTGACGAAATCGGTTCAATGATGAAGGTTGTCGGCGAAGAGGGTACAAGCCTTGCGGACTATATTATATACCTTAAGGCAGAAATGCTTGACGCAGTGTATCTTCAGCAGAATTCATTTGATCCCATTGAATCAAACTGTACTACAACCCGTCAGCGTTATGTCACGGATAAGCTGGTAAATGTTCTCGGCAGTGACTTTGCACTTGACAATAAAGATGACGCACGAGTTTTCTTTAACCGTATGCGCCAGAAATTTATAGACTGGAATTACACTGAGTTTGAAAGTGAAGCATTCCGAAAGGCCGAGGCAGAAATCGATACGATGTATGCTGACGGTCAGGGCAGAATAAGCCGTGAAGCTGAGCTTTTGTTAAAGGGTGGTGAGTGAGAATGAATAAAGTTTTTAACAGAATCGAGTCCATCACGGGTAACGTTATAACTGTCCGTGCACAGGGCGTAAGATATAACGAGCTTGCACAGATCAACACCCGATTCGGCAAATCCCTTGCGGAGGTTAACAAAATTGACGGTGACCTTGTTTCACTTCAGGTTTTTGCAGGTGGTCAGGGTATCTCAACAGGTGACGAAGTACGTTTCCTGGGACACGAGATGCGTGTTTCATTCAGCGAGGATCTCCTCGGCAGAATTTTTAACGGTTCAGGCGAACCGAGAGATAACGGTCCTGCACTTACCGACAATATGAAGCCTATCGGCGGACCTTCCGTCAACCCCACAAAGCGTATTCTTGCAAACCGAATGATGAGAACAAACATCCCGATGATTGATATGTTCAATACTCTCGTTGTTTCGCAGAAACTTCCTATTTTCTCAATTTCAGGTGAACCCTACAACCAGCTGCTCGCACGAATTGCGCTTCAGGCTGAAGCAGATGTTATCGTGCTTGGCGGTATGGGTCTTAAATATGACGACTTCCTTTATTTCAAAGAGGAGCTTTCAAACGGCGGAGCGCTCAGCAAAACAGTTATGTTTATCCACACAGCATCTGACCCCACCGTTGAATGTATGATGATTCCCGATATGGTTCTTGCTGTTGCAGAGCAGTTTGCTTTGCAGGACAAAGACGTTCTGGTACTCCTTACCGATATGACGAACTTTGCCGACTCAATGAAAGAAATAGCCATCACTCAGGAACAGGTTCCTTCTAACCGTGGTTATCCCGGTGACCTGTATTCACAGCTTGCAGCACGTTATGAGAAGGCTGTTGACTTTGACAATTCAGGTTCGGTTACGGTTCTTGCCGTTACAACGATGCCCGGTGATGACGTAACACATCCTGTTCCGGATAATACAGGATACATTACAGAAGGTCAGTATTATCTCAAGGGCGGAAGAATCGAACCTTTCGGGTCTCTTTCACGACTCAAGCAGAACGTTAACAGCAAAACACGTAAAGACCACCGTGCACTTATGGACGCAATGATCCGTATGTATTCTTCATACAAGGAAACTCTTGAGAAGAAGAATATGGGTTTTGCGATGACACGCTGGGACGAAAAATTGCTTAAGTACGGCGAACTTTTTGAAGACAGACTTATGGATCTGTCCGTAAATCTCACATTGGAAGATTCCCTTGATATGGGTTGGAAAATCCTTGCAGAATGTTTTGAAAAGGACGAAACCGGAATAAAGTCAGACCTTACTGAAGAATTCTGGCCTGTAAATTAAGGGGGTAAGGTTTTGGCAAAACTCAAACTGACTAAAAACGAGTTAAAGATACAAAAAGATGCCCTCAAGATGTATCGGAGATATTTGCCTACTCTGACACTCAAAAAACAACAGCTTCAGGCTGAAATACGCACCATTGAAGCACGAGCTGAATCGGTAAGAAAAGCAAGAGAAGACCTTGAAAAAGGCTTTGCTTCCTGGATTGCCGTTTTCAGCGAAACAGATGCTTTCCCCGAAGGAATAATCACCGTGAGGAACATCCGGAAAAGCTCAGGTAATATTGCCGGAGTTGAGATTCCTGTCTACGAAGGTGCAGATTTCTCCCGAGGTGACTATGATTTATATGAAACTCCGCTTTGGGTTGATATAGCGGCGAACCACATGGAAAAAGCTATGTCGCTCGACCTTGAGGCGGAAGTGTTGGACGAACAGGTCCGGCTTCTTGAAAAAGAACTTCGAGAAACTACGCAGAGAGTCAACCTGTTCGAAAAGGTTAAAATTCCCGAAACAGAGGATAATATCAAAAAAATCTCAATTTATATGGCAGACCAACAGGTCAGCGCCGTTGTACGTTCAAAGATTTCCAAACGTAAGATAGCGGCACGAAACGAAATATCTTCGTCAACGGAGGTGTACTCGTCATGATTGTGCCTATGAAAAAAGTGTCTCTCATTATTATGGGAGATAAAAAATCCGAAACGCTGAAGAAACTCCGCAAGCTTGGAATTCTTCACCTTGAATCGGTTGAGGGTTCGGGTAAAAAGCTCGAGGAACTCAAAGAAAGAGTTTCGCTTCTTGAAAGTGCGGTTTTCAGCATAACGGAAAAGAAAAACAAAAAGATAAAGCAGGAAAATATCGACAGTGCAAAGGCGATTTCCGTGTCAAAGGAAATCATAGCACTTGAGGAAGAAAAGAAGTTGTGCTCAGCTGAAGGAATTACCCTTAATGCAGAGCTTGACCGACTTTCGGGTTGGGGAGAACTTGATCCCGCAAAGCTTGAAATCTTAGCCGAAAAAGGCGTTGATATTTCGCTTTATGAAATGCCGGAAGCCGAGTATAAAAACCTTGGTGACAGCGTAAAAACCCTGAGTATTCAGAAAACAAAAACAACAGTAAAATTCCTGTTGATTAAATCGGGACTCGAGGGTGAGACAGAGGTTGTTGATTCGTTGAAGGCGTTCAGACTTGAAATGCCTGAAACTTCGACAGTTGAAATCAAGCAAAAACTCGACAGACTCAATAACCGTATCAAAGAGATTGACGAGAAGATTTCTTCCTTTGCGGGTTGTGCCGACGGTATAAAAAATGCAATCAGAACCTGTGAAAAAGAAATAGAGTTTGAAGTTTATGCAACAGGTATGGCAAACGAGAATCTGTCACCTGACGGAAAATCCGATGTTTCCGTTGCGTACTTTACGGGATACGTTGAAGAGGAAAATCTTGAAAGTCTGAAAAAGACAGCGAAAGATAACTCGTGGGGACTTCTTGTTGAAGATCCTACCGAAGAAGATAATGTCCCGACGAAGCTGAAAAACAATAAGTTTGTGAGCCTCATTTATCCGCTTACTGATTTCCTGGGAACAGTACCGGGATATTTTGAATACGATATTTCAGGTTGGTTCTTAGCTTTTATTCTTGTGTTTTTCGGAATTATTTTCGGCGACGGCGGATACGGATTGATGATTTGTGCAGTTACAGGAATTCTGATTGCAAAATCAATCGCATCCAAGAAAAAGGTTTCACCTGCATTTTTGCTTGTCGGACTTTTCGGCCTGTCAACAATTCTCTGGGGAACGCTGACGTGCACGTGGTTCGGTCTTTCACCTGAACAGATACCCGTCTGGCTTCAGAAACTTTCGATACCCGTTATATCCAACGTATACTCAGACAGAATCTGGTATCCGTTCTGGACTAACGGTGAATACGGCCTCACAACGGCACAGAATCTTCAGATATTCTGCTTCTCGCTGGCACTTGTTCAGTTGACGGTAGCTCATATCAAGGTCGCAGTGCGAAACAGAAAATCGATAAAGATTCTCGGAGATATCGGCTCGATATTGCAGCTTATCGGTATTTTTTATGTGGTACTGAGTTTCGTTGTAAATGCTCAGGTTTTTCCGTTCGGACTTGTGATAGGAGGAATACCTGTCGGCACGGTTGCACTTGTGCTTGTTATAGTGGGATTTGTTATGAGCTTCGTATTCTCGAATTACGAGGGAAGTCTTATCAAATCAATTCTTACAAGTCTGACGAACATCGTTTCAGTTCTGCTCGGTGTTGTCAATGTTTTCTCGGATATAGTTTCGTATATACGACTCTGGGCGGTTGGCCTTGCAGGTGCTGCAATTTCCGCAACAGTTAACGAATTGGCAGGACCCTTGCTCGGTAACTTTATGTTTATGATAATTGCGATAGTGCTTCTTGTGTTCGGTCACGGACTTAATATGATACTCAATGTTTTATCTGTTATCGTTCACGGAATCAGACTTAATACTCTGGAGTTCTCATCGCATCTTGATATGTCCTGGAGTGGACACAAATTCAAACCATTTGAAGAACAAATTGAAAAATAAGGAGAGTTATTATGAATTTTGGATTATTAGCAACAGCTATGGCAATGGGTATTGCCGCAGTAGGTTCTGCAATCGGTATCGGTATTGCAGGTCAGGCATCAATCGGCGCTTGGAAAAAGTGCTACATGAGCAATAAGGCTGCTCCGTTCATTCTTACTGTTTTTGCAGGTGCTCCGCTTACACAGACAATCTACGGTTTCCTTCTTATGCAGCAGATGAGTGGTTCTGACAAAGATCCCGCATTCCTTCTCGGACTCGGTCTTGCATCAGGTCTTGCGATGGCAGTTTCAGCTGTTGTTCAGGGTAAGGCAGGTGCAGCAGGTGCAGATGCTCTTGCAGAAACAGGAAAAGGTTTCTCACAGTACATTACTGTTGTCGGTCTTTGCGAAACAGTTGCTCTTTTTGCACTTGTTTTCAGCATGGTTGCTCTCGGTTAAAAATAAATTCCGAACAAATGAAATCTCCGGGCAGAAAACTCTGTCCGGAGATTTTTTTGAATATGTCATTTAAAAATTAAACATTAACGCTCCATACAAAATCTGTTCTTACAATCTGTGCTGCAAGCATTTTTCTGCAGCCTGATTCGTATAAAACGAGGAGCTTACCGCCGTAAACATCGATACCCTCGGAACGGGGAAGTGCGTTTAATGATTTACTCATTTTGGTTGAGTCGAGGAAGTAAAGTTCAACATCTTTTCCTGAAACTGTAACTGTACCGTCTGCTTCACCGTCAAGAACGTTTTCATAGAAATTAAGCTCAGATTTTGTTGCCTCGCCTGAAACACTTGTAACAAATCTGCCGTCAGGAAGCTGAGTGAATCCCTGACACATTGATTCTGTTTCGAGAATATAATCCGGTGCAACAATGTCTTTTGACTTTCCGTTATAGGTAAAGCCCTGGGGATTTGAGCTATCGAGAATATAACCGCAAGTCCATGCGTGCATTTTTTCACCGTTCGGAGAAGTAAGGTGATGACTGTCAACGGTTACGTAATCTTCGCCGTCCTTATGATATTCGCCAATCCAGAGAATTCCGTTTGAACAGTTGGCGTAAGAAGCTCTTGTACCTGTATTGAATTCATCAATAAACTGAACAGAAGATTCGTTTTCGGAATCTCTGAGAGTATCAAGAGAAAGTCGGCGAGCATATTTGCCTGAAACAACCCAGGCATTATTGCCGAACGTTGCGATACCTCCGCAGTGACCTGTGTAGTTGTCACCGTCAACTTCGACAAGTGTTACAAATTTTTCTGTTTCTCCGCTTACAGGATCGATTACGTAGATTCTTGAATTGCCCTCGGTGTTCATATAGCCGCAGATAAGCACTTTGTCAAGATAGTCGCTGTATGCAAGACCCTGCGGAACGAAGTCTGTGTCAGGGTCGGGATTGAGACAGAATTTTTCGGCTTCTTTGTTGTATGCCGAAAAACCGATTTTTTCAATCAGACCGTCATCGCGTGTAACCGTTTTCACAAGGTTTACAGGCAAAAGGGAAATTGCAGTAACAATTGACATAAAAAATGCCGTGATTTTTGTAAAAATCTCTGTCATACAATACACCTCTCCGGTTAACCGAGAACAGTCTTGATTTTATCAGCTGCATCATAAAGCTCAGTGATTTCTGCAAGCTCAACTGCGCCCTTGTCAACAAGACTTGCGATTTCGCTTCTGATGGGAAGTTTGGCGAGAACGGGAATGTTCATTTCCTTAGCAACCTCGTCAATTTTGCTTTCACCGAAAACAGAAATTTTCTTTCCGCAGTCGGGACACTCAAGGTAACTCATATTTTCGACGATACCGAGAATAGGCACGTTCATCATATTTGCCATATTGACAGCTTTTTTAACAATCATTGTAACAAGGTCCTGAGGTGTTGTCACAATGACGATACCGTCAACAGGGATAGACTGGAACACTGTGAGTGCAACATCGCCTGTTCCCGGAGGCATATCAACGAACATATAGTCAACGTCGCCCCAGAAAACTTCCTGCCAGAACTGCTGGATAACACCTGAAATAACGGGACCTCTCCATATAACGGGTTGGTCCTCTTTTTCAAGAAGAAGGTTTATTGACATCAACTTGATGCCTGTTTTTGTGACTGCGGGAAGAAGTCCCATTTCGTTCTGCATTGCGGGTCCCTTTGCACCGAAAGCCTTCGGGATTGACGGACCTGTGATATCAGCATCAAGAATACCGCAAGAGTTACCCTTGACCTGCATTGCTGTTGTGAGCATTGATGTAACAAGTGACTTACCTACGCCACCCTTACCGCTTACAATACCAATTACTTTTTTTACCTTACTGTATTCATTACACGGTACGTGTAAATCTTTCTTTTCGCTGCAGCTTGATGAACAGCTTGAGCAATCTCCTGTGCAACCCATAGTTACATCTCCTTTAATTAAAATAGTATTTTTTCCACAGCCCTTGCGGCATCCTCAACAAGCTGGACGCAAGGCCTTTTTTTATAATAGCTTTCTGTTCTTGCTTCAGGTGTGGGATTTGTATTGTCCTCTTCGTTAAGAGCAAGTAACTCACGGCAGACAATTGACGGATTATCTTTTTTGAATTCAGCGATAATCTGCTGAACGACCTCGTAGCAACGCTTTTTTGCTTCAGCATCATCGCCGTTAGTTGCACCGTATTTAAAACCGACGAGCATAGCTGCACCGCTGACTGCACCACAGACCTCACGTGCTCTGCCGACACCTCCGCCAAGACCTGCAGAAACCTTAAGCGCAGTTTCTTCATCCATTCCGAATTCACCTGCAAAGGCAGCAAAAACCGACTGTGAGCAATTAAAACCGCTTTTAAAAAGCTCAACTGCTCTTTCAACTCTGTCTGACATTGTTTCGCCTCCTTTGTTTAGAAATCTAATATAGTATTCTATCACACTCCCAAAAAAATGCAAGAGTTTATTTGCTTGACACAACGGTTATTGGAGATTATAATTAGAACGATCTTTGTTTAGAGGTATAATTTTTATGGATAAACTCTTTGAAAAAATTCACGAAATATGCGGTAAATTTATAAAGAACGAAAAACTGATGGATATCATCCGTAAGGTGGTATCTCGCGAGGTGTTTTTCTATTTACTTTTTGGCGTGCTTACAACTGTTGTAAACATTTTGACACTTGCAATTTTCAACAAATTTGTGGACATTATGGTTTCTAATATAATTGCATGGGTCGCAGCAGTTGTTTTTGCCTACCTGACCAATAAGCTTTTTGTTTTTGACAGCAAAAGCTGGAAGCTCGATGTTCTTGCAAAAGAAATACCGTCGTTTGCAGGTGCAAGAGTTCTGACGCTCGGTGTCGAGGAGTTGGGCATACTTGTTATGATAAAATGGCTTCACCTTGACGGACCGCTTACGATAGGACCTGTCGGCGGAGAGTATATAATAAAAGGTATCCTTGCAGTTATTGTTGTACTTCTTAATTATGTCTTCAGCAAGATGCTTATATTCAAGAAAAAATAATTTACGGAGGATTTGTGTATGAAATCGGTCAGCGTTATTATTCCTGTTTACAATGTTGAAAAATACCTGCCGAAATGTCTGGATTCCGTCATCGGTCAGACTTACACAAGCCTTGAAATTATCTGTGTCAATGACGGCTCACCTGATAATTCTGCAGATATTCTTGATGCTTATGCCAAAAAAGACGGTAGAATTAGAATAGTAAACCAGAAAAACCGTGGCCTTTCGGGTGCACGCAATACAGGTATAACCTATGCAACGGGGGATTACATCGTTTTTATCGATTCTGATGACTGGATGGATACCGATGCAATCGAGCAGGCTGTAGCGGTAGCAGAAAAGAATAATTCGGATGTCGTTATGTGGGGTTACACACGTGAATTTGGCGACAGATCGCTTGAAAAGAAAATCTTTGACGGCGACAGAGTTTTTGACGAGAAAGAATCAATTGAAATCCACCGCAGACTTGCAGGTCTTTCGGGTGCTGAACTTGCAAATCCCGAGAATACCGATGCACTTGTTACTGCGTGGGGTAAGCTTTACCGTACACAGATAATCAAGGAAAACCGTCTTGAATTTGTTGATACAAAAATCATCGGTACGGAAGATTTGCTTTTCAATATGTACTATTTCGGCTTTGTAAAAAGCAGTGCGTTTATCAATAAACCCTTTAATCACTACCGCAAGGACAATGAAACCTCACTGACGAGAAGCTACAAAACAAAACTTTTCAGTCAGTGGTCAGAGCTTTATTCGAGAATCCGTACATATCTTGATGATAATAATCTTGATGAGGATTTCCACACGGCACTTGATAACCGTATCTGCCTTAGTATGATCGGACTCGGTATCAACGAATTATACAACAAAAGTTCACATCTGCAAAGGATTAAGAACATTAAAAGAATTCTCAATTCCGAGCAATATGTAAAAGCATATAAAAACCTTGAATTCAGTTATTTCCCTGTTCATTGGAAAGTGTTTTTTATGCTTTGTAAGAAAAGATGTGCGTCGGGAGTGTATCTTCTCCTGAATGCGATGCAGATGTTGATAGGAAAATAAGTAAAAGCTTCTTTTTGGTGATTTTTCACAAAAAAGAAGCTCTGGTTTTTATATTGTAAATTTGCAAATTTATGTTATAATTATCCTAATATGGATGCGTGTGTACATGTATCCGATTGAAAGGAGATAGAAATATGAAAAAAGTATTTCTTTCTGTTATCTCGGTTATTCTTTGCTTAAGCCTTATGATTCCTGTCGGAGTTACAGCTTTTGCAGAAGTTCCTACCGATGATACAGTCATTGTTGAAGACGCAAACACAGGCATTGAAGACATTTTTGCAAATGTTGATCTTGGCGGTCTCGGCGATGCAGCTGCAGACCTTGGTGACAAGTTCGAGTCACTTTCATCAACAAGCTTTAAGGTTGTCTTTATGAACTTCCTTGCTAAGATTGTGAACACACTCTCAAATGTGCTCATCACAGTTATCGGCAAGGCTCTTAATCTTGTAATTCCCTCAACTCCCGCATTGAATTCTTATAAAGATTTCAATCTTGACGAGTACGGCAACTTCCTTCCCGGTATGGAAGAGTTCCTTGACGAGCCTGCAGCAGGTGCACAGTGGCATCTCGGTTATGCTCAGGAATCAATCCTTCCCGACGATTTCGGTGAAGTTCCCTACACAATGGGTGGATACGGCCTTATGGCTGAGACAACAGAGACTTTCGACGGTCTCTGGGTACGTACAATCATTATGAATGACGGCTCAGGCAGAGGAAACGTTGCTTTCTGTGTTCTTGATGCTATCGGTATTGCTAATGCAGACGTAAGACTTATCCGTGAAGCAGTTGCAGATTTTGCAGAAGCTAACGATATCGTAAGTATTAACGTTGGTGTTACTCATACTCACTCAGGTATTGACCTTCAGGGTGTTTGGGACAACACAGTCGGTAATGTTCTTAACAACATCACACTCGGTGCGCTCGGTCTTGCTGATCTCCAGAAGGGTGTTGACCGCAAGTTCCTTAACACAATTATTGAGCAGACAGCAAAGTCAATCAAGGACGCTTATGCTGATATGAAGGCAGGTAAACTTGAACTTGCAAAGATGGATATCGGTGACGATTACCTTCGCGACAGAACAGCTCCGTACAACTACGACGGCAATATGTACCGTCTTGAGTTCACACCCGATCAGAATGGTGCAACTCCCACAATCATTACAACATTCGGTGTTCATCCTGAAAATTCAGGTTTTGGTCATACAGTAATTTCTGCTGACTTTATTCCGTATACAGAGCAGGTACTTAATGATGCAGGTTACAACTTCATCTTTATCCAGGGTGCAGTCGGAACAATCACTTATGACCGTCACTATTCAAACGACGGACTTGACCTGAGCAGATACGAAGAGGCAGTTCGCTACGGTTACGAAATCGGCTATATGCTTCTCGGTATGACAAAGACTGAGGCAGAGTGTAAGGCAATCAACTTTGCATACGGTGACTACCTCGGTGTTGCACAGTATGAAGGTCAGGAAAACTACACAGTATGGTATGAGGGCTGGCAGCCTGTTGAAGAAGAAGAGGTTAAGCCGCTTCTCAACATAAAGAACAAGCAGTACGTTATCGAAGTTTCAAACGTTCTTCTTGACATTATCGGTAAGGTTGGTATCACAGACTACTTCTTCCTTTATGATAATACAACAGGTAAGTATTACGAAGTAACAGAATGCGCATACATGGAAATCGGTGATTCACTTAAGGTTCTTGTTTCACCCGGTGAGCACTACGGCGAAATCCTCAACGGTGGCGCAGGTCTTGAAGGCTTTGAGTATGATTGCTACCGTGATATGTTCGGCGAAAATGTCATCATCTTTGACCTTATGAATGACGCTATCGGTTACATCGAGCCCGATCCTGAGTTCGTAATGGCAGGTATGAAATATTCTGAAAAGAATGACGAGTTCGATACAGATACATGGTGCCTTATCTCCTTTGGTGAGCACACAGCATCAAATGTTGCAGGCGAGTTCGTATCACTTGTTGACAGCGTAAGATAAAGTTTAAACCACCGCTTCGGCGGTGGTTTTTGCTTTTATATACAGTTGCAGTACGGTATCGTAAAAAACAACCGCAGTAAAGTTCAATCCTTACTGCGGCTATGCTTTTTATCAGATTTTATTTTTCTGTAACTATACTTTCAAACTTAAGGTTTTCGATACCTGTTACGATTACGCCGCATACACTTACTGTTTCTGCAGGAATTGATTCGCCTTCAATAACGATTGTGTCACCGTTGACCTCGCATTCACAATCCCAATTCTTGGATTTCTGCATTTCGTCTGCTGCTTTGATTGTTGTCTTCCAACCCTTGAGCTTGGATTCTTTCGGGTTGCGGATTGTAATGTTGAGCTGATATGAGAATGTGCCGTCACCGTTGGACCAGGTGTTGACAACCTTAAGAGTGGTGTCTGCGTTTTCTGATGTGTGACGCAGAATCTTGTCGTTATCAGAAATCGGTGCCTGTTCATCAGGATTACCTGTTATGGGAAGCTTACGGATTTTACCGAGTGTATATTTAATTATTGTTTCGGAGTCTGTACGGTCGATCTTGCCGTCAACATTAACGTCAGCATTTTTTTGCTGTGTTTCGAAAAGCTCAATGTCCTCAGAAACAAATTTTTCGATAATCAAGGCATCTTTTGTGTTTATAAATCCGTCACCGTTGATATCACCTACGGCACAGTTTTCATAAGATTCGTTTGTAAGTTTTGTAGTCTGATTGATTACAATTGCAAGAATTGCACCGATGAGTGCAATAATAACAAGAACAAGAATCAAAACTTTTTTATTTAATTTTTTTCGTTTCATTTTATGTACAACCCCTAATCTAACTTCTTATCTGATATTATACCAAAAAAATCGACGCTTTTCAATACATTAAATTGAAAACGGCAACAAATCAAACACTTTGCAAACAAGGGGAGCAAGTATGATTGCAGGCATAAAGTTTGCAACCTTGAATTTGGAAATGCCGACAAGATTAAGACCGAGTGCTATGATTATAACAGAACCGACGCACGTCATCTCGTTGATTGCGGCATCATTGAGCACATTACTCAAAAGCTCTGCGAGAAGGACGATCCCGCCCTGAAAAACCAGAATCGGAAAAGCTGAAAAAACTACACCGATACCACAGGTTGACGCAATCATCGTTCCTGAGATAAGGTCAAGAAGAGATTTTGTATAAAGCATCTGATTATCCCCGAGCAGACCTGCGTTAAGTGAGCCGACAACGGTCATTGAACCGACGCAGAAGAGTAGAGTAGAAGTGACAAAACCTTCGGCAATCGATATTTTTTTGTCTCCTTTACTGAATTTGCTTTCTACCCACTTGCCGAGACGGTTTATTTTGTCGTCAATATCAATCACGGAGCCGATAGCTGTACCGAGAAGCATTGAAATAATCAGCACGAGCGTGTTTTCGCCTTTGAGTGCACCGTCAATGCCGATATAAATAACGCACAGACCAACAGCTATCATGATTGAATTTGTAATTTTTTCAGGTATTCCTTTTTTGAACAAAGTGCCGAGCGTACCGCCGACAATTGCCGCCAACATATTTACAATTACTCCGAGCATGAAATCTTCCTTTGTACTTTAGTTATTAGCTGTCAGATATTTTAGCACCCATACAACTGTGTGTCAAATCAATTTTGCAAAAATCTTGATTTGTTGTGTGTTCTATGATAGAATAATATTCGTAAAATTTTGCATACGGAGGCGACAAATTTATGTTTAAATTCGAACCCTATATCAAATACAAGGTTAAAGGCAGAAAGTGTAAAAGTGATAAATTTGAAAATGACCATTATTCACTTGACCTTGAAGTCAGCGAAAATGCGGTGAAGTGTGTTCTTCGTCCGAAGGTAAGTATGGAAATGCTGGAATTCAGACTTGATGCTGACAAGAGACTCGGCAAAAATGAGGTTTTCTTTGCGAACGGCTTCCAGTCATGGACAAAGTGCTATGAGTGCCACGCTAACGATAAAATCATCGGCCTCGGCAAAATTACTCAGTTGAGCGACTTTACAAAATTCTTCGCAGGTGTTCAGGGTGACTACCACTTCACAGAGTACGAAAAAGAGGGTGAATTCCACTCTTATACATATACTTACTTCAGAGACGGTGAGGACCTTCTTCTCTTCGGTTCACGCTCCGAGCGTAACGGTTACACAATCTTTGAAATGGATTGTAAGGACAAGCGTTTCAGCATCACAAAGGATATTGTAGGTTGCACACTTGACAGCGAAACTGTTCTTGTTGATGTTGTAAGTTTTGAAGGTAAGTACGATGATGTGTTCGACAAGTATTTCGGCTCAATGGAATTAAGAAAACCGAAAATCAACTACCTTGCAGGTTACACATCATGGTACAACTATTACCAGAAAATCAATGAAGAAATTATCCTTCGTGACCTTGACGGACTTGACAGAGCTAAGGACAGCGTTTCAATCTTCCAGATTGACGACGGTTACGAGACTTTTGTAGGTGACTGGCTTGATCCTAACCCGAAGAAGTTCCCTCACGGAATGAAGTATATTGCAGAAAAGGTACACGAAAAAGGCTACCTTGCAGGCATCTGGATTGCTCCGTTCAGCGTTCAGCGTGTTTCCAGAATCGCAAAAGAGCATCCCGACTGGCTTATCAAAGATGCAAAAGGCAAACCTTTGCTTGGCTGTCAGGGTTGGGGCGGTGCTTACACACTTGATTTCTACCATCCCGAGGCACGTGAATACATCAGACACTTCTTTGATGTTATCGTAAATGACTGGGGCTTTGATATGGTTAAGCTCGACTTCCTTTATTCAGAGGCTATGTTCCCCAGACACGGAAAGACTCGCGGTACAATTATGTGCGAGGCTATGGACTTCCTTCGTGAATGTGTCGGTGAGGAAAAACTCATCCTTGGCTGCGGTGTGCCTCTCGGACCGTCATTCGGTGTTGTTGATGCTTGCCGTATCGGCTGTGACGTTTCACCTCACTTTGAGTTTAATTTCATTGATAAGCTTCTTCTTAATATGGAAATTGTTAACACGAGACATGCGATGAATAATACATTCCTTCGTCGTCATCTTGACCAGAGAGTTTTCTGTAACGACCCTGATGTATTCTTCCTTCGTGACAACAACCTCAAGTTTACACTTGACCAGAAACTCCTTCTTGCTAAGGTCAATAACCTTTTCGGCAGTGTTCTTTTTGTCTCGGACAATGCAGGTGATTATGATGACGAAACAATGGAATACCTCAAGCTCTTCTTTAAGCCGAGCGAGGCGAAAGTTCTTTCAGCGGAGTATGTTACACCTGAGGATGTTAAGATTGTTTATATTGAGGACGAGAAGAAAAAGACTCTTCGCTTCAATGTAAAAACCGGTAAGAGTAATTTACGCAATCTTTTATAATAAACTAAAACGCAGTAAGGCATTTTGCTTTACTGCGTTTTTGCAGGATTATTCTTCCATTTGTCTGCCGAGAAAAGATGCTGCAACCTGTGCGAGCTTGGTTTCTGTCGGTGAGATTTTTGTTCCGTCACTGAAAAGGAAAACAACTGCACCGAGGATGTCGCCGTTACTGATGATCGGTGCAATGATTGAAGCTGCATACGAAACACCTTCAACCGGGTAGAGCATTTTGTCCATATCACCTGTGAAGACTTTTCTCTCTTCCATTACGTTTTCGAGATCTTCACTGATGTGCTTGTCCATAAAATCACGCTTTGAAACTCCCGCACATGAAATAACGTGATCACGGTCACAGATGAGAATAGGTGTGTTTACACTTCTGTAAAGCACATCGGCATAATGTTCCGTTACATCGGAAAGCTCACCGACGGGCGAGTACTTTTTAAAGATAACACCGCCCTGCGTGTCGGTGAAAATTTCAAGCGGTGCACCTTCACGGATGTGCATAGTTCTTCTGATTTCCTTCGGAATAACAACTCTGCCGAGGTCATCAATTCGTCTGACAATTCCTGTTGCCTTCATATATAAATCTCCTTCAATTTTTCGTTCGTGTTGTTATTATCTGTATTGCAAGGGGATTTATGCGTTTGCTTTTCTTTGTTGGTATTGCTATTTATTGCTTTTTAATGTATACTTTAACTGTTAACAAGCCATAAGGTTTTGAACGAATCTGAAAAATAATCATTGTTTATTTTTCAGATACAGATTTTGGTGATAATATGAAAAAATATATCGGTATCGATATCGGAGGTACCAAGTGTGCCGTTATTGTCGGCGAATATGAAAATGACGAGATTAAGATAATCTCCCGTACAGCTTTTGACACTGATACAGGTGAAGAACCGAAAGACATAATTGAAAAATTCTGCGAAATAATTGCAAATGAAAAAAATTTTTCTGCTATCGGTATTTCCTGCGGTGGTCCGCTTGACAGCAAGTCGGGTGTGATTCTTTGTCCGCCGAATCTTCCCAAGTGGATAGATGTTCCTGTTACCGAACTGCTTTCAGCACGTTTTGGTGTTCCCGTATTTCTTCAGAATGATGCTAATGCCTGTGCCCTTGCAGAATGGAAACTCGGTGCCGGCAAGGGAACACGAAATATGATTTTTCTCACTTTTGGCACTGGCTTTGGTGCAGGACTTATACTTGACGGCAGACTTTATGTCGGCACCTCGGATATGGCAGGTGAGGTCGGTCATATAAGGCTGACGGACGACGGACCCGAGGGATACGGCAAGTTCGGTTCAGCGGAAGGTTATTGCAGCGGTGGCGGAATACGGAATATCGGCAGACTTCACGGCATGGACAAGAGTGCGAAAGAAATTGCGGCAGATGCTCTCAACGGTGATGAAACTGCACTTGAAATTTATCGGACAAGCGGAAAATATCTTGGCAGGACACTTGCACTTCTGGCTGATATCCTTAACCCTGAATGTGTAGTTATCGGAAGTGTTTTTGCTCGTAGCGAAAAGTTGCTTCGTCCTTATATGCAGGCAGAATTGGAAAAAGAGGCGCTCGGTTACACAGTGAAATGCCTGGATGTGCGGCCTGCGCTGCTCGGAGATAAAATCGGTGACTATGCGGCACTTATGACTGCTGTTTACGGTGTGTCGTGTTGAACGGAGAAAAATAAATATGAAAGATAAGCTCATTAAGTTTTTTAAAGATAACGGAGTTGCAGATGTCGGATTTACTGCAGTGAAAGACGGTCCTTTCGGGGATAAAAGCTATGCAGTCAGTATTGTGGTAAAGCTTTCGGATGCCGTGATTGATGAAATTACCGACGAACCGACTCATACTTATTTTCACCACTACAGGACGGTCAATGCGTTTATCGACCGCGTACTTTTGCAGGCAGGTTTTTTACTGGAGTCAGAAGGGTACAGATATATTCCTGTCGGTGCGTCGCAGAGTATAAATAAAGACGGTTGGAATTATCAGGGCAGATATTCTCACAAAAAAGTTGCTTCACTTGCAGGACTTGGAGGAATAGGAAAAAACAGCCTTTTTCTTCATCGGGAACACGGGGCTCGGGTAAGGCTCGGCACTATTTTTACTGACTGTGCGTTTGAGTGTGAGCCGAAACCGTATATTTCACCCTGCACGGAGTGTAACCTTTGTGTGGAGCAGTGCCCGTCAGGCGCAATCAATGGAACTCTCTGGCAAGAGGGGATGGAACGCGAAGAGGTTTTTGACCCTGAAAAATGCAGTGAATATATGAAAAAGAAATTCAAGCACATCGGCAGAGGTGTTGTTTGCGGAATTTGTATGAAAGTTTGTCCGGCTAACGGAAAAAAGGAGACAGTATAATGGATCAGAAAAAAATTGACAGAATAAACGAACTTGCACGTAAAGCCAAGGTGCAGGAGTTAACTCCCGAGGAAACGCAGGAGAGAGCACAGCTTCGTGCAGAGTACGTTGCGGCATACAAGCGTAATCTTGTGGCAGCACTTGAGAGTGTACGTGTTGTTGACGATAAGGGTAACAAATCACCACTAAAAAAGAAAGATTTGCAGTAAAAAACTCAGCCGATCGGCTGAGTTTTTCCTTTATACAGCAGAGACAGAATTGAAATAGTTTCCGCCGTTTTCGATCGTAAATACGGTTGATTTGGTACCACTGTTTGTTTGTGGGTTGCCGTCAGGCTTTTTCATTGCGTCAGGTCTTGAATGTGGCTCTGTACCCTCGGGAGGTTCCATTCCTTCGGGTAAAGTCATACCCTCGGTTTTTTCGGGTTTTTCAGGTCTGGTTAAGCCCTCGGGCTTCGAAAAATCTTCGGGAACTGAGAAATCCTCCGGAGACATGTGTGCAGCACCGCCTCCCGCAAAGCCTTGTCCGGCTACTCCTTCAAACTGTTTTTCTCCGCTAAAGAGTGTGTAATCGCCTGACTCAAGTGCAGGACTTGACACAACAAGATAAGTGAAACTGTTTTCAACGTAATTCTCAAGAACAACTGTATCATCGCTGTCTTTCAGTGTGTAAGTGCCTTTACCTTGTGACTGTTCAAAGCTGAATACGGCATAGTTCTGTTTACTTTCTGAAATACGGTCGAGCATATTTCCGGTTGCAAAAACGGAACCGCCATTGATGTGAATTCCCTTATCTGAGTCAATTCCGGCGTCACCGCTGATACCGCAACCCTGTGAAAATACAACGCCGCCGTTGATAACAAGCCAGCCGTTGGAGTCGATTCCGTCTCCCTCACCTGTGCTGCCGTTTGCGAGGATGTTGAGTGTTCCGCCGTTTACCGTTGTTACCGAAACATTATCCTCGTTGGTGTTTATTCCGTCATTACCTGAAACTATGTATATGTTACCTGAATTGACGGTCAGATGCATTTCAGAATCAAGACCTTCATTTTCAGCCGTGATGTTTAATTTACCGTTACCTTTTTCCTCTGAGTTTATATTCATTGACATTTTTGAATAGAACGCACCGTCGTATTTATGACGCTTTTCAGCATCCTCAACTTCGGTTTTGTCCTCGTTCAGAACAACGCTGTCAGGCTCGTAAATTTTGGCTACGTATGAGCCGTTGATATTGTTTTCCGAGTCGTCGGCAATGATGACATTTGCACCTGCTTTACTTGTATCCACATCCTTTGTTGCTGTTTCTTCATCCGAAGCACCGCATTCGTACACATTATAAAAAATTACTGCAGGGGCAACAGTACAGGTGATATCGGCATTATTCAATGTGAGTGTAACTACTGCAGTTGGGTCTGTTTTTGCATTGTCGCCAAGATCAACGGCAATCTGACCTTTTGCAAGTTTACCGCTGATTGTGTAATTGCCTGCCTTGGTTATGTGAACAACAGTGTGCTCATCGGCTTCAGATTTGCTATGGGCGTCGTTTTCGTTACCTTCACCGTAAGTGAAGTCGTGGCCGTCTTCGTAGTATACAATATCTTTTGCTATGTAGACCGGCTGCATGGGATCGTTTGTTGCAACTGTACCGTCAACACTGACGGTTGAGTCGGAGAGTTCAATCTTGATGCCCTGTGGTTTCTCAGTATTGTTTTTGCTGCAAGCTGAGAACATTGCAACAACAAGTGAAATGAGTATAAGTAATGAAGCAAATTTTTTCATAAAGGCTCTCCTTTTATTCAGATTACTTTAAATGTACAACTCAAAATGATGTTTTTGTTTAATTTTTTGTAAACAAAAGGTAAATTCTGAAAGAAAAGCAATATGTATATGGTGTTTTGTTGATTTTGTCCACATAAAAACAAAATATTGTGTGTAAAACGAGTTTTCAACCGGTTTTTTTACAAGAAATGGTGATTTTTCACAAATGAAAATACACGGAAAACGATGGTAATATTTGTGACTTTTTTATAAAATCCACGACTAAAAACCCGATTTTTGAAAAATTTTTTCAAAAAAACAAATAACACACTTGCAAAAGTACCTGCGATTGTGTAAAATGTATATGTTTAGATTGGCATTTTGTATAAATCACTACACGCTTCGTCATTTTGGACAAGTACAGGTGATATTTGATGTTAATTATTCATAAGTGAGGAGTTTTTATATGTCAAACAGACTTTTCCAGGGCGTTATCCAACAGATGAAGAGCGCCATTGACAGAACGATTGGTATTATAGATGAGTCAGGCACAATCATCTCGTGCAGCGAACTCGGCAGAATCGGTGAGGTTAATTCCATTGCGGCGGCGACAACCTTTATGGATTCCGATGTTTGTATTGTAAACGGTTGTACATACAAAACTTTCGGAAATCAGGTTCATCCCGAGTATGCGGTTTTTGTTGACGGTGACGACGAACTTGCAGAAAAGTACGTCAATATCAGCGCAGTTGCTCTGAGCAACCTCAAGCAGTATTTTGACGAAAAGTATGACAGAAATAACTTTATAAAGAACGTTATTCTTGACAACATCCTTCCGGGTGACATCTACCTTAAGGCACGTGAGCTTCGTTTCAATAACGATGCTTCAAGAGTGGTTCTCCTTATCAGAATCCCCGAACAGTCAGATGCATCTGCTTATGATGTTATCCAGAATCTTTTTCCGGACAAGTCCAAGGACTTCATTGTTAATGTAAGCGAAACAGACATCGCTCTCATCAAGGAGGTCAAGAGCAACATCGAATCGAAAGACCTTGAAAAGCTTTCCCGTTCAATTGTTGATTCTCTTTCAACGGAACTCTATGTTCATGCTCAGATCGGTATCGGTACCGCAGTAGTTGGCATAAAGGAGCTTGCCCGATCATTTAAAGAGGCTCAGGTTTCTCTCGAAGTAGGTAAGGTTTTTGATACTGAAAAGTCAATCGTCAGATATGACAGTCTCGGTATTGCACGTCTTATCTATCAGCTTCCGACAACGCTTTGCGATATGTTCCTCCACGAGGTGTTCAAGCGCGGCTCAATCGAAAGCCTCGACCAGGAGACTTTGTTCACAATTCAGAAATTCTTTGAGAACAACCTCAACGTCAGCGAAACTTCGAGAAAACTCTTTGTTCACCGTAACACTCTCGTCTACCGTCTTGAAAAAATCAAGAAGCTCACAGGTCTTGATCTTCGCGAGTTTGACGATGCTATCGTGTTCAAAGTAGCACTTATGGTTAAGAAATATCTTGATGCTAATCCAATCAAATATTAAATTTCAGAGGCAATAAAGTATGATTGACTTTAAAAATGTGTCAAAGGTGTACGATAACGGCACTAAAGCCCTCAGTAATGTCAATATACATATTGACAAAGGTGAGTTTGTGTTTGTTGTCGGCGCCTCCGGTGCAGGTAAAAGCACTTTCCTAAAACTTATGATGAGGGAAGAAGTACCTTCTTCGGGCACAATCAGAATCAAAGACTATAACCTCGGCGAAATGAAAAAGCGTAAAATCCCATATTTCAGACGAAATATGGGTATCGTTTTTCAGGATTTTCGCCTTATTCCCAATATGACGGTTTACGATAATGTCGCATTTGCAATGCGCGTTGTCGGCGCAAGAGAAAAGGATATCCGTAAAAGGGTGCCGTATGTTATCAATATAGTCGGACTTTCACAGAAAGCGAGAAATTATCCGAATGAACTTTCGGGTGGTGAGCAGCAACGTGTTGCACTTGCGAGAGCACTTGTAAACAATGCTGACATTATTATAGCTGATGAACCGACAGGTAATGTTGACCCACAGATGTCACTTGAAATCGTTGAGCTTTTAAAGCGTCTTAACGAAACAGGCACAACCGTTATTATGGTTACGCATGCCCATGACCTTGTTAAGAAATTCGATAAGCGTGTTATCGTGCTTGACAGCGGAGAGGTTGTTTCTGACGGTATGGTAGAGGACGGAGAAATTCCGATTCAGTCTTCATCACACCTTCTTAAACGTGAATCAAAGGGCAAAATGAAGAATAAATTTACGAAGAAACACAACAAGAAAAACAAGGAATCTGAAGCTGAAAAGCCTGAAAATCCGGATGACGATTATCTCAATGCGCTTGTCAGCGAGACGGATGCTTACCGCGTTTATCTTGAAGAAGATGAACCTCAGGCATCGCAGTTTTCACTTGAGGAAGAAGAGAAGGGCGGTGACGCTCAATGAAAAAAGGTGGAAGTTTAAGTTACCTTACAAAAGAAGGGTTCCGCAACGTGTGGATGAACCGCCTTATGTCTGTTGCGTCAATAGCTGTTCTTATGGCTTGTCTTGTAATGATTGGTTCTGCTTTTATGGTGCTTGTCAATGTTGAGGGCATAATGAAGGAAATTGAAGCAGAAAACGTTGTTATGGTGTACCTTGATATGGATACAACGGACAGTGAGGTCAAGAGAGTTGAGCAGACTATCCTTGAAACACCGAATGTCCTGCGTTGTAAATATACAAGCAAGGAATCGGCATTCAGCGAGGCTATCAAAGATCTTGAAACGGATGCAACTTATTTTGAGGGAGTTGAAAATCCGTTACCCGATCTGTTTGAGGTTTCACTTTCGAATATGGCGAATTTTGATACCACAGTCAGAGCTCTCGAAAGCATCGATAATGTAGATGTTGTACGTGACAACAAGGAAATTGCAGATGTTCTTGTTCAGATACGTTCATCAATTTCTTACGTTAGTATCGGTGTTATCGCAGTTCTTCTTATAATTTCATTGTTTATTATTTCGAACACAATCCGTATCACAATGTTTAACAGAAGACTTGAAATCAACATTATGAAGTCCGTCGGTGCAACCAATTGGTTTATCCGTTGGCCGTTCGTTGTTGAAGGTATGCTTCTCGGCATTATTTCGGCTTTTGTTTCTCTCGGGGTTGTCTGGGGAATTTATGCTTTACTTGAACCGACGGTTGAGTCGCTGTTCAGCATGATAAGCAAAAACTTTACAGTAATTAACTTTACAGGTTATGCACTTTACATTCTTGCGGCTTTCGTGGTGATAGGTATTCTTTCCGGCAGCATCGGAAGTCTTATCTCTATTCAGAAATATCTCAGGGAGCATGGAGGAACTGTTTACGATGAAGCAGAATAACATCGCAACAAAGTTTATATCTTTCTTCTTATGTCTGACACTGGTGTTTGTGTATTTTGGTGCATTTGCACCCGAAACGCACGCAGCAAAATCTCTTTCTTCGCTCAAGAATGAGCAGGCAGCGATTAAAGACAAAGTTGAAGAAAGTGAAAAGAAAATCAAAGACCTTGAAAAACAGCAGGCTCAGCAAGAGGAAATTATATCTGAATTGAACAATCAGATAGCAAAACTCAACGACCAGCTTGAAAATGTTCGGGGTCAGCAGACCATCATCAATGGTGACATCAGAGATACTGAAAAGAAAATCTCCGAGCTTGATGAAGAAATCAAAGATCTTGATGCACAGATTATTCAAAAAGATGTCGAGATTGAAGAAACAATCGAAATTTTCTGTGAAAGAATCCGTGCAAATTATATCGCAGGTGAAACCTCGGTTCTTGAAATGTTTACGGCATCATCGTCTGTTTCAGGATTTCTTAACCGTCTTGAGCTTTTCCGCAGAGTTACTCGTAGTGATCAGGCTCTCGTTGATAAACTGAACGAGGAAATTGCTGAGATTGAGGAAATGCAGGAAAAACTTCGTGAAAAGAAGGCTTCTGTTGAGGCAGAAAAAGCTACACTTGAAGCGAAAAAATACGATCTGCAGACAGCGGAAGACGAACTCAATATAACTCAGGCAGCAATTGTTGCGAAGTCTACCGAGGTAAACAAGAAACTTGCAGCCCTCAATTATCAGACGAAGCAGCTCGAAGTAAGCATTGATAAGTACAACGCTGAAATGGATAAAATTGAAGATGAGATTGAAGAATTTCTTAAAAAGCAGCAGGCTGCTTCAAACAATTCTTCAAATGCAGGTTCAGTTCCGTCAAACATCAGCAAAAAAGGCTGGGCATGGCCCGTGCCGTATTCCAATTCTTATATCAGTTCTCCCTACGGCTACAGAAATGACCCGATTTCCGGTGTTTATAAATTCCACAGCGGAATTGATATAACAATGCCGGGTGCATACGGTAAAAACCTTGTTGCTGTAAAGGCAGGTACTGTTATCCGTGCTGTACACAGTGGTTCAGGTTACGGTAATTACATTATGATTGACCACGGCGGCGGATTTGTTTCGCTCTATGGCCACTGCAGTAAACTTGCCGTTAAGGTTGGCGATAAAGTGTCTCAGAGTCAGGTTGTTGCTTATATCGGTTCTTCAGGTTATTCAACAGGACCTCACGTCCATTTTGAAATCCGATACAACGGTACAAAGCAAAATCCGTCTCACTACGTTTCCAAATAAGATATTAACCGCCCTTCCGAGGGCGGTTCTTCTTTGTTGACTACGTGAAAATTTATCAGAAATAACATTATCTCCGTCATCTTCGGATAACGGAGATTTTTTACAATTATCATTTTAACATTGAAAAACGAAATATCTTATGGTATTATATATTATACGAACTCTTGGGAGGTATAATCAATGAGTAAAAAGATTTTTGCTTTTATTCTTGCACTTGTACTTGTTGCTGCAACATTCTCTGCTTGCGGTAACTCAGGTACACCCGGTGAAAAGAATGAAGGTGTGATTGAAAAAGCTCCTGAATCACTTGAGCTTGTTAAAGACGAAGATCTTGTTAAACCTGAAGACGTTACTGCTATCACAGGTGCAACTGACGTTAACGGTAACGTAGTGGACAAAGAAGGTATCACTGACCAGAAGGGACACAAGGTTTACAAAACAGGACAGAAGGACACCGCAGGCCGTGATATTTATACAACAGGCAAGGTTGACTCAAAGGGTAATATCCTTTATACAAAGGACAGCCTCGATTCTTTCGGTAACCTGATTTATTACACGGGTAAGTACGACAAGAACGGTACTCTTCTTCTCACTCCTACAACTGAGAAGCCTGACTACACAACAAACGAAAGACCGAATATTGCAAATCAGACAACAACTACCACAACTACAGTTGGTGTTAAGGAAGAGTCCGACGTTAAAATCTCAGACGTAAAACGTGAGTTTATCCAGTATTTCGGCGGAAGCGGAATGGACCTCTTCTATACAGCTGATGAGTGTGCAGACGGCGGATTTGTAACTGCAGGTTATTCACAGTCTTATGACGGTGATTTCAGCGGTACAAGCAAGGATTGGGCAGGTCACGGTGCAGTTGTTAAGTATGGCGTTGACGGTTCAGTCAGCTGGAAATATGTCCTCGGTGGTGACTCTGAGGTTTCTTTCACAGACGTTGCAGAACTTAAAGATAAGTCAGTTGTTGCAGTCGGCCACACAATGGCAACCGACATTGATGCTCCGCTTAAGTCTAAGGGTGTTTCAGCCCTCATTGTACGACTTGATAAGAACGGAAAACTTATCTGGATGTACTCTTTCCCCGGTGATGATACACAGAACGGTGAATTTCTCAGCTGTGTAGATGCAACTCCTGACGGCGGATTTGTTGTTGGCGGTAAGGCAGTTTCAAATAAAGGCTTTTTCTTAAGCGAAAAAGAATCAATCAAGGCATTTATCTTTAAGTTTGATAAGAACTGCAACATCAAGTGGCGTAAGATTCTTTCCGGTTCAATGTCTAACGAAATTTCTGCAGTTTCAGTTAACGACGACGGAGATATCTATGCAACTTGCGTAACTGTTTCCACAGACGGTGATTTCGCAGGAATTACTTATGCAGCTCCTCTTACAAAGAATACAGTTATCCTCAAGCTCAACAAGAAAGGCGACCTTGAATGGTCACACTACCTTGAGGGTACAGGTAACAGCGAATATAACGCAGTTTATGCAACATCTGACGGCGGTTGTATTGTCGGCGGTTCATATACAATCAACAAAAAGGTTGACGGTATTTACAGCAGAACTTATGGCAAGTCTGACGGTTACGTAATCCGATACACAGAAAAAGGTGACGTATGCTGGACAAGAATAGTCGGTGGTTCAGGTGAGGATTACATAAACTCAATCACAGAAATCAATGGTGGATTTGTTCTGGTGGGTCAGACTACATCCGCAGACCTCGACTTCGCAGGACAGAAGGTCGGTGGTGCAGAGGACGGATTTGTTATGATCATCAACGAGAAGGGTCAGACAAATGTCAGCTTCCTTCTTGACGGCAAAGAGACTGACAACGCAACGGGCGTATGTATACTCGACAGCGGAGCGATTGTTGTTTCCGGCTGGACTAAGTCACAGAACGGTAACTTCAACGAATCGAAGGCCGGTAAGATGAACAAGGGCTATGTTACAAAGTATACAATCGTAGAATAAGCAAAGAACGAGGACTTTCCTGTCAAACGGGGAAGTCCTTTTTTATGGACTTTTGACAATTTACTTTTCAGCTTAATGGTGATAAAATATTGGATATCGGCAACAGGTTTTTGCTTTTGTTTAGAAGGGATCTGATTTTTTGAAAAAGTTTTTATGTATCATCCTCAGTGTTGTAATGATCGTTCTGTCGTGTTGTTCTTCTGTAATGGCAGCAGGGGAAGTCAAAGGTGACCTGACTGAATATCCTGTAATTATTGTTCCGGGTTACAGTTCAACCAATCTGTATTACGGTGACAGTCTTGAAACAGGCGAGGCTGTATGGGGACTTGATTTTGACCACGTGCTCGACCGTGTTCTTGCCCGTATTGCTGAACTTGGTATCGGACTCGGACTTTTTGCATTTGACAATGCTGATTACATAACAGATGTTGTAGCCGAAGAAATGATTGTTCTTTTTGAAAAACTGCGTTGCAATCCTGACGGAACAAGTGCTTATGAGCTTCATCAGGATTACACCGAAGCGGAGGACAAAAACAATGCTGTCCTGATGGAACGCTTTGATTCGGATATTTACCGTCAGGAAGTTGAAATATCTGAAGAAATGGCGGAGTACATCGGTCACGAGAATATTTATAATTTCAGCTGCGATTTCCGTATGGGAGCAGAAAACTGCGCAGGCTTACTTGATGAATTTGTTCAGTCTGTCAAAGAGCACAGCGGTAAGGATAAAGTGAATCTTTTTGCTGTCAGCCACGGTGGCCAGGTTACTGCAACGTATCTTGCACTCTACGGTTACAAGGGCGACGTTGACAATGCCGTGCTTACAATACCGGCAATCGGCGGTGCAGGTATCGCCTATGATGCTATGATGGCTTGTGTTGAGTTTGATGAGGAATGTCTTGTACGCTTTGTTGAAAACGGCACAATGACCGAGGAGAACTACAACTGGCTTGTAAAAGCAAATCAGCTTGGTTTTGTTGATACACTTCTCAATGCACTTTTCCCGAAAATTATGCCGACTATCGGATATTGGGGAAGCCTCTGGGATTTCATTCCGGTTGACAAATATGAAAAAGCAAAGGCAACGCTCCTTGACAGCGAAGAAAGTGCAAGACTTATTGCTATCAGTGACCGTTTCCATTACGAAATTCTTCCGTCAATGCCAGAAAAATTTGCTGAATGCATTGAAAACGGAATGAATATTTCAATCCTTGCCGGTGTGGGTAACAGAGTTGTTACAGGTATGCCCGAAAACTCTGATGCAATCATAACAACAGCTGCATCAACGGGTGCAACCTGCGCACCGTACGGTCAGCGCTTTGCTGACGGTTATAAGCAGATAAATCCCTGTGGTGGAAAAGATAAAGTTTCACCTTCAATGGAAATTGACGCTTCTACAGCATATCTTCCTGACAACACCTGGTTTGTTGACGGACTTTTCCACGGTATGACGTATAAAGATAATTATACAAGAGTGCTTATGATGACACTCTTACTGACGGATGAGATTACGAGCGTTTACTCCAATCCTGAATTCCCGCAGTTCCACTATTCAACAAATGCTTCCCACACGGTACACGCCTCATTTGACGGTTGCCGTGACGGATTTATTGAGGGTACACCGGAGAAAATTGTTGTTATGAACACCTGTGCAAACAGTACGGTAAGTGTTGTTGCGGTTGAGTGTGACGGTATGGACCTTAAGTTTGATGTTAATCCGCTTGTAACTCTTGCCCCGGGCGAAACTATGGAAATTCCCTTCGCCGGCGAGATTCCGACAGTGTCAGGTACGACGGCAAGCGTAACGGTTTATTACGCTATGGATACGGTAACCCCGATCGGATACAGGACACAGACATTTAAGATTGACAACGGTGAATCAGTTGAGTTGCAGGAAGGATTTGCTGACCTTGAGCCCACAACACCGTTTGACAGTGTTATAAATAACAATATCAGTGCAATTCTCCGTACGTTCGGTTTAAAAGAATTTGCAGCAATGATTTATAACATTGTATATTATTGGTATGATATGTTGGTTGCATAAAACAACAAAGGACTTGTTCAAAACGAACAAGTCCTTAATTTTTATTGTATTTTAAAGTTTCTGACCATGCATTTTAATCGGTTTTGCAGGGGCACCGACGGCGGTACAATCGTCAGGTAAGTCGCGGATGACAACAGAACCTGCACCGACAACGGTCTGTTTGCCGACAGAAATGCCCTGAATAACAACTGTACCGGCACCGAGTTCACTTTCGTTACCGACATGTGTTGAACCTGAAAGATTAACTCCGGGATAGCAAGTAACAAAATCACCGACTCTTGCATCGTGACCGATAGTTCCATCCGCACCGAAGTAAACGTGGTTACCGATTTTAACGTCAACGGTTATATAGGTATTTGCACAGATAATGCAACCTTCACCGAAAGATGACCTTTCCTGACAGCATACGCAGGCAGGGTCAATAATAGTTGCAAATTTAACGGGATATATTTTTTTGATTTTTTCAACAGCGGATTTTCTGATTTTGGCATTACCGACAGCACAAACATAGTATGCATCGGGATAGGTGGAAACATCGACGGAGTTGCCCAGAACTCTGTATCCGTCAATAATCTTATCTTTGAGATTGGGCTTATCGTCGATAAATCCGAGAAGATTCCATTCGGGGTTCACTGCATTGATTCTTTCGACCGTCCAGGCTGTTTCTCTTCCGAGACCGCCGGCGCCGATGATGATTAAATCTTTCATTTTGAGCCTCCGTTGTTTTTGACCTTCAGGTATGGCGAAAGTTCGTTGAATAAGGTTGCACCTAGTATAAGTACCGTTCCTGCAATCTGGACCGCGGTCATCTTTTGACTTAATATAAAAGCAGAAAGAATGATCGAAGAAACGGGATCTATGTAACTGAAAACAGCAGCAGTCTGCGCAGGTATACGCTGGACAGAGCCAAAGTAAAGCACGTACGCAACACCTGTATGGATAATACCGACAATCAGTACGAGAACGAGTGTTTTAACGTCAAAGTCGGCAACTGTGAGCTTTTCTGTAAACGCTACATACAATATCATTATAACACCTGAAATTGAAAGTTGCAAGAACGACGTTTCAGTTGAAGTTTGTTTTTTTATAAATTTATTGGTAAGTACTATTCCACAGTAAAGCACGGCAGCTAAGAGACCGAAGATAATACCTTTTATGCTCTGTCCCTCGCTTACGGTTGCTCCTGAGATAAGAACGGCACCGATAATTGCGACAGCTGAGCAGGTTGCTCTTGTCAGAGTCAGTTTTTCCTTGAGTACAATCGGGGAAAGAATTACGACAAAAACGGGTGCCATATAGTAGCACAGCGTTGCCACGGCTATGGTTGTGTATCGGTAAGCTTCAAAAAGCAGAATCCAGTTGAATCCGAGTGCAACGCCGGAAATCAGCAGGTAAACCAAATTGTTTTTCATTACCCGGAAATTCAGCTTTTGCTTTGTTATAAGCATAAAAGTGCCGATTGAAACCGAACCTATCACGGCACGAAGCATAGCAATAACTGAACTCGGCAGATTGATTCCTGAAACGAAAATTCCGATAGTGCCGAAAATCAGCATTGCGATGATGTTCATAATTTTGTTTTTGTTATCTGAGTGTAACAATGCTTACTCCGTCCTCTCCTTCACCGAAAGTGCCGAGACGGTGAGATTTGACAAACGAGCTTTTCTTAAGATATTCCCTGACAGCTGAACGCAGAACACCTGTACCTTTACCATGAATTACGGTGAATTCACCGATACCCATACGCAGTGCGTGGTCAATGTAACGGTCAAGTTCAAGCAGACCTTCTTCAACGTTCATTCCTCTGAGGTCAAGACTTGTTTTGGCAGACATATTCATCTTGCTTTCCATTCTGCCTGTTGCAACTGTTCGTTTACCGCCCGGTTGCTGTTTCTTTGATTTTTCAATAAGGCGCAGAGTTTTTTCCTTGACGCGGGTTTTCATTGTACCCATCTGCACGGTGACGTTACCTTTCTTGTCAGCAAGAGTAACAACCGTTGCTTCGTTGCCGATGTCGGCAATAATAACGGTATCTCCCACCTTCAACGGACGAGGAAGAACATAATCCTCATCCTTGTCGAATGTGCCGACAATCGGGTCAGCAGCAGAGTCTATGGCATCGAGACCTTTTTTTACCGCAGCCCTTGCACGTCGGGCCATTTCAGCGGCATCTTTTTCTTTTGCCTGCTGTTTTCGCAGCTCTTCAAGTTCATTAAGAAGCTGATAAGCCTCTCGTTTTGCCTGTTCCGTTATGCGTAAAGCCTGAGCTTTTGCTTTCTCACTTTCTTTTTCACGCATAGACTGTATTTCAGCCTTCATCTGCTTGGCTTTTTCAAGTTCCCTGTCAGCAGCAGCACGGATTTTAAGTGCTTCGTTGTGCTCTTCTTCCATCTTTTTACGGCTTTGTTCAAGTCGGTCAACAACATCTTCGAAACGTGTGTTTTCACTGGAAACAAGTTCCTGAGCGTGTTCTATGACTTTGTCGGAAAGTCCGAGCCTTTGTGAAATCGCGAAAGCGTTTGACCTGCCCGGAACACCGATGAGTAATCGGTATGTAGGACGGAGTGATTGTACATCAAATTCGCAACTTCCGTTTGTAACACCGTGTGTCTGCAACGCATAAGCCTTAAGCTCGGCATAGTGTGTTGTAGATGCAATTTTTGCACCCTGATTACGCAACTGTTCAAGGATTGCGATAGCAAGTGCAGCACCCTCGACAGGGTCAGTACCTGCACCGAGTTCGTCGATAAGAACAAGACTTTCATTATCTGCGTCCTCAAGGATTTTTATGATGTTCGTCATATGTGACGAGAATGTCGAAAGTGATTGTTCGATACTCTGCT
>JAZNCK010000066.1:0-2663 GCA_045587505.1 Acutalibacteraceae bacterium
CTACATTTGACTCTGTGACAGTGTATGAAACTTCAAATGTGCCGATGTTCTACACTTCACTTACACCTATGATTTATATCGGCGGTTGGACAAAGATTGATGAAGAATCCCACATTCACGCAAACAAGGCTCTGCTTGATACAATTACCGAAGATATGCTTGCAGAGGAAATTCCTTCCGTGCATATTCTCCCCACCGATGCCAAAGACGGTGACCTGTGTCTATACGCACCGATGAACACAATCACACTTGCAGATAGCGGAAAGCGTATATATTTTGATTGGGAAGAGTTTGCAAAGCCTCTTGTTGATAAAACACAAATTATAAATTTCGATTCGCTAAATGATGACGGGACTCCTGTAGTTGCTGAGTTTTATCGTAGCAGCCCGGATTGTTCTATTAATATAGCCCATAATTATGGTGGACGCAATAAAACGAATATTACTGTGGGATTTATAAACGGTGAATTAGATACACAAAATTCATATTTTGCTACTCGGACCGACCAGGGAAGCGAAAAGGTATATTTTAACAGCATTGATGAACTGCCTTTGTATTGGCAGTTACTACAGTTTGATACTATTGAAGTTTATGCATATATTGACAGTTTTGAAGTTGATGTAAATGAAATTGATGAGCCATTCTTTTATACCGAATACCGCCTTATGAAATATCAAGGTGGTGAGTGGGTTGAAGTTTTTGGCATATCGACAAAGGACTACATCGACAACGCTTTAGCTGATATCAACATACGCATTGACGAAGTTGCAGGTGGTTTCGATGAAATCGAAACGCTGATTGACGAAAGTGGGGTGCTTGACGAATGAGCCTTGAAAGTTTGAGAAGTAAGGTTGAACAGCTTATTGAAAAGGCACAGAGCGGAGAAAGTGGCGGTGCAAATTTACCGTTAGTCGGCTCGGAGATAACCGATTGGTTTCAAGCTTGTATGGGACCTCTTTTCGATGAATATTGGGAAACGAGAGCGTTATTAGGGCTTCTCGTTCGATATTTAGATGTCAGTAACGGTACGATTTTTACTGAAATGTTCTATCAAAATGACATAGTTACTGAAATATCATTCGACCATACCAGTACAAGTAAAGGAACTGACTTTGATTCAATGTTCTACAAGTGCACTTCACTTGAAACCATTTCGGGTTTGGATTGTAGTAGCGTTACAGATAATCATGGGGTATCCAAAATGCTTAGATATTGTACCGCTTTAAAAAATCTATATAATATCATATTCAGCCCATACAACGCACTGACCACAACATCATACAGACCGTTTTACGATTGTACGGCACTTGAAAATATCACTGTAAAAGGCACTATAAGATTAAAAAGTAATCTTTATTTCAACACAAACGAATCGCTAACGGCTGATAGCATAATGAACATTCTTAACGCACTTGAAAATCATTCAGACGAAACGAAAACTTATGAAATTTGTTTCGGCAGTACAAATCTTGCGAAACTGACAGATGAACAAAAACAGGTTGCCTATGACAAAAATATAAATTTATCTTAAAGGAGTTTTTTAAATGGCTTGGACTTACACAGATGATTATAATGTACTTCCCAATCTCATTGTACGTAGAGTATTCCTTGACGGTATATTAAAGCGTTATGACCTTTATCCTTGTGATGGTTATGTTCTTCATATACCGAGTGGTGACGGTTATTTGTGTGATGAGAACGATAATATTGTACTTGATGAAAACGGAAATCCCATTGTTACAGAGCCTTATTACACTTGGGGTGGTGCGACAGTAAGGCTTAATTACGATTTTGTAACAAATCCCGAAAATTATCACGCTGACCTTTATGATGAAAGTATGACAGTTTTCGGCAACGTAACACCGCCAACGGTTACACAGTAACAGAAAGGTAACGATATGATACACGCATTTTTGTCGATGTTTGGACTTTACATAGCGTATTTTATACACTTGATTGAGGTGATGTTTACGTGATTTACCGCTCACCTTTCAGAGCAATATCAAGGCAGACTACACAGTACAAAAAGAAAGGTAACTGGAAGCTCGGTTACCACACAGGTGTTGACAGAGTGTGCGACACTGACCGCATACTTGTCGCCTGCACTGACGGCACAATTACCCGTGTCAATTCCTGCGGTGCAAGCTACGGCAATCACGTTGTATTCCGCACCGACGATAACCGCTCTGTTCTTTACGCTCATATGGCGGATAAGCCTGCCGTAAAGGTCGGTGACAGAATTACAAGCGGTCAGATTCTCGGCAGAATGGGCAACACAGGAAACAGCTACGGTGCACATCTGCACATCGAAGTGCAAAGCTCCAAAACCTGGGGCTACGGCAAGAATCTTATAAATCCCAACAGCGTAATAAATTGGGAAAAATTCAGCGACAAAGAAGGTGACTTTATGGCAAAACCTTGGCAGAACGGAAGCACACCCGAAAAGGTATATCAGACCGTTGCGGACTGTAAAGCAAAGAAGAACTCAATCGGCAGCCTTAACGCAAAAGAAAAGGCGACCTGCGTAGCGATTGTTGACGGCTGCTACCTTGTTACATACTCTGCAGGAAGTACAACCAAAGCAGGCTTTGTGGCTTACGCAGGAGGTGTGAAGTGATGCCGACAGAAATCGTAACCGCTCTGATTGCTCTCATAGGCTCTCT
>JAZNCK010000067.1:0-8512 GCA_045587505.1 Acutalibacteraceae bacterium
GTTGAAAACAAATTCGGCAGAATGGCAGAAATTCTCGGAGCACTTGCAAAGAATTCAATCGATATTTCTGCACTTTCACTTGCTGACACATCTGAGTTTGGTATTCTTCGTCTTATTGTTGACAAGCCGGAGCTTGCAGTCGAAGTCCTCAAGGAAGAGGGGGTTATCGTAAAGCTCAGCGATGTTCTCGCAATCGCTATTGACGATACACCGGGCGGACTTTCAAAGGCTCTCGATGTACTCACAAAAGCAAATGTTGTTATCGAGTATATGTATGCATTCATCGGCAAGGCAGACGGTAAAGCAATGACAGTGATCCGTGTTGATGACGAGTTCAAAGCTATCGATGCCCTTAATGCAGGTGGCGTAGCTCTTCTTACGACAGAAGACATTTCTGCAAGATAAAGTGTTATTTTATGAACATCCCCTGAATTGGGGATGTTCTGTAATATGTTGTAAAAACAAAATGAGGAGGTACAATTATGAATAAAGTCATATCAAAAGTTTTATCGGTTGTTCTTATTTTGGTAATGATTGTATCAGTTACGGTTGTTCCTATGGACGGATCAATGTTTAAAGCACAGGCAGCTGATACTGTTAAATCCGGCTCTTGCGGAAGATATGTTACATTTAAGCTAGATTCTGACGGATTACTTACTATCAGTGGAATGGGTGATATGTCTGATTATGAAAGTTTCCGTGATCATATGTTCGAAGAAGGTAGTGTAACTCCTTGGCCTAAAGATGATGTTAAGAGAGTAGTTATTGAGGAAGGTGTTACTCGAATCGGAACATATGCTTTTTCTAATCACGGTAATTTGACCGAAATTAAAATTCCGACTAGCGTAGTGTCGATCGGTGAAGGAGCTTTTGAATATTGTGGTTCTTTGCTGTTACTGACCTTACCTAAGTTTTTAACTTCAATTCCAAAGTATATGTGTGCAATTTCCGGCTTAAGGTATGTCTATATACCCGACAGTGTTACAGTCATTGACAACGGAGCTTTCTACGCGATTAATACATTGCTTGAAATAGAATTTGGCGGTACTGAACAGCAATGGAAAAAAGTTGATGTTAAAGCGAATAACGATAGTTTCGAAAACGCCCATATGGTGTATTACGGCGATAATAAGCTTACTTCGTTACAATCAGGTACTTGTGGTAACAACGTTAACTGGAAGTTAACACCGGATGGCACACTGACAATAAGTGGAAATGGTAAAATGGATTCTTATGAAAAAGGTGCCGTAAGCGGATACTATGTACAACCTGGTGAAGGAAAAGATCATCCGTGGTTTAAATACAGATCAAAAATAAAGAAGATCATAATTTCATCAGGTGTTACTTCGGTCGGTGCGTATGCTTTTTTTGATTGTTTTAATTGCACTTCATTGGAAATTCAAAAAGGTGTAACAGCGATCCAAGACGGTGCCTTCGCCCATATGTCTATTTCTGAAGTGACGTTACCGGATAGCGTTGCTACACTTGGTAAGGCAGCTTTCAATAATTGTACTGCTCTTAGTAAAATAAAACTGTCAGACAAGATAACTGTGATTGATGATCGTACTTTTGAATATTGCAGGATACTTAAATCAATTGATTTGCCCAATAAACTGAAGAAAATCAATTATTCTGCTTTTTATTTATGCGACTTTGAAAAAATAACCATACCTGCGACTGTGACTTATATCGGGGCAAATTTTGCAAATGTAAAGACTGTGCTTTTTCTCGGACCAAATCCTTTTGATGATTACAATAGTCCTCCGGCTCAGATTTTGTCTGCGGATTATTGTTGCTGTTTGCCTGAATATTATGAATCATATAAGAATGTATTTCAGAAAAACAGAGCTGATGCTATTCTGTCTGACGGCGATATACGTGCCAAGCTAAACAAGACATCTATAACATTAACTGCTGATGATCCCGTCTTTAAATTAACAGTTTCAGATGAAACGGGCAGAGCAAAGACGCTGAGTAAGAAGTGGTGGTTGGAAAAGACTGAAGTTGCTTCTGTTGATCAGAATGGTACGGTTACAGCCTCTGGTCATGGCAAAACTATGCTATATGTTGAAATCAGTGCAAACGGACAACGTTCTATGGCTAGCTGTTATGTTGCAACAAAAAGAAATGATTTGATGGTTGATCTTTTACCTAAAGATATTAAGCCTGATTTCCCTGTAAGCTATGCAGCAAGTATAGGCGAACATGAACCTATCGGTTACCAGCCGGGAAAATTGGCTGAAAAAGATACTTCAAACCAGTATTATCAGGAACTTTTGGCTTTGACAAAGGAACTTACTGCAGATTGTTCAACAGATGAATTAAAGGCAAAAGAGATATGGGATTGGGTAAGTACCAATGTTTCGTATGGTGGTGCAATAGGAATAGGAACGACAGCTGAACAAGCTTATGCGGTTTATGTGAATCGAAAGGCACATTGTGAGGGTTATGCAAAACTGACAGGTTTTATGCTGTATTTGGCTGATATTCCCTCTTGTCTTGTTGCAAGTGAAGGCCATATGTGGAATATAGCTCTTTTAGATGGTGAATGGACGATGATTGATTCCACAAACCGAAGGTTCGGAGAGGATTACAATTCGTGCGGAACAATCATGTGGATCGGATTCGGTATGGATGATTTGTGTTTTGTTATCGACAGTACTGAGGGTGTAAAACTTGCAGGTGTCGGTGATCATTGTATTCGGGAAGAACGAGAAAAGTTTAATTCTGTGGTTGTACCCGATTTTGTTGATATCATTTTCGGATTTGCGTTTGATTCGTGTGTAAATCTGAAGAGTGTAACTATTCCGAACAGTGTTAAGGTTATTTCATCATATGCGTTTGATGATTGTGACAAGCTTACGGATGTATATTTTGACGGTACGCGTGAGGAATGGAAAAACGTTAGAATTAACGAAAATAATGATTGTCTCCTTAATGCAAGAATGCACTATCTTAAGGGCGGTCAGGTTATACCCGGAGATGTAAATTTAGACGAAAAAGTAAACACAACGGATGCACTGCTTTGTCTTATACATACTGTAGGTAAAACTGTGTTGACAGGTGATTCTTTCCTTGCAGCTGATATAACAAAAGACAATAAAGTAAACGCAACTGATGCACTGAGAATTTTACAGTTTGCAGTTGGAAAAATCAAAGAATTCTAAAAATAAAGACCGGCAACGCCGGTCTTTAAACTTTAACTGAGAGAATAATGTTGTCTTAATGTTTGACAGTTTTGATGAAATTAAGAACTATAAGCACCAATGCTACAACGCCAAGATATCCGCAAACAGGATAAACAACACCAATCAGCTTGTCAAAACCAAAAACACTTCCGACAAAAGCAAGAGCACAAATAATAAAAATGCTGATAATTGAAATACTTTTGCTTACCTTAAACCTTGTTCTCAAAAATTCATCAATTGCAAACACACTCGAAACCGATGTGCCGAACATTCCGCCAAAAAGAAGCACGGCGAAAATTACCGTAAAAATCGGGCTTAATGACTGTGCGGCGGCAAGCATAGGTAGTTGTTCGGTGACTGAGTGAGTATGTATAGCCATTGTCAGCATAATACCAAGTGCGATGATAAATAACAGAACACCGCCACCGATAATTCCCGTATAAAGTGTTTTTTTATTGTTTACTGCTTTTCCGATAGGCGTCAGAATACCGATTGATGCGAAAAGATTGTACGAAACAAAGAGAACGGCAGAAATCAGCCAGTTTTGCAGCAACGGATTTTCAACTGCTGACGGTGTGAAACTTATACCGTCAAAACCTGTTTCCACTCCGCTTATAATGAATATAACAGCTGACATAATCACAAGTGCAGGCACGGTTACCGAAAAAGCTGTCACCATACCACTCATTCCGAAAATCGCTACCAGTCCTACCAGTACGGAAAAAACACCCGAACCGATCAAGGGACTTATACCGAAAACCTGTTTAAGCATTGCACCGACTCCTGCGGTCATAATTACAAATATACCGAAGAGGAAAAAAACCTCCAGTATAATAAAAATGAATCGCAAAGCTTTAATATCCTTTTTTATAACAACTTGGTCCATATTGCTGATGCCTGTCAACTGCACATAGCGTGTCAGTACAATTCCAAAAGCAGAAAGAAGCGCTGCAGCAACGGCAATGCCGACAAATCCGATTTTTCCGAATGAGCCGAAAAACTGCCACAACTCCTGACCGGAGACGTATCCTGCCCCTAGAAAACAGCCGGCAAAGGTGAACATCAGTTTAAATGAGTTGATTTTTTTCATTTTGATACTCCAATATTTGACACATCAGCGTTCATCTTTTAACAACGCATAATAACAAGCATCGCAGATGCCTTGATTATTCCAATCAGAACTACGCAAAGTGCCTTCGTATTTCATACCGCATTTCTGCATTACCTTGCCTGAGTTAGGATTTCTCGGGTCGTGTCTTGATTCGACACGATTTACATCGACCACATCAAAAAGAAAATCCACAACTGCTTTAAGTGCCTCTGATGTAATCCCTTGATGCCACCAATCTTTACCTATGCAATAACCGATATGCATCATAGAAACTTCTTCGTTCATATGCACTACAGCAATATCACCAATTGGTTCATCACCACTATCTTTTAAAACGATACCCCAATGATAATACTTTTCATTTGAATATTGTTTCACCCAGTCATTCATTATTCTTTGGCTTTCTTCTTGATCTGAATGAGGTTTCCACATTAAAAATTTTGTTACCTCGGAATCTGATGCCCAATTCTTATACATTGCAGCCGCATCTTCACTTCCATATCTTCTTAAAAGCAATCTGTCTGTTTCTAACATTTGCGTTCCGCAATGTTTCATATTCTTCGCTCCTTTGTTGTGACTCTATTCATTTTGAATCGAGAAAGATTATAAATTTTAGTTTATAGGTAACGTTTTGGCATTATTCAGTTCACCATCCGTGGCGGTGTCTCTACCTAAAATAGAATCATTTGATCGGTAGTAGTTTCTTCCCTTCTACTTGGAAGGGAAGGGGCTGAGGAACGAGTTGGATGAGGTGAAAAACAAACTGAATCTTTTAGAAAGTATAGTACAATTTTACCCTTAATTCAAGTTTTCCTGTATATTATTTTCACCCGCTGTATTAAATTTGTAAAAAACACACCGAGGCGATGTTTTCAGAACAATATGACTCTCCAACGTCATAAGCAGATTAACCTTTTTGGCACGCAGACAAAAACTGTATTGCAGAAGTTTACTTGAATAATGAAATAATTGTCACGGAAGAAAACTGTAAGTGCGAAAAAACATATCCGTGTGAATTTGCATGGACTCCTTATCATGAGGTTAATCTTTATAATGAAGCTGATCTTCCGGCAAAGCCTTTTAAATTTAAAATCAGATAAAGAAAAAGCTGTGTCACACGACACAGCTTTAATTCTTTCTTATGCAGTTCCTTTTTCAAGTGCTCTTTCAAGCCAGATTGTTCCGATGTCCATTGCATTGTAAAGACCTTTTTTCTCGCTTTTTTTAACAATACGGTCACGCGGTCTGCAATCAGGATCAGTATTGAGAAGCTGAATGAGAACTCTGTCAGCCACTTCCATATCGTTAAGGGTCTTTGTACTTGTAATCTGAAGCATAATAACATACGGGTCATTCATATTGCCGTAGTAAATTGTATTGCCGCAGCGTACAAGAGGCTTGCCTCGATATTCAAGGAACTTGTTTGCGTTTTTCTTTGCCATATTATATAATACCTCTCTTAATCCTTAAGATAGTTTTTAACCAAGGACTCTAACAACTCGTCTCTGTCGATTCGTCTGATAAGACTTCTTGCATTGTTGTGTGTTGTGATATAAGTCGGGTCCTCGGAAAGAATATAACCGACGATCTGACTAATAGGGTTATAACCCTTTTCATTCAGAGCGTTATACACAGCATTCAGCGTGGCTTTCATTTCACGCTCGTGGTCTTCCTTGATGGTGAACTGAATGGTTTTATCTGTCATTGTAAACACCTCCGTATGATATCCTTAATTATATACTATATTCTTTGGGATAACAAGTGTAAAATTTAAAGTAAATGTAAATTTTTTAGCTTCTGAGCGTGATTCCGAGGTCTTTGAGTGCTTCAATAGCACGACCGACAGCTGAGTCAGCCTCTTCATCGTTAAGAGTATGATCCTTGGCACGGAGCTTAAGATTGAAAGCAACACTCTTCATACCCTCGGGGATCTGTGAGCCTTCATATATATCAAAGAGAGTAATATCCTCAAGGATTGCACCTACTGCCTTTTTGATAGCTTTTTCAAGTGTAAGCACTGTAAGAGCCTTTTCACATACGAAAGCAAGGTCGCGGATTGAAGCGGGGAACTTCGGAAGCGGAGTATATGTCTTGTTAGCGTTGCGGAATTCTGAAATAACTTCAAGACTTACGCTCGCAACATAAACTCTTGTATTAAAACCGTAATTTTCCGCAACAATCGGGTGAACTTCACCAAGAACAGCAAGCTCCTTATTTCCGGTTGTGAGCTTAGCACAACGGCCCGGGTGGAATGTGGGGTTGTCGCAAACGGGAACTACGTCATAATCGGTAAGACCAACCTTAGAGAGAAGTTCTTCAACAGTGCCCTTAAGTGTGTAGAAGTCAGCATTTTTGCCGTACATACCTACAACTGCAGACTGCTTTTCATACGGAAGTTCCTCTGTACCGCGGCTTATATACTCTGTTGAAATTTCATAGAGGTATGCCTCCATGTTTCTGTTATTATAGTTTCTTGCAAGCACCTCAAGCATGGAGGGGATTGAAGTTGTACGCATAACGCTTGTCTCTTCACCGAGAGGGTTGGAGATAACGACAAGTTTGCGAAGTTCACTGTCCTCCGGAACACGGATCTTATCAAGTGTCTTCGGGCTTACGAATGAATATGTGCAGATCTCCGTAAGACCGCAGGAAAGAAGAGTTGAATCAACAAGCTTTGAAAGAACCTGTGCAGGTGTAAGCTTTGCCTTTGCTTCACCGCGAAGAGGTCTGTTAGGAATGTTGCCGTAGCCGTAGAATCTTGCGATTTCTTCAGCAACGTCAGCTTTGTGCTCAATATCATTTCTGAAGTAGGGAACGTAAATTTTACCGTCTTTTACTTCAAAGTCAATAGCTTCGAGCATTTTGATCTGTTCATCTGCAGAAACGTCGATTCCGATAAACTCATTTACCCAATCAGGCTCAAAGTCAAGAACAGTCTGCTCCTTTGTAACCTTATTGCAGTCAACAACGCCGTTGACAACGTCACCCGCATCAAGAAGCTGAATAAGCTCAAGAGCTCTGTTAAGACAAGTGTCACATGAGTGAGGGTTAAGTTCTTTTTCATATCTTGCAGAAGCTTCAGTTCTCATGCCGAGAGCCTTGGCGGTTCTTCTTACTGATGCACCGTTGAAGCAAGCTGATTCGAAAACGATAGTTGTTGTATCGTCCATAATACCGCTGTATTCGCCACCCATAACGCCGGCAACGGCAACGGGCTTATTTGCGTCAGCGATAACAAGCATATCTTCTGAAAGTGCTCTTTCTTCGCCGTCAAGAGTAGTAATTGTTTCGCCTGCCTTAGCGTTTCTGACGATAACCTGATTGCCGTCAAGGTAACGAAGGTCGAAAGCATGCATCGGTTGACCGTATTCGAGCATAACGTAGTTTGTGATGTCAACAATGTTGTTGATAGCGCGTACACCGCTTGCACGAAGTCTCTCTCTCATCCAAAGGGGAGAAGGCTTGACACGAACATTTTCAACAACTGCACCAACGTAACGGTAACACTTTGACGGCTCATCAATCTGAACCTTAAGCATATCGTTAACATCACCGTGACCGGGATTAACAACCGGCTCGTTTACCTTAAGCTCAGTCTTGAATGTAGCTGCAGCTTCTCTGGCAAGACCGATAACTGAAAGGCAGTCGGGACGGTTTGACGTGATTTCAAATTCTGTAACTGTGTCGTTAAGGCCGATAGCCTCACGGATATCCATGCCGACTTCTTTCTTGCAATCATCACCGAGAACAAAAATACCGTCCTCGATAGCGTAGGGGAAGTCATGAATTGTAAGTCCGAGTTCGGCAACAGAGCACATCATGCCGTAGCTTGCAACACCGCGGAGCTTGCCTTTTTCAATCTTATGACCGCCCGCAACAACTGACTTATGAAGTGCAGCGGGTACATAGTCGCCAACTTTGAGATTCTGCGCACTTGTAACGATCTGTACGTTTTCTTCCTTACCAACATTAAGCTGACAGATCCAGAGTGTGTCAGCATCAGGATGATGCTCAATAGCCTCAATGTGGCCTACAACAATATTCTTAAGTTCTGCACCTTCGACTTCAAAGCCCTCAACCTTGGAGCCTGAAAGAGTCATTTCATCGGCAAATTCTTTGTCTGTAGCGTTAAAGTCAACGTAATCCTTGACCCATTTTTTTGATAAAATCATCTTTAAAGCACCTCCTTAAAACTGGCTGAGAAATCTTACGT
>JAZNCK010000068.1:0-13106 GCA_045587505.1 Acutalibacteraceae bacterium
AACTTCTCAGCACAAGCAGCAGCCTCTGCTACGCGGCCGATTGTTGTGTCAGCGATAACAACCTTTACAGGTTCGCCGTTTGAGTACTTAAGGTTTTCTTCAAAGAGTTTCTTTGCAGCCTTAGCCATACCCATTGTCTGATCTTCAAGACCTTCTCTAACCTTAAGAGGTCCTCTTCTGCCGTCAATTACGGGGCGAATACCAATTACGGGATAATCGCCGACAAATCTGTTTTCTGCCATTATAATATCATCCTTTCAGAATAATTTACTATATTTCCAACCTTTCGGTTTGGTTGTGATATTTTTCAATCCAAACTTGAGGATTACGGTCTATGTATTCCCAGTTTTCGTTGTAATCCTTTAGGTTTCGGATTATGTGATCATAATAAGATTTTTGCCAAAAAGATGTTTTCACTTCTTTTGAAACCCACCTTTTCATTTGACCGATTGCCCTTGATATCCGCCCCTACGAATTCCCAGAAAATTCTTCTGCGATTTTGCACACATACGGTTATGAAATATGCACCTGCGGTTGAATAGTCATATCCTTGTAGACGAATTTTCTTACGTTTCGGTAAGTCATTTTTGTCCATACTATTGCACCATTAATAAGGGACTTATTTCACAATCTTAAGAAAATCTGCATAAGCCTCTTCCCACTTGGCCACTTCTGCCGGGATATATGTTTTGAGTTCAGAGGAATCTGCAACAATCTTTCTTGCCTCGCGGATATCAGCAACTGCATCTGCGGACATAAGCTGAACTGCCACATTACCCATAACCGTTGCTTCAATCGGACCTGCCTTTACCGTGCGGTTACAGGAGTTTGCAGTGAGCTGACAAAGGAGCGTATCCTTTGTACCGCCACCAATAACGTGGATAACGGGATAATCACGCTCTGTACATTCGCAAAGCTTCTCGAATGTGAGCTTGTACTTCATTGCAAGACTTTCATAGATGCAACGCATAATCTCGCCGACTGTCTGCGGAACATACTGTCCTGTCTTTTCGCAGAATTCCTGAACACGCTTTGGGATGTTACCGTGAGGTACAAACTCAGGTGCATCGGGATCGATAAAGCATCTGAACGGTTCAGCCGCAAGAGCTAACTTTTCAAGATCGGCGTAAGAATAATCTTCACCCTGTCTCTGCCACTGACGACGGCTTTCCTGAATCAGCCACAAGCCGATAATGTTCTTAAGGAAACCGACTGTATCGTCAAATCCGCCCTCGTTCGTGATATTGATATTAAGCGAAGTTTCATTGACAATCGGCTTGTCAAGCTCTGTTCCGAAGAGTGACCATGTACCGCTTGAAAGGAACGCAAAATTACCGTCTTCGCAAGGTACGGATGTTATTGCCGACTGGGTATCGTGACCGCAGACGGAAATTACGGGAACGGGATCAACACCGCATTCTTCGCAAACTTCGGGAGTAAGTGTACCGAGCACTGTACCCGGCTTGACAAGAGGCGCAAAGATATCTTCTTTAATGCCGAATGCATCAAGAAGCTCCTTTGACCAACTGCCTGTCTGCAAATCTATAATCTGTGATGTGGATGCGATTGAATACTCAGCACACATTTTGCCTGTAAGCATATAAGCAAAAAGGTCGGGCATAAAGAGCATTTTGTCTGCACGCTCGAGCATCCACGGTCTGTATTTTTTGAGTGAAATAAGCTGGAACAAGGTATTGAGTTCCATAAACTGAATACCTGTAATTCCATAAATTTTTTCTCTCGGCAAAGTCTTGAAAGATTCTTCCACAAGGCCTGCCGTTCTTGTATCACGGTAGTGAATGGGGTTTTCCATAAGTTTGCCTTCAGAATCAATAAGACCGAAGTCAACGCCCCACGTATCAATACCGATACTGTCAAATCCGCCTGCCATACGTGCCTTGATGATGCCCTGCTTTATCTCGTGAAAAAGACGAAGAACATCCCAATAAACCGTACCGCCCACACTTACGGGATCATTTGAGAAACGGTGAACTTCTTCAAGAGTGATCTTCTTACCGTCAAAGCAACCAATGATGGCACGTCCGCTTGAAGCACCGAAATCAAAAGCAAGAACTCTCTTAGTCATTGATTACAACACCCTTTTGAAGAATAATGTTTGCATAAATTGCTGTTTCACCTGTTGCGATAATTGCAAAAGCGCCCTTTGCCTTATCATAGAAATCGAAACGCTCAACAAGCTCAATACCCTTGTCGCCTTCGTTCTTTTCAATTATATCCTTGTACACTGCCCAGATTTCGGGACGGTTGTCGGGATCACCGTTGTCCATAAGACCAACAGGATTCTCAACATAAGTATCAAGCGGCATAAGCTTGAGGATAGCGTCAAGGATCTCGGGAACACCGTGACCGTCGCAACGGATGAGGCGTTTTGCATTTGTTGCTGCAGGGAAATTACCGTCACCGATTACAAGATAATCGCCGTGACCCATTTCCATAAGAGTTTTTAAAAGCTCGGGTGAAAGCACCGAGGGAATGTTTTTAAGCATAACAATTCTCCTTGTTTTGAAATTTAAACGGTTAAACATACCTATTTAGGGTATTATACAATATCCGTTTATAAAAATAAAGTAAATTACTTGAAAAAAGTGCATAAATTTGCTTTAATGTTTTTATTAAAGTTTGAGGTGATGCACATGTTTGCAAGAGTTAACAGTTTGGGTATATACGGTATGGAAGTTTTCCCCGTTACCGTTGAGGCCGATATATCCGGTGGTCTGCCGAGATTTGACGTCGTCGGGCTCCCCGACTCTGCAGTAAGCGAATCACGTGACAGAGTGCATTCCGCAATCAAAAACTGCGGTTTCACTTTCCCTGTCAGCCGTATTACCGTCAATCTTGCACCTGCCGACAGACGTAAGGAAGGTCCGATTTATGACCTCGCCATATTTATAACTCTGTTACTCGCATCCGAACAGCTTGATGCGGACACAAACGGATATGCATTCCTCGGCGAACTGTCTCTTGACGGCAAGGTGCGTCACGTCAACGGTGTTCTGCCGATGGTTATCAGCGCATGTCAGAACGGTTTTCACAGTGTTTTTGTCCCTGCAGTCAATGCAAACGAGGCAGCAGTGGTTGAAGGAATCAGAGTTTACCCCGTAAACAATGTTATGCAGGTCATTGACCACCTCAAAGGTCTCTGCAAAATCGAACCTGCCGTACCTCATAATGAAAACGATGATGACAGTTACCTTTATATGCCTGATTTTGCAGATGTCAAAGGTCAGTTCGAAGCAAAACGCGCACTTGAAGTTGCCGCTGCAGGCGGACATAACACACTGATGATAGGAAGTCCCGGTACAGGTAAAAGTATGCTTGCAAAGAGAATTCCGTCAATTCTTCCGTCGATGACATTTGAAGAAAGTCTGGAAACAACAAAGATTTATTCAATAGCAGGTGCTCTGAAGGGTAAATCCCGTCTCATCACCTCACGGCCGTTCCGTTCACCTCACCATACAGTATCCATGGTCGGTCTTTCGGGTGGCGGTACCATCCCGAAACCGGGTGAACTTTCGCTCGCACACAACGGCGTACTTTTCCTCGATGAACTGCCTGAATTTTCAAGACAGTCAATGGAAATTATGCGTCAGCCTCTTGAGGACAGAAAAATCACCATTTCACGTGCATCGGGTACGTCGAGTTATCCTTGTTCCGTTATGCTCGTGTGTGCAATGAATCCCTGCCCGTGCGGATATTACGGACATCCCGTAAGGGAATGCACCTGCCGTGACGGCGCGGCATCACGCTACCTGTCAAAAGTCAGCGGACCTTTGCTTGACAGAATTGATATTCACATCGAAGTACCACCCGTTGATTTCGACAAACTGTCCGACGTTCACAAGGGTGAACCGTCTGCAAAAATCAAAGAACGGGTTGAAAAAGCAAGAAGAGTTCAGCAGGAAAGACTAAAGGGCACAAACGCAAACTGCAACGCACAGATGAACTCTGCAATGACAAGAGAATTCTGTGTTGCAAGTGAAGCGGCAATGAAGATGCTTCAGATGGCATTTGACAAGCTTGGTCTTTCTGCACGTGCATACGATAAAATCCTGCGTGTTGCAAGGACAATTGCCGACCTCGACAATTCTGAAATCATTGAAGCAACGCATATCGCAGAGGCAATCCAGTACCGTTCGCTCGACAGAAAGTTCTGGAACAAATAAAAAATTCTGTTGACAAAACGTTTTTCACGATGTATCATTATAAAAAATCAAATACAGGGGTGCTGTGCAAACGGCTGAGATTATACCCTATAACCTGATGCGGATAATGCCGACGTAGGAAGATATTGTTATACAAAAAACTTACGCTCGGTTTAGCTAACCGAGCGTTTTCCGTTTTTCTGACAATCCCGGGAAGTCAGAAGCGTTTTGTGTTTTTGTTTCAGGTGGAGGTATGTTTTTATCTGAAACTCAGCCCTCTGTTGACTAATATAAATTAGTCAGGAAAGGAGTTTAAAAATTTATGAAAAATCAAAAATCAAATAAAATGAGCGACAACACAATGACGCTCACTGTCAGTGCAATTATGGTTGCGATGTCAACCGTACTGTCGTTTATCAAATTCACCGAGTTGCCGTACGGTGGTTCAGTCACGCTTTTCAGCTTTGTGCCGATTATTTTCGTCGGCTACGCTTACGGTGTAAAATGGGGTGTGAGTGCAGGTATTGTTTACGGCATACTGCAAACCGTTTTCGGCATTTCAGGTGCTGTTGCAGGTGCAGGCTTTGCATGGTATCAGGTGCTTTTGTGTGCTTTACTCGACTACATTGTTGCAGGTGCAATGCTCGGACTCGGCGGCATACTTAAAAAGGCAGTCAAAAATCCGCAGCTTGCTTTTGGTCTGGGATCCTTGTTTGCCTGTGTTTTTAAATACATTTCGCATTTCCTTTCAGGATACATTCTTTTCGGCACTTACGCTGAATGGTTTTTCACAGAAGGCGGCGGTATGGACTACGGTTCGGGTATCCTTGCAACATATTCGGGCAACACATTGAGCGTGGTTTATTCGCTGATTTATAACGCGACGTTTATGGTGCCCGAAACAATTATTACAGTTATTATGGCTTGCATAATTATATCTGTAAAACCTTTAAGAAAGGCTTGCGGAATTGATTAAATCTAAATGAAAATGAACTCCAAGATGTACGTCTTGGAGTTCTTCTTTATTTCAGCCATTGAATAAACGCAGTTTTATCTGCATCGTTATAACCTGCGTTACGATAAAAATTTAATGTTTTTTCTTCTTTTGAACCTGTAAGCAACATCATTTTATAACAGTCTGATTTCAAAGCAATTTCTTTTGCATAGTTCAAACATTCCGTAGCATGTCCTTTACCACGATAATCTGCTGACGTTACTACATTCTCAACAAAGGCATATGGGCGAACATTTCGTGTAAGATTAGGAATAATCACGCAGACACAAGAGGCAACTATTTTATCATCTGCTATCTTTACAATAATATGATGATTATCATCTTTCATTATGGTTTCCCAAGTCTTCATCAGGTGTTCTGTAGTTTCAGGTACTGAGTTTTCATGCAAATGCAGGTACAACTCTAACAACGCGTTCAGCTCATTCTCTTTTATTTCTCTGACCATAAAAACCTCTGAAAATTATTCTTCCTTTTCAAAAATCAGATCAAGCTCCTGGATATGACCGGTGCCGCGTTGCTTTGTAGGGATGTAACCGACATAACGCCAACCGTCCTGAGCTCTTTTTTCGATAATGGATTTGTAATCGGCAATACCGTAGGAATTTCCGTTAAACATTCCCCAACCGTCCATTTCACAGCTGACTGATTCGTATTCGTACTTAAACATAGTGAGCTCCTTATTTTATAACCTTAATTCTGTCCTCAAATCTCGGCTTCATTTCAGGCTTTTCGTCAGGATAACCAACAGCAATTGCGATAAGAAATTTATACTCCTCAGGAATATCCCATGCACGTTTCCACTTGTTGCCCTGCTCGTTGCCGTCGGCAAAGAGTGCACCGACACTTGCAATAATGCAGGTGCCAAGGCCCATACCCTCGGCAGCAATACAGATATTTTCACACATAATTCCGCCGTCCATATAGCTCTCTCCCTCAGCAAAGAGTGCGATAAATGTAGGTGCGTTATGATAAACGGGGTTTGTATCCCAACGGGTGTATGCAGGTGTATCGTAGCCGACAAGCTCCTTAAAATCAACATTCATTTCCTTGAGCATATCTGCATTCTGTACGAAACGCACGTGACACGGTTGACCGTTTCTGCCACTCGGAGCACGGAGCGCCGCCTGCATCAATGCATCCAGCTGCTCATCTGTTATCTGCTCAGGCTTGTATTCACGGATTGTCTGTCTTTTGAGAATTGTTTTCATTACCTCGTTCATTTTGTTCACCTCAGATTAGTTTTTATGATTTTATCTCTTAAAAATTTATTGTAAATAAGTCCTGTCGGGATATAGATTGCTATAGCGACTGCAATTCCCGTAAGTAATCCCGTCACAAAAGATGCACTAACAAATTTATAAACAAGCACAAGTGCTACAATAACAGGCACAAGAACCGAAAGAATCTTTGCTGCGAACGGGCCTGCCGCCGACGGATTACACGGCGACCAATAGGAAAACGCATTTTTAAACGGTGCAGTTTTGATTTTTTTACAGCAATCTTTATAGTTAAGAGAATATGTCTTGTAATTCTTCACATCATTCTCGTCAAACTCAAACACGCGAAAGGCTCTGTGCTTTGAGCCGTAACTGTTGTAACCCATACCCGGGCAATAGCCAAGGTCAATGCCGTCCACCTTACCTGCAAAAGAATTGTAGTGGTCATGACCGAAATATATCGCGAAAACATCGCCCTGTGCTTTCATTGCATCGAACTGCCTTGTACCGAGCGTCATCGATGGAGTCTCTCCGTATGTATAGTTGTGGAAAAGCTTGTCTTCATCAAGAATCCAATACTTACTGTTACCCTTGACAAAGTCGCACTCCGCACCCTTTGTACCCTTCGGCACTTCCTTGAAAAGTTCCATAAGGTTGCTGACAGGAATGTGCTGGAATACCATTGACGGTACAAACTGACCGCCGTTTTCAGCCTTGAGCTGTTCACCGACTTTTCTGTACCAGTCAAGCTGTTTGTCGTTCACTCCCTCAAAACCGACATTTTTCGTTTTGGAATGGGTATCCATAACAAAAAAATTGAGAGCTGTTCTTTTTCCGTCAGATGAACGTACAGGCACATTGAACGTACCGACATCGGGTCTGCCATCGTTGATATCATCAAAGCAGATACAGTTTTTAAGAGTAGCGTAAACTTTTGCCTGCTCCTCATTTGATACACCTGTCTCACGGTCGTGATTGCCGAATGTGAGAACATACGGAATGTTGTGCTTTTCGATAACGCTGAAAAGACCGCGGATTGCTTTTTCAACATTTGCCTTTGCTTTGTCACCCTTGCCCCACGCACCGACAACATCAAGTTGGTCACCCGTCATAATTATGAAATCAGGCTTGACCTTCTCGATTGCAGCGTCAACGAAGCGAAGCGTGTCAACGCTTGTATTCTTAGTGTCCTGCAGATCGGAAATCTGCATAACCTTCAATTTGCCGTTTCTGAATCTTATTTTATCCTTAAGGCTCATTGGTATCACCTCTTATGAGAAGTTTATCATAATTCTTTTTTAAAAGCAATAAAAAGCAGCAGGACGCTGTCCGAAACAGCATCCTGTTATTTTTAATCAAAATTAAAAAACACTTCTTCCAGATAAGCGCCGGGATTATAAACAAGAATCACTGCATCCGGCTTGTATTTTTCAATATAATCCTTCATTGAATCTCTGTACCATCTGGGATCTATCATTACAATTTCTTTAGTTACCATTGCAAGATACGGTACCATTGCATTCGCGTACGAATCCTTAATAACAACGATACGCTTATCTGAATCTGTGTTGTTGTTAACAATTTTAGTCATGCTGTGGTCTGCATCCAGATAAGTTGAATACGAAGAATCTTCATAATAGCTATTATCTATATGTTCTTTAAAAATAAGTGCCTGTTCAAATGTGCCTTCTCTTTTTTCTATTGCAGTTTCACTGTGGGTTATTTCAACATAAAAATCCGTATCAGAAAATTTCGGGAGATAGATTTCGAAATCATCTTTTCCTGCATATAAAGAACCCGTCTTTTGTCCTGCACTTCCCAGAAACACATTTTCGTGCAGCTCGCGGTTAAAGTTCTCAGTATTCAAAACACTTTCATCAAGTCCGTAATCGCAAACACGATTAAGCTCTTCAACCAGATACTGTGCAGATAAAAACGCAGTTTTAGTTGTCCAATGGTGATCCGTCCTGTAATGCCATTCTGAACTGTCTGTGCTGATTTTTGGATTCTTTCGAAAGTCAATACACGGTATTTCATTTTTTTGCAAGGATTCCACTATACAATCATTTGAATTTTTCTCTTGACTCATACCTAACGGATATTCATCATCCGCCACCTCTTTCGTAGGGGCATGTGTCACAAAAAAATCTATTCCTTTATCATTAACCCACTGTGAAAAACTCTTCAGAGACCTCATCTGATCTGAGTAATCATATACACTGTGCAATTTTTCGAGAACCAGACGGTCATCGCTCGTTTTGAAAACGGTCTGACCGGGAATTTTAGAATAAATATAATTATTTCTGAACACACTCTGTGTCAGTCCGTACGTTTCTATAAACATATCAATACGTGCCGGTTCGGTCAACTCGCCCTTTTCCTTCATCAACTCTTCGTAATAACCACTAGCAGTACTGCTCACAATAGCCATCAGATTCGAGACACTGATGTTTCCTTGCAAAACAGAACGCACTTCTTCTGCACATACCGTAGGTATAAAACTCAGGTTAAAATAAACAGCAAGTATAAACAACAAACATGTGAATAATATTACAAAAACTTTCTTATTTGACTTACTCATCATAAATCGTTCCTTAAAAATTAAAGTATATAAACGGACTGTATGTTCCCTTGACCATATAAGACAATGCTATAAAGAAAAACGCAAACAAGATTACAATTTCAATAATCTCCACCACTGATGTACTGCGTACAGGAAGCGTTGTTAACTTTTTTCTCAAAAACGGAACTATCGGCAAAGATGCAAATACTCCGACAATAAAAATCATATAATAATTTGACCCGTACAGTAAAGTTTCATCTGATACAAAACCGTTTCCTGCCAAACCGAACATTGAGCCTATATATTCAAACGCTGCCGTTACATTTTTCGAACGGAAAATAACCCATCCGATAATCACAAAAAATATGGTATATACATATCTTAACAACTTGAACTTTTTACTCTTCGGCATACCCGTAAGCTTTTCAATAACAAGCAGAACGAAATACATCAGTCCCCAGATAATGAATGTCCAATTTGCACCATGCCATATTCCTGTCAGAAACCAGACAACAAACAGATTGAACACCAATCGGGTTTTCTTCTCCACTCTACTTCCGCCAAGAGGAAAATACACATAATCCCTGAACCACGAGCCCAAAGAAATATGCCATCTGCGCCAGAACTCCGTAACAGAAGTTGAAATATACGGATAATCGAAATTTTCGAGAAAATGGAAGCCAAACATTTTCCCCAAACCTATACCCATATCAGAATATCCGCCGAAATCAAAATATATCTGCAACGTATATGCTATTGCTCCCATCCAGGCAAATGAAATCGAATTCGTTTCCTGATTGTCAAAAGCAGTATCGGCAACAAGTGCAAACGTATCCGACAAAATAATTTTTTTACAAAAACCTATTATAAATCTTACCGTACCGTCTGCAAAATCCGAAAGGCTCTCTTTTCTGTTTTTTATCTGGTCGGCTATAGTCTGATACCTTACAATCGGACCTGCAATAAGCTGAGGGAAGAAAGCAATATATAAACCTACATTCAAAGGATTTTTCTGTGCTTCACCGGTCTTACGGTAAACATCAATAACATAAGACATTGCCTGGAAAGTAAAGAATGAAATTCCTATCGGCAGAGCAATCGATTTAATCTGTATGTCGTTAATGAGAAAATAATTAAGGTTGTCTACCGTAAAATTAAGATATTTGAAAACAAACAGCAATGAGAGATTTACTATAACCGTAAATGCAATCAGTACTTTGTCTAATGATTTTTTCTCTCTGTTTTTGTCAACAAGCAGCGCTAACAACCAGTTGAAAAAAATCGAGCCGATCATTACAAAAACAAATTTCGGCTCTCCCCATCCGTAGAAAAACAAAGACGCAAACAAAAGAAATGCATTCTGTAACCCTCTGCTTTTTCTGAACACAACAAAATAAAAAAATAAAACCACGGGAAGAAACGTAAATACAAATATTGAACTTGAGAATAACACCGTTATCAACCTTCGTTTCAGCAAATTACAACATGCCTTGAGTATATCATCTTAAAAAATCAGTGTCAATAAAAACTTAGTTTCTGGTGCGATCACCCTTTATGATGAAATCAAACTTGACCTTTTCAACATCCTCAGCAAAGAAAAGCGTTACAACACTTTGATTTTTCGTGTCCTGCAGCTCAGGAAACTGCAGGATATTGATTTGCCGTTTTGAACGTAATTTATTCTTAAATCTCCTTTGAGCCACCTCTTGTGAGGATTTTTTCAAAAAGCAAAACGCTCCCAAACCGGAAGCGTTTCAGATTTGTTATTCAATTACTTGCCCTGCACTGTCGGTTTTCTCAACAGCGAACACTCCTAAAATCTGTAACGGATAAGACTCTGCTACCACACCGTCAAATTCTATCCGCAGATAATCGTCAACCGCATAATCGGGACAATTTCCGACATCTGTGTTCACAACCACCTTATCGGACGACATAAAACGCTGATTACCTGTGTCAGTCACTAAAATAAGACAGCTCTTCTCATATTTTTCGATAACTTTACCAACAAAATAAGAATGCTCTATAGGCGCTGTCGGCCACTTATCACCGAGCCCGTCATTTTCTTCATATAAAAAGAAGAAATATCCGTTTTCATCATTTGCTTTGAAGTTTTTGAGTTCATCTTCTTTTACAAGCATTGTGAGTACAGCAAAATCCCACTGATCATTAACAACTTCAAGTGCCGAAGAATATCCCCAATCAAAAAACTTATCTGCGATTTTTGTAAGTTTATCTTTTCCCTGAAGCATTTTGCCGTCCTCAAACACGCGAACAACAACCCTATAGATCACCTTATCATCATATTTTTCAAATGCAGCGTTCAAGGGAATTGAATAATAATGCTTTCCGTTTTCGGGTAACGCATAGCAAGCCAAACCGGATGCTTTATCGAAAGATGAAATCAACTTAAGCCTTTCCCCGTTTTCCATTGTCACTGTGTCTGAATCTGCCGGCTGAAAAACACCGTTTTCATTATATGTCGGTTCTTCTTCGCCCGGTCCGTAAGTGTCCTTAATTCCCGGGTAAATCGCATCTTCTGCCTGTTGCTCCTGAGGCAAAAACAATCCTCCCTGCCACACTCCTACACCGACAAACACTGTCATACATAAGCACGACAAAACGATTATCAATTTTTTTCTCTTTTTCTTCTGCTCTTTTTTAAAATCATCACTGCGGCGGAAAACATCGTCCGCCATTTCGTTATAATTCTTCATAAACAAAATCCTCCTTTTCCAGTTCTTCTTTGAGAGCCTTTCTTGCCCTCGAAACCAGAGTTTCAATATTGTGGACTTTTTTCTTCATCACGGCCGCTGCCTCTTTGTTGCTGAATCCTTCAAAATAGGTCAGCCAAAGAATCTGTCTGTATTCAGATTTTAATCTGCACATTGCACGGTGAACCGTTACTTTACGTTCCTCTCGAAGAAATTCGTTTTCAAAATCTGCCTCTTCATCTGTCATTTCCTGTATCTCATCAATCGGAATTAACTTGTGCTTTGAATGCTTTTTAAGATAATCAAGCGCAACATTTCTGCCGATTACATAAAGCCATGTTTTAAAGCTCGATTTACCTGTAAATCTCGGCTTACGAGTCACAATTTTAACAAAAGTGTCCTCAGCAAGTTCTTCGGCAATATGTAGATTGCGGACAAAGCCATTCAGGTAAAAAATCAGTCCGTCTTTATAGTCACGTATAACTTCAACGAATCCGCTATCATCACCGTCAAGAAAACGGCGGTAGCTACTTGCACCGTTATCCATCGGCATGCTCCTTTCCGAAAGAATTATCCTTTCACTTATTAGACGGATATTAAATATAAAACCTCACAGTTATTATAAAAATTATTCCGACTAAAAACAAGATGTTTAGTGTTTGAAATTTCGTCAAAGTGACAAAAATATCTTCAAAAAAAGTGTTGCTTTTTACTATGAAAAATATTGATATTCAAAAAATGATGTGATATAATTTTTTCTATTAAAAAATTTATTCCGAGATTTTTCGAGGAAATATATTTCAGGAGGTCAGTATTATGGATCAGAACAAAAGACCGGACAATATGGAAAGAATCACTACACCCGAGCTTGCCGAAGCGTTTATTGCCGAGCAGGTAAAGGCAGTTCAGGAGCAGGTCGGTGACAAGAAAGTTCTTCTTGCTCTTTCAGGCGGTGTAGACTCATCAGTCGTTGCGGCATTGCTCATTAAGGCAATCGGCAAGCAGCTCGTTTGTGTTCACGTTAACCATGGACTTATGCGTAAGGGTGAAAGCGAAAACGTTATCGAAGTTTTCCGCAATCAGCTTGACGCTAACCTCATTTATGTTGATGCAACAGACCGTTTCCTTGACCTTCTTGCAGGTGTAAGTGACCCCGAAAGCAAGCGTAAGATTATCGGCGAAGAGTTTATCAAAGTTTTTGACGAAGAGGCTGCAAAGCTTAACGGAATTTCATACCTTGCACAGGGTACAATTTACCCCGATATCCTCGAAAGCATCAAGCAGGCAGAGGGCAAAAAGGCTGTTAAGTCTCACCACAACGTAGGCGGTCTCCCCGAGGACCTTAAATTTGAGCTTTGCGAACCTATCAAGCTCCTTTTCAAGGATGAGGTTCGCGTAGTGGGCGAGACACTTGGACTTCCCCACGCTATGGTA
>JAZNCK010000069.1:0-11578 GCA_045587505.1 Acutalibacteraceae bacterium
AATAGTATGCAATCTGTAACTGCTGCAACGATGCAACCGACCGCATAGCACGCAATATCTGCCCACGCAAACGATGTGCCCATCATTGTGACCAATATCGGATTGGTAATACCGAGAATTTCAACGTAGTTAAAATATTGCCCGACTTCTACCAAGGTGGCAAAAATCATAACGTACAGGCTCATCAGCTTGAGTTTGTCAGGGAAAATGATTCTCGCAAAACTCCAAACCACCACGGTTACTATCATATCACCGACATACGGTCTGACAAAATCATCGTGAACATAGAGTGCAATCAGCACCTCAGTTGCAAAAAGTAATATAAATACGGCAAGGAAAATAATGCGGGATTTAAGGTTTTTTATCATTGGATTTCCTCCTTGATTTCATAGTATCATAAATAATATCAAATAGCAACAAAACAGGCGTACGGAATTCCGTACGCCTGTAAATCGTTAAGTTTGCTGTTGTTCTTTAATCTTCAAGTGTAATAAGATTAATACATTTAACAGGGCAAACATCAGTACACTTGCCACAGCCTGTACACTTATTGAAGTCAACCTTAGCACAGAAATTTTCAACCTTAACGGCATCAAATTCGCAAGCCTTGACACACTTCATACAGCCGATACAACCGAGCTGGCATTCCTTCTTTGTGACAGCACCTTTGTCCTTGTTTACGCAAAGAACAGCCGCTTTGGCCTCGTGGAGAGGCATCATCTTGATAATACCGTTAGGGCATGTCTTGAGACACATCTTACAAGCCTTACACATTGCAGGGTTAACACGAGCAACACCGTCACAAATATGGATTGCCTCGTAAGGACAGGCCTTTGCACAGTCGCCAAGACCGATACAACCGTAGATACACTCTTTCGGACCGCCGAAAAGCTGCTTTGCCATCTGGCAGGATTCAACACCGTTGTAGACCATTTTAGTGTTTGCTTTTTCACAGAAGCCCTGGCACATTACAACTGCTGCAGAGGGTTTAACGTTACCTGCTGCAAGTCCTGCAATTTCTGCAATCTGAGCTGAAACTTCGTTACCGCCGGGGGAACAGAGAGCGGTATTCTTTGTTATACCTTTTGAAAGTGCAGCAGCGTAACCGTCACAGCCCGAAAAGCCGCAGGCACCGCAGTTTGCACCTGGTAAGCATTCACGGATTGCTTCTGCTTTCTTGTCGACGGGAACTGCCATAACAATTGATGCAACGGCAAGTGCGAGACCTGCAATAAGACCGATGACAGAAACAATCAGAATAGCTAAAATAATAGGATTCATTTTTCTGCCCTCCCTTATGCAAAGATGTTTTCAACGACTCCTGCGAAGCCGAGGAAAGAAAGTGAAACAAGTGAAGCCGCAACAAGAGTAATCGGAAGTCCCTTGAGGAATTTCGGGATATCACAGGATTCGAGTCTGGACCGTACACCTGCGAACATAACCATAGCAACAAAGAAACCGATACCGCCGCCGAGCGCACAAACCATTGATTCAACAAAGTTATAGCCGCTGTCAATGTTGAGTGTTACAACACCGAGAACCGCACAGTTTGTTGTGATAAGTGGAAGGTAAATGCCGAGCGAATTGTAAAGCGCAGGCATATATTTCTTAAGTACGATTTCAACCATCTGAACAAGTGCGGCAATAACGAGAATGAACACGATTGTCTGCAGGTATTCAAGACCGTTTGCAACAAGGAGATACTTGTTGATGGGATAGGTAACTGCTGTTGCAAGTGCCATAACGAAGATAACTGCGAGTGACATACCCGTTGCAGTGTCAACCTTCTTGGAAACACCGAGGAACGGACAGATACCGAGGAATTTTGCAAGAACGAAGTTCTGCGTAAGAATCATTGTAAGAAGGATGCTTAATAAACCTTTAGTAAGTTCCATTATGCTTCAACCTCCTTTTTGTCACAAGCCTCGTCTGTCAGTCTGATTGAGCAGGACTTAGCCATCGGACATTTCTCACAGCCCTGAAGCTCAGCCTTAGGCTTACCCTTGGACTCTGCGAGCTTGTTGGCAAGTGCCATAACCAGACCGTAAACAAAGAATCCGCCGGGAGCGAGGATGAAGATAAGCATCGGATTTTCGTTAAGGAACGGAATTTTGAAGCCGTCAAAGCTACCGCCGATGAGTCCGCTGATACCTGCCATAAATGTACCTGCACCGAGAATTTCACGGATTGTACCCATTACAAACAATGCTGCGGTAAATCCGATACCCATTCCGAGTCCGTCAACCGCCGAGGCAAGAACACCATTCTTACCTGCAAAGGCCTCAGCACGGCCAAGAATGATACAGTTAACAACGATAAGCGGAAGGTAAACACCGAGCTGCTCGTCGAGCACGGGAACAAATGCCTTAACAAGCATCTGAACGATTGTAACGAAGGATGCGATAACAACAATGTAAGCGGGGATACGCACCTTGTCGGGGATAACCTTACGCAGTGCTGAAATAACGATGTTTGAACAGATAAGAACTATCGAAGCGGAGATGCCCATACCGATAGCACTTGTAACGGATGTTGTGGTAGCAAGCGTAGGGCAAGTACCGAGAACAAGTCTGAGAACAGGGTTTTCAGCAATAATACCTTTGGTAAGTTCTTTACCGAGTGATTTTTTCTCTGCCATCAGTTTGCACCTGCCTTTCCGTTAACTTTTTCAAAGTCTGCGAGTGCAGCATTAACTGCATCTGTAACAGCCTGTGATGTGATTGTAGCACCTGTGAGTGCTGTGATTTCATTGTTGTCCGGGTTAGAAGAATTCTTCATAACCTTGATGCCTTTCACAAGACCGAGGAACTGATCTCTGAAATCGGATTTTGTTGCGTTCATACCGAGGCCGGCAGTATCGTTGATGCTCAGAAGTTCAATACCCGAAACCTTGCCGTCCATATCGATGCCTGTCATAACGAGGATTTCGCCGCCGTAGCTCTTTGCCTTTGTGGTGAATACCATACCTAAAGGATTGCCGTCCTTATCAACGCCGAGAGCGTAAGAAACACCGTTTTCGGTTTTGTCAGTGAATGTTTCTGCCAGAACGCAGACTTTTTTTCTTGACTCCATTTCTGTCTTGACTGCAAGCTCGTCAATGATCGGAGCTGTTACGCTGTTTGCAAATGCGAGAAGTGTTGTTGCAACAAGGCAGATGAGAAACAAAGCAATTGTAGGAACTAAAATACTTTTCTTCATTTTGCCTTAGCCTCCTTTTCTTTTTTAGGAGTGCCGAATGGCTTGGGAAGAGTTATGTTCTCAATAAGAGGAACAAGTATGTTCATAATAAGAATTGAATATGAAACGCCTTCGGGAAGATTACCGAAGATACGGATAAGTGACGTGATAACACCGCAACCCACGGCAAAAATGATCTTGCCCTTGAATGTAATCGGAGAGGTTGTATAGTCAGTTGCCATAAATACAGCACCGAGAAGAAGACCGCCGCCGAGAAGCTCATAAGCAACGAAGTTGAGGTTACCCTTACCGGCGATAAGCATAATAACTGCAACTGTACCAATGTAAACAAGAGGGATAGTCGGAGAAATAACCTTTCTTGCGATAAGGTAGATGCCGCCGAGAATAATTGCGATAGCGCAAGTTTCGCCAAGACAACCTGCGCGCCAACCGATAAGCATTTCAACAAGAGTTACATCAGGCGTTGTACCTGCCGAAACCATAGTGTGTATATCGGCAAGGGGAGAAGCTGATGTAAGTCCGTCAAGATTGCCTGACCATGTAAGGGGAGCTGTCCATGTTGACATTGCAACGGGGAAGGAAGTAAGAAGAACAATTCGTCCTGCAAGTGCGGGATTAACAAAGTTCTGTCCGATACCGCCGAAGAACTGCTTGGTAACTACGATTGCGATAACTGCACCAACCATAACCATCCACAACGGAATGCTAACGGGAAGATTGAATGCGAGCAGAAGTCCTGTAATAACTGCACTCAGGTCACCGATTGTCTGACTACGTTTCATAACAACACGGCTGATAAACTCTGCGATAACACAGGTACCGACTGAAACGCACTCTACGAGTAACGCTCTCGGACCAAAGAAGATTACCGAAGCAATAAGTGCGGGCACCATTGCTATAATTACGTCAAGCATAATGCTTCTGACGGTTTTGTGCGAACGGTCGTGCGGTGAAGCACTGACCACAAGTTTATTATTCAATGTCATTTATTTTGCACCTGCCTCTCTGATAACTGCCTTTGCAAGACGCATATGCTGAACAAGGGGCTTCTTTGCAGGGCAGGAGTATGCACAACTACCGCATTCCATACAAACCATAACACCGTCTTTGACGAGGGCTTCTGCGTCTCCTGCTTTTGTGTTGCGGACGATTCTTGTCGGAACAAGGCTCATCGGGCAGGCAGTAGCACATTTACCGCAACGGATACAGTCTGTTTCCATAAACACCTTTGCGTCTTCCTTTGAAAAAGCAAGCAAAGCATTGTTGCTCTTAGAAAGAGGATGGTCAAGGCTTGTGATAGCAGCACCCATCATCGGGCCACCTGTAATAATTTTGACAGGTTCCTCTTTGAAACCGCCACAGAATTCGAGGATGTCACTGATGCTTGTACCGATAGGTACACGGACATTCTTCGGCTCTTTGATTGCCATTCCGTCAACCGTGAGTGAACGGCTGACAAGTGGTTTACCTGTTTTGAGATAACGGGAGATAAAAGCGATTGATGCAACGTTCATAACCATACAGCCTACGTCGGCAGGAAGCTTGCCGGGAGGTACCTGTCTGCCTGTTGCGGACTGAACCATCATCTTTTCAGCACCCTGAGGGTAGCGTGATTCGAGCTGCATTATCTTGATAGCACCGCCTGCACTTGAATCACCGTCAACAATCTGTTCGAGGATTTTGAAAGCCTCGGGTTTGTTATCTTCGACAGCAATGACAACATTTGGAATTTCAAGGAATTCCATAACTGTTCTGATACCTGAGTAAATGTCCCAGGAGTTTTCAATACACTCACGGTAGTCAACTGTGATATATGGTTCACACTCAGCCGCATTGATAACAAGTGTGTCAATTTTTTTGTCATCCGGAACATTGAGCTTGACGTGTGTCGGGAAACCTGCACCGCCAAGACCTACGAGACCGGATGCTCTGACAGCCTTGATGAAATCTTCCTTTGTTTCAACGTGAGGTGCCTGTATACCCTCATACATCTGCATTTCACCGTCGGATTCGATTGTAACACCCTGAGCCATTGCACCGCCGGGAAGTTTAATGTTACCTATTGCAGTAACAGTACCCGAAACGGAAGCGTGAATAGGTGCACTGACGAATTTATCACTGTCACCTATAACCTGGCCGACCTTTACGGTATCACCGACTTTGACTGTAGGTGTACAAGGTGCACCAATGTGTTGTTGCATAGGTAAAATAACTTGTTTGGGTTCCGGCATACGCACAACTTCGAGTTCGGCAGTGTTTTTGTGATGAGCCACTTTAACTCCGCCTCTGACTTTCTTTATTGCTTTAATTACACCGGGGACGTGGATTTTACCCATTTGTTCAACCCCTTTCAATATTATAAACGATTCTTGATTTTTTCCAGAGCAGGCAAAACCAGCTTCAGAATTGTTCCTGTAACAAAACCTGTTACAATGGAAAATATTAACAATAACGGTCCGTAACCGAAAATAAGTGACCATGTCTCCGAGATAAGACACGCACTGATAAGCTGACCGATATTATGACAAACGGCACAGAATATACCTATACCGATGTATCCTGATTTGAATTTATTGCTGCGAAGCAAAACACACGCAGCAATTGTGCTGAGGAGTCCGCCTGAAGCGCTCATTAGCATAGCGACAAATCCTCTTGTAATTCCGGCAAACAGTGCTTTTAACACTGTGATAAAAAATGCATCGGCAATTCCTGAAGAGGATGCCAAAAACATTGTTACGATATTTGAAAGACCGGGTTTTGCTCCGGGAGGAAGCCCGGGCAGAGCAGGGATGAGTGTCTCAAGAAAAGAAACAGATAACGCTAACGCACCCATAATCCCTAGCAATGCAATTCGTTGTATGTGTTTACTGTTTTTCATACCAAACATTCCGTTTTTAATATGTAATCATATCTGTTTTGTCCGTACCTTCGATTGAGATGACAATTCTCTCCGGCAGGCATGCGGCAGTCTGACCTTTCTTTGAAAGCCAACCGCTTTTGATACAAAGCTCATCTTTGCAACACGCATCAGAAAAACTTATTTTATTCTTTTTAACTGTTATTTCTGTTCCCGGTTTAGGTGAAAAAGTGTACTCTTCATCAACCCTGTCAAGATTGATTTTTGCTACGATTTCGCCGTCCGAATAAACTATCGCTGTCAGCGCAGTGTTATTTAAAAGGTTAGGAATAAAGAGTAGAAAACTTAATACCAGGACTGATATTATTATAAAAATATCTGCTCTACCAAAAAGTTTTTTCATTCTGTAATCACGAAACTTTCGTTTGTAAGAGTGAATTTTTTCTCAAGTCCGTCTGTTACACGGACGGTTTTATCTTTGAAAATAAAAACAGCTTCTGCGTCATATTTTTTTAGTAAAGCAAGGCTGTCGTGGTAGCCGAGAATGTAGCACGCTGTAGAGAGTGCGTCACTCAGCACACCTGACTGACAGATAACTGTTACACTTGAAAGTCTGCTGTCAGCGGGGTATCCGGTTTCAGCGTTGAGGATGTGGTGATAATTTTTGCCGTCTTCAACAAAAAACTTCTCGTAATTTCCCGAGGTAGAAACACAGGTTTCTGAAATCTTAAGTGTACCCATCGACTCTTGATCGTTTTCCGGATTAACAATACCTATATCAAAGTTTCTGTTTCCGTAAAGAAGAAGACTGCCACCGACGGATATAACTGCCGAATCGGTATGAGTGGAAGAAAGATAGTTGTTAATTCTGTCGCACGCCGCACCTTTTCCGACTGCGCCGAGATCAAGACTCTGACCTTCAGCGGTTAAGACTGTTGTATCCGTGATCTTGACAGATGAATAATTTACACTTTCAAGAGCTTTTGCAATTTCATCCTCGACAGGTAGATGTTGATTATCTCCGCCGAAGTCCCAGAGCTTTGTAAGGTTACCGACGGTTATATCAAAAACACCGCCACAACTTTCGGACACGTCAAGTGCTGTATCGATGATATTGACTGTCTCTTTTGAAACAGAAACAGCTGTACCTGCAGAAGCATTTATCCTTGCAACGTCAGAACCTTCTACTCTCCACGAAAGCAGAGCTTCTTCAGTTTCACAAAGATTCTCTTTTATGGCTTCCGCTGTCCGTTCGCCGTTTGAACCGAAAAGACGGATGCTTACAACGGTACCCATGGCGATATCGGTTGCACTGTACTCAGAACGGCTTTTTGCAAAGTCTGCAAGGATAATACACAACAAAAAAGTCGCACAGAGAATAACTGCAATAAGCGTTTTTTTATTCACTTTCTTTTTGCTGTTTACATCTTCCAAAGCTTTGCACCTTTCTTCTGCACATATTTATCTATTCTAAATAATTATATAACGAAACTGGCTATATTTCAATAGCAAAACCACTAATTAAATATTTAACAAAGAATGCGAAATCTTTATCAAACAGAAAAACACCCACTCCGAAGAATGGGTGTTTTGAAGGTTTATTTAAGAATTAAACATACCAGATCCAACCGAAGAGGAGGTAAACAATGATCCACTGTAACACATTATATTTAACTGTTACAGTACAAGTATCACTCAGGCCGTTAGAAGTTTTTGCTGTGATGGTTGCAGTACCAACACCTACTGCAAGAACTTCACCGTTCTCATTAACTGTTGCAACCTTTTCATTGGACGACTCCCAGGTAATTACTGTTGAGAAACCTGCTTCAGTAGGAAGAACGTTTGCATAGAGTCTTTCAACTTTCTTGAAGTCCATTGTAACTTCTTCTGTTGACAAGATAATCTCTCTTGCAGGTACTGTGAGTTTCGGAATTGCACGTTCCTCGCTGTCACCGCAATTGCCGCAGACTCTTCTCTCCAAACCGTCAGAACTTACTGTCGGTTTTTCGATTTGCTGCCAGCCACCCCAAGCGTGACCGGTCTTGTTAAGGACTGTTGTGGAGTTAGGCTTAACGTCACCGCAGACGATACACTTATACGATCTTGAGCCGTTTGTTGTACATGTTGCAGGAATAGTGATAAGTCTGTGAGTGTGTCCTCTCATGGGGAGAACCTGATCTTTGCCGATCTGTGTACCGCACTCACAAAGAACACGGATGTAACCGTCTTCTGTACAAGTGGGGTTCTTTGTAATCTGCTCTTTTGCAACGTGAGGAAGCTTATCTATCGTTTTTGATGTTATAACCTGGTTACAGTCACCGCAGGTTACTCTTTCGTAACCCTCTTCTGTACAAGTAGGATCTTTCTTCTCTGTGCTTAAGTTGAGGTGTCCTGTCTTCTTAAGAACTTTATGCTCGATTACTTCCTTACAGATGTTACAAGTTACCTTTTTGTAACCGTCCTCTGTACAAGTAGGTTTAACTATTTCTTCTGTAGTATCAGTATGGCCTGTCTTAGGAAGAACTATAGTATCAACGACTTCGTTACAAACAGTACAGATTATCTTTTTATAACCGTCTTTTGTACAAGTTGCAGGCTGGATTTCTTCCCTTGTCTTACCATCGGGATGTCCTGTAGCTGCAGCGGGGACGGCACGAATATCCTTACCGCAGTCTTTACAGTATGTAATTGTGTAGCCGTCTTTTGTACAAGTAGCAGTAACTTTTACATCAAGATTCTGATGTCCGGTAGCCGCAATTGGTGTTTCTTTAACAGTTTCGTTACAAACTGTGCAGATTTCCTTTGTATAACCGGCTTCTTCACAGCTTGCTTGAGCTGTTTCAATTCTGGTCTTACCGTGTCCTTTTGAAGGAATGGATCTTATTACTGTTTCGTCACAGATTTCACAAGTTCCTTTTTCTGAACCGTCTTCCGTACATGTAGCAGGAGTTACTGTTGTCCAGCCACCTGTTACTGCATGAACGTGTTCTGCAGGAATGTTAATTACGGGCACGATCTGTTCTGTTACCTCGATTTCATTTCCTGAGCCTTCGCCACCGATATAGCAGGTTTCAACAGTAACTGTGAAGTCAGAAGCATCGATGCCTGTTGCAGAGGATTTTGTATAAGTGTAATCTGCGATAGCTACGGGGGCCTCAATACCTTCAGTACATGCAAAACTCAACATACCGTTTGCAACGTTTGAACTGTTAAGGTTCATAGGAAGGTTTTTGTTCATGTCAATAGAGGTGAGTGTAAGTCCGTCAGCAGCAACGATCTTGAGATCGAGGCACTCAAGGGTATTTTCCTCAAGTGAAACACGGATTACAACACCTGTCTTTGTTTCACTGTGAATACCAACAGCGATAACGGGAACGGGAGTGGTTGATACCTCAGCAGCATCGATAGCATAAGTGAATGCCGGTGCCACGGAGAACATCATAAGCACTGCAAGGATAACTGCAAGTGGTTTACGAAGTATCTTTTTCATTATCTATAGCCTCCAATATAAATATGCTATTGTATATAATAAACTCTTTTCTTGAAAAGGTCAATGTTTCTTTTGACAAAATTTACACCTTACTATTGTATGTTTTTACACATTTATGTTAAATGTGTTCTGGATTTCTGAAAATTTGTATTTTTTAAACAGTCGCACACACAATATGTTGGGGGAGATTTTATGAATAAACGCCTTATAGCAGTTTTTACAGCATTTTCACTTGTGTTTGGTTGTGTGTGTTTGCGTCTTTATACTCTTGCGACCGGGAATATGGATACGGTCGTAGGAGGCAAAAGAGGTTACGCTGTTGAAATCGGGGATATAAGAGGGAATATATTTGACTGTAACGGTAAAAAAATGGTTTCTGCGGATTACGAAAACATAGTCGTGGCAAAGCCGACATACAAGGCGCTCACGGAAATAAGAAAGGTCGTTGATTCGCAATCCTGCAAAGCAATTGAAGCCCGGATGCAGAAAGGCAATGCTGTCTCGATTAATATAGGAAAACTTGAGATAGGACAAAATACTGATGCGGTTATGCTGAAAAAGTACAGCCGTTATTCGGAAAATCAACTTGCAACGCATATTATCGGATATCTCAACGGAGATGGCAAAGGAGTTTCGGGAATAGAAAAAAGCTTTGACAACCTACTTTATACAGGGGAAAGCCTTTCGGCAAGATTCGGCGCAGATGTTTACGGAAAAATTCTCAGCGGCACACGGATTGAGATTAAAAACAGCACTCTTAAGACTGCATCGGTCACACTTACGCTGTACAATGAAATCCAGCAGGCAGTCGAAAATGCACTTGATATCAGCGATGTAATCTGCGGTGGTGCGGTTGTGGTGGAAATAAACACAGGTGCAATCCGTGCGATGGCATCGCGACCCGATTTCGATGCAAATAATCCTGAAACCGGTTTTGATGACAAAAATTCGCCCTTTGTTGACAGAACGCTTGAAGCGTATGCTGTTGGCTCGGTTTTTAAGGTTGCTGTCACCGCTGCAGCTCTTGAAACAGGATTGAACGATTTCTGTTATAACTGTACAGGCTGTTGCGATGTTGACGGAGTTGTTTTCAGCTGTAACAATAAGACGGCACACGGGGAGTTGAATATAACGACTGCGCTGGAATGTTCGTGTAATACATTTTTTATAGAACTTGCAAAAAGGACAGGTGCCGATAGTATTCTGGAGACTGCGTCGCTGTTGGGATTCGGGCAGGAGATACGCCTTGCTGACGGTATAACATCTGAATCGGGAATTGTACCGACTGCCGAAAAGCTGTCATCTTCGGGTGCACTTGCTAATTTTTCTTTCGGACAGGGTGAATTCACGGCAACAATGCTCCAGCTTTCAACAATGATGTCTGCTGTTGCGGGCGGAGGGAGTTTTGTTAAACCATATATAATAGAAAAGGTAACCGATGCGGACGGAACTGCTGTGGAAACTCACGGTAAACAGTATCCGATATATGCTTTAAGCAGAAAAACAGCAGACCGGCTGACAGAAATGCTGATGAGCGTTGTAGAAAACGGTAACGCACAGAAAGCTCGCCTGAAGAATGAAGTTAAAGCCGCAGGGAAAACTGCAACGGCACAGACAGGGAACTTCAAAAACGGAAAGGAAATATACAACACTTGGTTTGCAGGATTTTTTCCTGCAGACAAACCGAAGTATACAGTAGTTGTTTTTAAAGAGGGCGGAGTATCGGGTGCAACAGATTGCGCACCTGTATTTAAAAGGATAGCTGACAAAATTGCAGATATCGAAAAAATTTCATAAAATATGAAAAAAATGCTTGATTTAGAAAATACCTTGTGCTATAATCTATCGGCAATCATTACACACGTAGAGTGTTTTGAGCGAAGTGCATTACAAAAATGTCCGCTTTTTAAGCTCTGCGGAGGCAAAAACTAAGGAGGAAAAATTTATGCCAGTAGTATCAATGAAGCAATTACTCGAAGCAGGTGTTCACTTCGGACACCAGACAAGAAGATGGAACCCGAAAATGGCTCAGT
>JAZNCK010000070.1:0-6531 GCA_045587505.1 Acutalibacteraceae bacterium
GAAGGTCACAACCTGCAAGGTATGAAATACCTTCAGCCTTAAGAGAAACTCCCGGGCTTGAAGATGATGTCATAACTCTTTTACCTGTTGATGCAACACCGATTACCATATTGATAGCAGAAACTTCACTTTCAGCCTGAAGGAAGGTTCCACCGATTTTCGGCATACGCTTTGCCATATAAGCCGCAACTTCTGTCTGCGGTGTGATGGGATAGCCGAAGTAATGATGACAGCCTGCCTGAATAGCAGCTTCAGCAATAGCTTCGTTACCCTTCATAAGTACTTTTTCTGACATTATTTTTTCACCTCTCTACCGTAATTACACAATCAGGACACATTGTCGCGCAGAATGCGCATCCGATGCACTTTTCTGGCTCAGTTACTTCTGCGGGGTGATGGCCCTTAGCATTGAGCTTTGTTTCTGACAGTTTAACGATACCTTTCGGACAAGCGCCGACGCAAAGGCTGCAGCCCTTGCAAAGGTCTGTTTTAAATGTTACTTTTGCCATAGCTTTTACCTCTCTTAGTTTATCTTTTCCTGTAGTCTGAGTGGCATTAAATTCTCCACTTTGCCGTACAGATTATTATACAACTTTTCATCTACGGTTGTCAACCGCACGGGAAGACCCGTAGCCTTTGAAACATCATTTGCATAGTCGAGAGAATCAAGAACATCCTGTGACGTTGTTTCCTCACCTATGTTAGAATTGTTAACGATTGCCGTGAATTTCATTGAGCAGGCCGCTTCAATTTCCGCCATAACTTCGAGAGTGCTTTCAACATCCCTTGTGAGAGGTCGGTACATATTGATTACCATAAACATTTCGTAGTTATTCTCTTTCTTGAGGCTGTCTGCATAACGGCCGAGGGCATATGCTCCCCTGTCATCGCCGCCGATATCCATAACGGCATACTCTGTATTATTATCAACAATGGAATAAACATCCTGAGGCAAAGCCGGAAGATCGACGTTTGAGCTTGCGTACTGAGAAGAAATAAGCCTGATTCCCGCTTCGGTCAGTTCTTTTTCGCTGTCTTTTGTTCGGAAATACGGATTGACAATATCAAGGTCGGCAATTACTACCGGTTTTCCGTCTGCTCTGAGTTTAAGAGCATAATTGACCGCAATATTTGTCTTTCCGCTTCCGTAATGACCTGCAAAAAGTGTTACTCGCTTTGATTCCATTGTATCACCTCTTTTAAAGCTTATTTCTTATGATCTTTCCGCTGATAGTCTTCGGAAGCTCTGTTCTGAACTCGACTATTCTCGGATACTTGTAAGGTGCTGTATGCTCCTTGACATATTTCTGGATTTCCTTCTTGAGTTCTTCCGTAGGCTCTGTGCCCTTTGTAAGAACGATGCTTGCCTTTACAACCTGACCTCTGATTTCATCGGGTGCAGCTGAAACACCGCATTCAAGAACATAAGGAAGCTCCATAATAACATTTTCAATTTCGAACGGTCCGATACGGTAACCGGATGACTTGATAACGTCATCGATTCTGCCGACATACCAGAAATGTCCGTCCTCGTCTGCCCACGCTGTATCACCCGTATGATAATAACCGTCATACATAACATCGTTGGTTGCTTCTTCGTTGAGATAATATCCGATAAACAAACCGCAAGGCATCTTGTCACTTGTTCTGATACAGATTTCGCCTGTCTCACCGAGATCTGCCGGTGTTCCGTCCGGACGGAGAATCTGAATATCGTAAAGCGGAACAGGTTTACCCATTGAACCTGGCTTCGGATTCATACCTGTAAGATTTGCAATGGAAAGCGTGGTTTCGGTCTGTCCGAAGCCCTCCATAAGCGTAAGTCCCGTTGCGTTATAGAACTGTTTGAATACTTCGGGGTTCAGAGCCTCACCGGCAACTGTTGCGTGCTTGATGGAGCTGAGATCGTACTTGCTGATATCCTGCTTGATAAGCATTCTGTACATTGTCGGAGGTGCACAGAATGTTGAAATCTGATACTTTGCGAACAACGGAAGGATATCTGCCGCATCGAAACGGTCGAAGTCATAGGTAAAGATTGAGCCTTCGCAGAGCCACTGACCGTAGAGCTTACCCCAAAGAGCCTTACCCCAACCTGTTTCGGAGATTGTAAAGTGAAGTCCGTCCTTGCTTACACAATGCCAGTATTTAGCAGTAATGTAATGACCGAGAGGATATTTATAACTGTGTGTTGCGATTTTAGGATAACCCGTTGTTCCTGATGTGAAAAGCATAAGCATCGGGTCGTCACCGCACGGTGAATCCTCTTCTCTTCTGTAACGACGGCTGAAAAGGCAATACTCTTCGTCGAAGTTATGCCATCCTTCTCTTGTGCCGTTAACAATAATCTTATTTTTAAGCGTTCCTGTTACTGCGTCTGCAAGCTCAGCCTGTCTTGCTGTGTCGCCGTCTGCTGTACAGATGATTGTTGAAACGTTTGCAGCCTCGAATCTGTATTCAAAGTCATGCTGAACAAGAAGATTGGTTGCAGGAATAACAATTGCACCGATCTTATGAAGACCGAGAATTGCAAACCAGAACTGATAATGACGCTTCATAACGAGCATTACCGTGTCACCCTTCTTGATGCCGAGCGACTTGAAGTAGTTTGCTGCCTGGCTTGAGTGTTCCTTGATATCCTTATAAGTAAAGATACGTTCAGTCTTGTTTCTGTCAAGATGAACCATTGCACGTTTATCGGGTGATTTTCTGCCGATGTTATCAACGACATCAAAGGCAAAATTGAACTTATCTTCATTATTGAAGTCGATTGCAATAAGGTTACCGTTTTCATCCTCAGTTGCATCGATGAATTTTTCACATACAAGGCTTCCTGAAGTCTTCGTACCCTTGACAGCTCTTTCGTGCACAATCTTCTCAACAGGTTCATCACTTGCCATAATCATAGCAAGGAAAACACAGTCTCTGCCGTCAATAGCAATCATTCCGTGAGGCGTTGAGCTGTTGTAGTAAATGCTGTCACCTTCTTCAAGAACTTCCTCATGGTTACCTATCTTAACCTTGAGCTTACCGCTGATTACAAGGTCAAATTCCTGACCTGCGTGAGTTGTGGTGTGAATCGGCTTATTTTCAAGTTCTGCAGAATATTCGTAACGAACCATATAAGGATCTGAAAGTCTTTTTCTGAATTTAGGTGCAAGATTCTTGATTTCGATTCCGTTTTCACTCGCTGTCGTCTGTCCCTTGCCCTTACGAGTCACTGTGTAGGATGTAAGTTTTGCACTGTGACCCTCAAGCAGGTCTGTAAGACCGATATCAAAGGCGAGTGCACACTTATGAATGAAGGAAAAAGGAAGATCAATTCCACCTGCTTCATACACAAGGTACTGCTCAACGGAAACTTCTGTTTTAGCAGCCATTTCTTCAACAGTAAAATTACAGATATCACGCATCTCTTTAATTCGCTGTGAAACCTCATAAAGTTTTCCTGTTGTGTTGCTTTCCATAAAATTACCTCCTTGTTTACGACTCTGAGGAAAATAAAAACCGCCTCAAAGTCTTAAAAACTTTGAGACGGAAATAAAATCCGCGGTACCACTCAAATTGCACTCTGCTTTTGCTTCGTGCCACTCATCAGGATCTGACAATCCCTTAACACTGACGTAGTTGAACGGAAGAAACTATTTGCATATAGCTTTCATCTCTCCGGCTCAGAAGTGATGGGTTCTTTTCGTAATCAAACTGCCGGTTCACACCAACCACCGACTCTCTTAAAGTCTGAAAACGTAACCGTCTTCGTCACAGCCTTTACTGTTACGTTGTATTATAAACTCATCGTACCACTTTTTCAAGATACATTTTGTAATTTATATATTACACATTGTAATGATAACTGTTATGCCGTAACAACCGAGTCAGCCTTCTGCAAGCCATACTTTTCGATTGCCATTTCACGCATTTTGTATTTAAGAATTTTGCCGGCTGCATTCATCGGGAATTCTGTTACAAAATCGATATACTTCGGCACCTTATGCTTTGCCATATGGTCAAGGACATACTGTCTCATCTCAGCTTCAGTCATTGTTTCACCCTCGTGAAGAATGATACAAGCCATAATCTCCTCGCCGAGACCTTCATCAGGCACACCGATAACCTGGACATCCTTTACCTTATCGTGTGTATAGATAAACTCTTCGATTTCCTTGGGATAGATGTTTTCACCGCCACGGATAATCATATCCTTGAGTCTGCCGGTTATCTTATAATAACCGTCAGCAGTCTTGCAGGCAAGGTCGCCTGTATGAAGCCATCCGTCCTTATCGATTGCTTCTGCAGTTGCCTTAGGCATCTTATAATAACCCTTCATTATATTATAGCCTCTTGCAACGAACTCACCGTTGACATCCGGAGGACACTCAAGACCTGTCTCGGGGTCAATAACCTTACATTCAATCTTCGGCAAAGCCTTACCTACCGTAGCAACACGTAATTCAAGCGGATCTTCCGTACTTGACATTGTACAACCCGGTGAGGCTTCTGTCTGACCGTAAACGATAGTTATTTCTTTCATATTCATTCTTTCAACAACTTCGCGCATCTTTGCAATCGGACAGGGAGAACCTGCCATAATACCTGTTCTCATATAGGAGAAATCCGTCTTTTCGAAATCAGGATGCTGAAGCATAGCAATAAACATAGTCGGAACACCGTGGAATGCGGTGATACGCTCATTATTGATACACGCAAGTGACGGCTTCGGTGAGAAATACGGCAACGGCAAAACCGTTCCGCCGTGAGTCATTGTCGCAGTCATCGCAAGCACCATACCGAAGCAATGGAACATCGGAACCTGAATCATCATTCTGTCCGCTGTTGAAAGGTCCATTCTGTCGCCGATACACTTACCGTTGTTAACAACGTTGTAGTGCGTAAGCATTACACCCTTCGGGAAGCCTGTAGTACCCGATGTGTACTGCATATTACATACATCATCCTTTTTAACAAGAGATGCCATACGGTAAACTTCCTCAACAGGCACCTGTGATGCCTTTTCAAGAGCTTCGTTCCAGGTCATACAACCTTCCTGTTCAAAGCCGACAGTAATGACATTGCGCAGGAACGGAAGACGCTTTGCGTGAAGAGGTTCACCGGATTTTGTGTTTTTGAGTTCGGGACAGAGTTCTGCTACGATCTCGTCATAGTGAGAATCTCTGTAACCCTGTACCATAATAAGAGTATGGGTATCTGACTGTCTGAAAAGATACTCCGCCTCATGAATTTTGTACGCTGTGTTAACTGTTACAAGAACGGCACCGATTTTTGTTGCTGCCCAGAACGCAATGTACCACTGCGGAACATTGGTTGCCCATACAGCTACGTGAGTACCTGCCTTAACACCCATAGCGATGAGTGCACGTGCAAACTGGTCAACATCATCACGGAACTCCGAGTATGTTCTTGTGTAGTCAAGAGTTGTGTATTTGAATGCAAGCTGATCGGGAAAATTTTCGACCATCGTGTCAAGAACCTGCGAAAATGTCTTTTCAATAAGTTCTTCCTTTTCCCATACAAACTTACCTGTACGTGTCTTATTATAGAAATACTTTTTACCACTCTTCGTGCTGCCCATCGATTCAACAAAGCTTTCGTAATGTGTAAGCACGATCTCAAGGTCGTTAATTTCGCTTATCCATTCAGGATCCCATTCAACACAGACAAAACCTGCAAAATTGATGGAGCGAAGTGCATTGACCATATCCTCAACCGGAAGTAATCCTTCACCGATGAGAGTATGCTCACCATAAGCAACTGCGTCTGTCATGTGGACAAGTTTGACATAAGCACCGAGGTTTTTGATTGTCTTCTCTGCATCCTCTTTAGCACAGAAATATGTTTCATACATATTCCAGTCAGCTCCGATAAAATCACTTGCAAAAAAGTTAAGAAGTTCGCAGAGCTTATCGGTATCAGCAAAAACACCTCTTGTTTCTATAAGAACAACGACGCTCTTCTTTTCGCAAAGAGCAATGACATCAGACAAAAAATCTGTTATATAATCAAAAGCATTCTCGTCAGTACTTTCTGCATAAACCTTAATATAAGGTACATTTGTATTGTGTGCAACCGAAACCGCAGTTTCGATCTTCTGCATATTTTCCTGAGAAACATCTTTATCTGCAATGTTACAACCTACATTGATACATACAATTGATTTCTTGGCATTGATAAGTGTACGCTTTGTCACGGATGCCATATCAGGATTAAAAGGTGAACTTTTACCTGAAAAAGCATCCGCTTTTATATCGTGAATTTCAATTCCGTCATAGCGGAGTTCATCAGCAAGTTTAAGAAAATCGCCGATTCCGTCTGCCTTATGGAATTTTGTTGAAAACGCTAAATTCACCCTTATTCCTCCTCGTAAGCAATCTTATTGAGTGCACTGACATACGCACGGATACTTGCTCCGATAACATCGGTTGAAATGCCTGTGCCCGAGTAGAGTTTACCGCTTGATGAACGAAGTTTAACAAGTGCTGAACCCATAGCCTCACGACCTTCAGTAACAGATTT
>JAZNCK010000071.1:0-30705 GCA_045587505.1 Acutalibacteraceae bacterium
ACTCTGAAACAGGGTCGAGGTTTGCCGACGGCTCGTCAAGGATTATGTACGGACAGTTTTTGTAAAACGCTCTGGCAATTGCAATCTTCTGCTGTTCACCGCCCGAAAGCATAAGACCGTCATCGTCAAACTCACGAAGAAGGATTGTGTCCGCACCGTTCGGCAAATCTTTTGAAAAGCCTGCCTTTTGCAGTGCATCCATTACTCTTTCTTTGTCGTAATCCTTTTCAAGCGCAACATTTTCGCCGACAGTTGCACCGAAAATCTGAAAATCCTGAAACACTGCAGAAAATCTTGCTCTGTGTGAATCGACAGTAACATCACGGATATCCTTTCCGCCGATTTCAACCGTGCCTTCCGTAACGTCATAAAGACGAAGAAGAAGGTTTGTAAGCGTTGTCTTACCTGCTCCGTTATAGCCGACAAGTGCAATTTTTTCGCCCGGTTCAATTCTGAACGAAACATCAGTTAATGCGTTTTCCTCCTTGCCCTGATAACGGAAGGAAAGATTTTTAACTTCAATTATTTCAGGTTCACCGCACTCTGCAACATCATTACCGTCAGGTACGTTAGTCTTCTCTGACATAAAAATTCTGTATTTTTCAATCATACCTGCTCTTTCGGTGAAATTACGCACACCGTAAACAGTAAGGAAAAGTATACCGCTTCCTATCTGTACTGCTCCGTTAAAAGTGGCAACGAAATCACCCGCCGACATATTGCCAGTAACCAGTGTCTGATAACCGATATACAAAGTAAGAAGAACCATAAATCCGATAACCTGAATCACAGATTCCTGAACAAAGAATATGCCGTCAATTTTCTTTACATACTTATTCTGGGTTTTAACAATATCATCTGCACTTTCCTTGAATCTTTTATCAAGAAGAGGATACAGACTGCCCGTACGGATTTCGCCTGCGTAATCGCGAAGATAGAAAAGCCTTGCAAAATAGTCGCCTTTACGGTGTTTTTCCGTTACCGCTTTTCTTCTTTTCATCATCAGATCGCCCGTATACTTTCCGACAGGAATAAAGAACACAACCGAAAGAATAACAATCAGAAGGCAGATGGGGTCAATCGTAACCATAACGGCACTTATTGCGATAAACGAAACAATCTCACCAATGTAATGCTTCACATTTGTAAGCATATACTTGATGTTTTCCGACGACATTTCAACAGCAAGAATAAAGTCGCTGTAATAACCGGGGTCATCGTACTTTTCCATATCAAGCTTTGCCGCCTTTTTGTAAAGCATGGACTGAATTCCGAGGTCTAGCTTTTCCCTTTCTCTGTGTGCAAAAAGTTCAAAGAAAAGAGAATTCAGAATTTCGCTGAAAACAAGAACAAGGAGAATTACAGCGATACCGATAATCACATTTTTCATTTCACCGCCGTTTGTAACTTCGTCGATGATGTATTTAAGACCGATAACAGATACAAGTCTTCCCGGCAGAGAATTCAGAAGCTGTTGCAAAATTTCTCCTATAACAAGTCCCGGAGAAATCTTAAACATTATTCTGAGCATATACAGAATGTTTGATATTGTTCCGTGTTGATTTTTGTCTTTTTTCTTCATATGCAATCCACACTCCCCTCCGTCTGAGTGTAGCTTGAAGCCTGAAGAGTGAACATTTCGGAATATATTCCGTTCTTACTCATCAGCTCATCGTGAGTGCCTTCTTCGGCAACCGTACCGTCACCAAAAACGTAGATTTTATCCGAAAGCACGGCACTTGAAAGCCTGTGAGAAATGTAGATAACCGTTTTCTCCTGCGTTGCCGCAATAAGACTCTCGTACATTTTATACTCGGCAATCGGGTCAAGTGCAGATGAAGGTTCATCAAGAATTGCCAAGTCGAATTCTCTTGCAAACATTCTTGCAGCTGCAATTTTCTGCTGTTCACCACCCGAAAGTCCCGTTCCTTTTTCGTCAAACTCGCGTGTAAGAACTGTTTCTTCCTTCTGCGGAAGTGCATTTACACAGTCATAAGCACCGCTGTTTTTTAGTGAATAAGCAATTATTTCTTTATCATTTTCGCCGTCAACCTCACGGCAGATAATGTTTTCTCCGACGCTCACTGCAAAGACCTTGTAATCCTGAAAAACAGTTGCAAGTCTGTTACGGATTGATGCGATATCATACTCTCTGATGTCTGTCCCGTTGTAAAGAATCGTTCCCTCATCAGGGTCATAAAAACGCAGAAGAAGCTTGACAAAAGTTGTTTTTCCTGCTCCGTTCTGTCCGACAACCGCAACGGTTTCGCCCTTGTTTATTTTCAGATTCACATTCATAAGTGAAGCTTTTTTCGCTGACGGATAAGTGAAAGAAACGTCACGGAATTCAAGTGTTTCAAGCTCGTCTGCTTCTTTGCTTCCTCCCGTCACAACAGATTCGTATTCAAAAAACTCTCGTAAATTTCCGAAATATTCAGCTTCCTTTCGGATTGAGCCTATTGCTTCGCTAAGGTCGTTGAAAACATCCTTCAGGTTGCTCATTGCCGTCATAATTACGGAGAAATTTGATATTGAAAGATTACGTTTGATTGCGAATCTGTACGCCGCATAAATATAGGTTATCACAACAGGAAGGCTCGTTCCGAAAAGACCTGACAGCACCTCTAAAAGAGCCATTTTCTTGCCGTATTTTTTAATGATTTCTCTGTTGCTTTCAACGGCTTTCTTGTACCTTGTATGCATAACTCCGAAAATTCCCGAAGTACGCATATCCTTTGCAAATTCACGAAGAAAAACCGTTCGCTTTACATAAGCCTTTGAACGCTTATGCGGTGTCATCTTCTTATCTTTTTCAACCTCAACTTTACCTTTTACGGATTCAATTATCACAACAACAATCATTGATAAAAGAATCAGCAGGATTTTTGCATCAATCGAAATTACGTAGGCAACAAGAAATATTCCTGTCAATCCTCCCGATATAATCATTGCAAAAAAGTAGCTGAAATCCATATAATGCGAATCGCTGATTATCTCCGTTGCCCGTTGATATTTGTCGTAAAATTCAGGATTTTCGTAGCACTGCATATCCACTTCAACGGCCTTTTTGAAGATTCTCCTGTTAAGGTTTTTATAAAAAATCTTCATCTGGCGTGAGCAGACATAGTCACCGAAACAGTCGACAGCTTTAGAAAGTATGCCTGCCACGGCAAACACCGCAACCATAATTGCGAACTTTTTAAAAGAGCCACCGTTTTCGATGATATCAAGCAGCACTTTAAGGAACATTATCTCCTGTACAAAACCTGTAAAAAACCAATATGCAACCATCGTTGCAACCTGTGAAACGAGCATAAACGGTGCACATTCCGTTATGATTTTAAACGCATAAAATGTGTTCTTAAGGTTTTCTAAACGTTCCTTTTTCTGTTTTGTTTTTTGTTTCATTTTTCCTCCTCTCCGAAGGGTTGCATTTTTCTGCATAACGCAAAAACTCCCGGAAACAAAACGCTCCCGGGAGTACAGAAATCAATATGCCTGTTATGCAGAAACAGACACAACCACCGGATAACCATTTTTGATGTTTTTGAAAATAAATCTTGTCATTATGTCTGTCTCCTTTCTTAAATATTTACATTTTTCAATGCTTCTATAAATTATCATATTATCATTATAAAGTCAAGCAAAGAACATAAAAAAATTTGCTACATAAGATGTAATGGAGAAATATTGGCAAATTTCTCCATTAAAATTTATATATTGTTAATATATAAAACCAATAAAAAGATTGAAAGTGGAGGAATTATGATGTATAATAGTACAGTTAATAGTGGAATAGTCTCGTTTGGAGGAAAACTATATGGAAGCTTATCTGGATAACAGTGCAACAACCCCTCTTTGTAAAGAAGCGGTTGACAAAGTAAACTTTGCCCTTACCTCGTGTTGGGGCAATCCGTCATCTCTGCACGCAAACGGTATTGCATCATCTGAATTGCTTGAAAATTCCCGCTGCATTATTGCCGGTAAGCTTTCTTGTGAGCCTGACGAAATTATATTCACATCCGGTGGTACGGAAAGTAACAACATTGCTGTTCTCGGTGCAGCAAATGCACTCAAACGACGCGGCAGCCGTATCATCACTACTTCGATCGAGCATCCCAGCGTAGAAGAGCCTGTCAAGTACCTTGAGAGTCAGGGTTTTGATGTTATCAGACTGCGTGTCGGTGAAAACGGTCTTATTGATGAACGTCAGCTCTATGCCGCAACTAACCCATCAGTTGTGCTTATCAGCATTATGTATGCCAACAACGAGGTCGGTACAATTCAACCCGTAGAATTTGCAAAACGTGCCGCTGTCCACGCAGGCGCAAATGCACTCATTCACTGTGATGCCGTACAGGCTTTCGGTAAAGTGCAGTTAAAGCCCTACAATATGGGTGTTGACCTGATGAGCATCAGCTCGCATAAAATACACGGTCCTAAAGGTGCAGGTGCCTTATTTATCAAAAAAGGAACACGCCTTGCTCCGCACGTGCTCGGCGGACTGCAGGAAAATAAATTCCGTCCCGGTACGGAACCGATGCCTGCAATTGCAGGCTTTGCCGCTGCTGCTGAGGCAATGCCCGACTACGCAAAGGGCATTGAACACGCACGTCAGCTCCGCGATTATTTTGTGCAGAATGTCTCCGCAATGGAGAATGTAAAAATAAATTCACCCGAAAACGCCCTGCCGTATATCACAAACATCTCCGTTATCGGAATTCCGTCAGAGGTTATGCTCAATTACCTTTCGAATATGGGTATTTATGTTTCAAGCGGCTCTGCGTGTGCTAAGGGTAACAAAAGCCGTGTGCTTAAGGCTATGAATCTTTCGGATAACAGAATCAACAGTGCGTTGCGTATCAGCATCTCCCGTTTTACAACAAAAGAGGAAATTGACTACCTTCTTTACGGAATCGCCAACGCACAGAAAACAATGAGAAGAATGAAATAAAATTTGAGGTCTCTTAAAAATGAAGGAAATTATCTTGCTCAAAAACGGCGAACTTGCCCTCAAGGGTCTTAACCGCCACACTTTTGAAAATCAGCTTGTTAAAAATATGAAGTTCAGACTTCACGACTTGGGAAAAATCCGTTACGTTCAGTCGCAGTCAACAATTATGGTTGAGCCGATTGATGAGCGTGTCGACCTCGACGAGGCTTTCCGAAGATTAAAAACAATCTTCGGCATCGCAGGTCTTTCCCGTTGTGCGGCAGTTGAAAAAAATATGGAGGCAATACTGCCTGCCGCCTGCGAATATCTCCGTGAAGAGCTCCTACTTGCAAAAACTTTCAAAGTTGAAGCAAAGCGTTCTGACAAAAAATTCCCGTTCAACTCCCCTGAAATCTGCAGGGAAGTCGGAGGTATGATACTTTCAAAATATCACCACCTTAAAGTTGACGTGCATAATCCCGATTTAATTGTCAATGTTGAGGTTAGAGATAATTACGCTTACATTCACGGTAACCAGCAAAAAGGCGCAGGCGGTATGCCTGTCGGTTCCGCAGGACAAGCTGCCATCCTTATTTCGGGTGGTATCGACAGTCCCGTTGCTGCTTGGATGATGGCAAAACGCGGACTTCGTCTTTACGCCATTCATTTTGCTTCCCCGCCGTACACAAGCCAGCGTGCTGAGATGAAAGTTCATTCACTTCTGCGTCAGGTTGCAAAGTACAGCGGAAGTATCCCCCTTTGTGTTGTACCTTTTACACACATTCAGGAAGAAATCAAGGACAACTGTCCCGAAGATCTATTCACAATCATTATGCGTCGCTTTATGATGCGTTGTGCCGAAAGAATTGCAAAGGATCAGGGCTGCGGTGCACTTATCACGGGTGAAAGCGTAGGTCAGGTTGCAAGTCAGACGATGCAGGCCATCGCCTGTACAGAAGCAGTTGTGGAAGATTTGCCGCTTTTCCGTCCGCTTATCCGTATGCACAAGGACGAGGTTATTGAAATCTCCCGAAAAATTGACACATTTGAAACATCAATCCTTCCATATGAGGACTGTTGCACGGTGTTTACTCCGAAGCATCCTAAAACCCGTCCGCAGTTGAAGTGCGTTGAAGATGCTGAAAATGTGCTTGACGTTGAAAATCTTATCGAAGAAGCTCTCGCAAATTTAAAATTCATCAATATAGAATAGGGTGTATACTTTGAAAACCTGTGAAATCATAAGTGTCGGCACTGAACTTTTGCTTGGCGATATACTCAATACCGATGCACAGTTTCTCAGCCGGGAACTTGCAAAGCTCGGCTTTAGTGTTATGCATCAGAGTGTTGTCGGTGATAACCACGACCGTCTGCTGGATGCACTCGGTCACGCCGCCGAAAGAAGTGATATAATCATTCTGTCAGGCGGTCTCGGTCCAACTCCCGACGATATTACAAAAGAAGTTGCGTGTGAATTTTTCGCCAAGGAGCTTGTGCTTCACAAGCAAAGTCTTGAAAAAATGACAAAGTATTTCACAAACAAAGGACTTGAAATGCCCGAAAGCAATAAGAAACAGGCTATGCTCCCTGAGGATTGTGTTGTTTTCACGAACAATAACGGTACTGCTCCCGGACTCGGCATGGAAAAAGAAGGAAAGCATATCCTCCTTCTCCCCGGTCCGCCGAGAGAGCTCAAGCCAATGTTCCTCGAAAGTGCCGTACCTTATCTTAAACACTTTTCGGACAAGGTTATTATTTCTCATAATATACGCACCTTCGGCATAGGTGAATCTGCAATGTCACAGGAAGTTGAGGATTTGCTCGACAACGAAAACCCGACCGTTGCACCGTATGCAAAAGACGGTGAAGCTCTGCTGCGTGTAACTGCCATGGCAGATAACGAAGAGGAAGCAGAGAAACTATGCCGACCTGTGATTGAAGAAATTGAGAGCCGTCTTTCCGAATATATATACGGCATAGACTACACCTGCATTGAAGAAGCAGTCGTTGAGTTGCTCCGCAAAAAGGGGCTTAAACTCGCAACAGCTGAATCGTGCACGGGTGGTCTTATCGGAAAAAGAATTACAAATATATCAGGTGCATCTGCTGTTTTTGACTGTGGCATCATTTCTTACTCCAACGAAATAAAGCACCGAATCCTCGGTGTGGATGAGGATGACCTTAAAACTTACGGTGCGGTAAGCGAACAGGTTGCAAAACAGATGGCAACAGGCGTACTCAGGTTAAGCGGTGCAGATGTCGCCGTTTCCGTTACCGGAATTGCAGGTCCGACAAGTGACGGCACCGACAAACCTGTCGGACTCAGCTACATCGCACTTGCAGATAAAGACAACGTATGGGTCAAGGAGTTGATGACAAGTCGCTCTGACCGTGACTATAACAGATTTGTAAACGCTTCCAATGCACTCAATATGGTAAGAGTTTATCTTAATAAGAGGTGAAATTTATGTCTGAAAACAAGAAAAATGGTTACAATCCTGAATTTTCGGAAAATTCATTCAGTTATTATCCTGACTTCGACTCTCTTGAAACGGAAAGAAAGACCACACCGGTCAGCACTCCCAAGCCTCAAGAAGTTGCTAAGGCTCCTGTATATGAGGAAATCAAAGAACCTGCACCGTCAACTGTCTCTTCTGAGGTTGCGGAAGAAAAGAAAAGCAAAAAAGTTTCCCTGTTCGCAATTCTGTGTGCAGTGATGTGTGTTGCGATTGCTTTGTGCTCGGTTTTCTCTGTTTTCAGTGTAAGCAACTTCCTTAATTCAGGTGTTGAAGATCCGCAGGGATCAACAGACAACGTTGACAACGGATACAATATCTATACAGAAATGGTGCCGAAATACAAAAGCACCGAATATCCTGCAGGTATCCCTCAGGATCTTATCAAAGCATATTCGGTCAATAACGATGTTGTCGGTTGGCTTCACATTCCCGGAACAAACGTAAATACTCCGATCGTACAGGCCAAAGACAATAACTATTACCTCAGATATAACTTCTACGGTACCAACACAAAATACGGTACAGCTTACATCGACTACAGATGCAAGAAGAACACTCTGAGTACCAACACCGTTATCTATAGCCACAATATGCCTTCAGGTACCCACTTTTATGAAGTGCACAGATATGAAGACATTGAATGGTACAAGAAGCATCCCACAATAACTTACACCACACTCAACGGAACATATACATTCCTTGTTTACACAGCATTCTATGCAACAGGTAATGTTAAAAATAACGGCGGATATTTCTTTAACTATATCTATCCGAATATGGGACCCATCAGTATGGCAGGTTACATTGAACAGGTTAAACAGCGCGCAATTTACACAACTCCGGTTGACCTTAAGTCAAGTGACAAAATCATTACACTTTCAACCTGCACACATTCACTTGATGCTGCTTGCGGAAAAGATATTGACGGCAGACTTGTTGTTGTCGGCAGACTCCTTCGTTCAGGCGAAAACATTGATGTAGATACATCAAGAGCTAAGGCAAACCCGAATTACCGCCGTCCTCAGATATGGTACGACAGAAAGGGTAAGACAAATCCTTATGCAAAATCAGTAACCTGGCAGCCCTCACAGAAATAATTTCCGGAAGGATGAAGACTTATGGCAGATAACAATAAGCGTTATACTGACGAAACTGAAATTATCGCAAATACTGTCCCTGCCGAGTTAGCCGAAAACGACGACCTTGTTGAATACATTCAGCCCAGCAATCTTGAATTACTCAGAGCCAGATATGCCGCCATCGATGAGGATGAAGAAATCCGCAACGACGGTTTTGAACTTGCGAAAAAGTCAGGTCTTATCAGAAAACAGCGACCCGAAAGTCACGTTTACGGCTATTTTTCCGGACCTGTAAACCCGAAAGAAGAAATACGCACTGATATGGACTCTCCTCTTTCAAAAGTGTTTGATGCAACAAGAAGCGAATTCGACTCAGACACGGTTACTTTCAGCGATATCAGTTTTGAACAAGAGAAAAAAGACGCAGAAATAAAAGCAGAGACAGCTCCTGTTGAAGTTGAAAAACCGAAAAAGAGAGCAACAACAGTTGCAGAGGTTGGAACTCAGAAACCGACAGAAAAGCCTGTTCGTAAAAGAACGAAAAAAAATACAGTTGATACAGAAGTAACCGATGAAAAAACAAAAACAACAAAAGCTGCGTCCCAAACTGCAGACGTTGTTGAAAAACCAAAAAGAACCCGTACCACAAGAAAAGTAACTGAATCGGTTGAAGGGCCTCTGCCGGAGGTTACTGCAAAACAGGAAGAGAAACCCGAAGCTCCTCCGCCTGTCTACAACAACCGCTACGGATTTGACACACATACCCGGGTGATTTATGTTGACGAAAGTGCAGACGACGGAATCAAGCGTAATTCCGATGATGAGCTTTCTTCCCTGTTTTCACCCGAAAACAACCAAAAGAAAAGGAGGCGATTGCCGTGGTTACAAAAAAGGAAGTAAAAAAATCAATAACCGATATGATAAGAAAAATCGTTCTTGGTATCGCGATAATTATACTTGTCGGCACTTCCGCTTACCTTATTAACTCTTTCATAATTGAGCCTTTCAAGCATCACCAGGACGGCAATGATACAACCATTACTGATGAGCACAACACAAACACTACAAAAATTGAAGGTAACGACTATGCCGTTCAGGCAAAGTACACTGCTCTGCTTAATATAAACCCTGATTTCGTCGGAAAGCTCTATGTTGAAGCAATTGAAGAAACAGGATTCAATGTTGTTCAGGCAGATGACAACGATAAGTATCTCACTCTCGGTTTCAAAGGTGAAACCACACGATACGGAACACTTTTTGTTGATTACCGTAACAATATCAAGCAATTCAACACAAATACAATAATTTACGGGCACAATATGCGTGACGGTTCACAGCTCGGCTCACTTGCAATTTACAGTGATATTGAAAATTACAAGGCATATCCGACGATTGAATTCAACACTATCTATTCCAACTACACATGGAAAGTTTTTGCCGCTTTTATTTCAAACGGAAGCAAAGCACAGGATAACAACTATTCTTTCCCCTATCTGACAACAACTTTCCCATCCGAACAGAAATTCCTTGAATTTATTGACGAGGTCAAATCTCGCTCTTATTACACAAATGACGCTGTTGATATCAAGCCCGGAGATAAAATCCTGACGCTTTCAACTTGTGACACCGTGTTTAAGAACGCACGATTTGTCGTTATGGCAAGACTCGTCCGTGACGGTGAAAGTGCTGAAGTTGACACGTCACAGGCTAAGGTTAACGAAAACCAGAGATTCCCTCAAGCCTGGTATGACGCTAAAGGCAAGAAAAACCCGTTCAGAAACGCTGATAAATTTGAAATTGATTAAGAGGTACACCTATGGATATCAAACTTTTTTCCCTGTGTAAACAGGAATTACCTGCAGTACAGGCAGGACGGAAGAATATTTTAGATTGTGTAAAAAGCTTCTCCCCGGATTGTGGCGACTTTTATTCTTTCACTTCACAGAAAAGAATGTTGCTTGCCGTCTCTCAGAGTCTTCGTGCTGCAGATGTTGTAATTGTCGCTGTTCAGGGCAATATGTACAATGCGACAAAAAGACTGCTTACAGCAGCACTTGAGCTCAAATCTGCACGTAACGCTGATGTTACAAATGCACTCAGACCACTGCTCGAAAACGGCAAGATTAAAAAGAATGTTTTCGATGCAAACATCCGCTTCCCGGCAGGCTCAGTGCTTTTACCTACAGAAAGTTTTTTCCACTGCGGTTTCGTTCTGACTGCAGGCGGTCAACATATCATATATCTCCCGATCGAATCTCCCCGCGCTGACGAAGTTGTTCTCGGCTCTCTTTACGATGTTCTTTCGGAAATTTGTGAAGAAAACCGTTCAGGTCCGGCACAGGTTCACAGACATTCGCGTATCCTCTCCAGAACAGCAGCAAAGCTCGACGAAGAGTCAGTCAAAATTGTTTTTTCAGGAGAAGGGCTCACGAAGCATATTGAAAAATTTGCACCAAAAAGTATTAACAAAACAAGCTTTGCTGTTGATGATGTGCAGAATTATTCCGGTTATACGAAAGAGGAGTTAATCGAAAAAGCCCGTGCAGTGCGCGATGATTTTGGTGCGCAACTCGGTGTCGTATTCTCTGATATAACCGAAAAAGAAGAAAGTTCTGAACGTTTTATCACTGTTGCCGTTGCTGACGAAGAAGGCACGAGTACAATGCAGATTTTTGCACAAAACAATGAGCGTGATGAAGACTTTATCACAGCGTGTGCGGACAAAGCCTTGTTGTCTCTTTATGATTATAGAAAGCTTTCTTCAATCGGCAAAGAGGACGAGATTATAACCAAAGACGATAAACTTCTGAAGAAAAAGCTCTTTGCAATCGCATCAGGTGCTGTAGGTGCATCTGCCGTAATCAGTTTTATAATCGCTCTGATAATGAAATAAGGAGGAAAACAATGAAACGAATTTTTTCTTTATTACTCGCAGTTATGCTTGCTTTCGGAGTTTGTGTTACAGCGTTTGCTAACGGAAGCGGTGACGTAAACGGTGACGGCAAAGTCAACTCTACTGATGCACTTACGGTCCTTCAGTTTTCTGTCGGAAGAATCAAGGATATTAACCGTGATTCAGCAGATGTTAACGGTGACGGCAAAGTCAACTCCACCGATGCACTTGTTATTTTGAAAATAAGTGTCGGCTTAATCGATAACTCAAAATACAAAGCCGTATTTAAACTTACGGCAAAAGTCGGAGATAAAGTTTACGACTCCGATGACGTGATAACTGTGAAAGCAGGTGATACTGTTTACGTAACACTTTCTTTCTCAAACAATTACTTTACAGGACCTCTCAGTGCTCAGCTTTATTACAATAACAGCATCTTTTCTTCAGCACCAAGTGCAAAGTTCAACACTGAAGGCAGACTTTATGAAGTTTGCAGTAAGCAGACCTGTACTTTTGTCGACTGGAATAACGTAGCGACACAGAACAAGGAAATTTGCTGGCCTGATTATGACGAAAAAAAGCTTGCAGAATTCAAGAAAAGCCATAATTTCCTTCGTGTAACAATGACCCCGAGTGCAATGGTAACAAGCGAAGTGCCCAAAGCAATCAACGAAGATCTCGTTACAATTGAATTCAAGGTAAGTACATCTGCAAGCAAGGGCTCAACCGGACAGATCGTAATACCTATAGAATCAAGAAGAACTAAAGACTACAAAAACGGTCATCTTATGTGCTCGGTTTATGAATCTGCCGATATAACAAGCAAGTCAAGCCCGTATGTTGTTGGACTTGTATATGATTGTTCAGATGCAGTTCTCAACTTTAAAATCGGTTAAAATGATTACTTTATTGACAAAATGAAGTAAATTTGTTTTAATAAATAAAAAACAGGAGGTTTTTATTATGAAATCAATCAAAAAGACATTGTGCGTTATTCTCAGCATTATGATGCTCGCACAATTCGCAGTTATCGGTGCTTCTGCCGGTACAGACTACACAATTGTTAACCCCTACAACGAAGTTATCTGGAGTGGCGACAATGCATGGGGTGCATATAAGGGCACTCTTCATTCACACACTACATACAGCGATGCTGAAGATACTCTTCCCGTTATGACAGAAGAGTATTACAACCAGGACTATGATTTCCTCGCACACTCTGACCACGGTATTACAGGTGTTGATTGGGACCAGGAACCTGACACACAGATTCTTTACACATACCAGTGGATTATCGACAATCCTTACGAGCACCTTACAACAGAGGAATATGAGGCTTACAAAAACGGTACACATACCCTTTATGACGGAACAGTCAGAAACAAGAAGTTAGTTCCTGTCCTCGGTGCAAACGAATTCAACAACCTCTCACTTACAAAGAACCACGTCAACGGTTATTTCCTTCCCGGCACAACAGGCAGCGGCTTTGCAGGTGCTGAAAACGAAAGAGGCTTTGAGCAGGCTCTTGCGTTTATTGAAGAAAACGGCGGTCTTTCTCACATCAATCATCCCGGCGACTGGCTCAACTCCAACGCTAACCCTGATGTTGTAAATGACCCGTACAGCATCAAGTTCTTTGGTGACCTTATGCTTAAGTATGATTCCTGCCTCGGTATGGAAGTTTTCAACGAGAGAAACGGCACAACAGGCTACGACAGAGTTCTTTGGGATAACCTTCTTATGTACTGTCTCCCCTACGGCAAGAACGTTATCGGCTACAGTAACACAGACGCTCACTGGACATCCTGCGTTGACTCTTCCTTCAGCGTGTTTATGATGGAAGAAAACAACATCGACAACATCAAGAAGACAATGCAGAACGGCGCATTCTTTATGATTACAAGAAAGCTCCGTCCCAACAAGTGGATCGGTCCTTCAGAGGAACTTGACGTAATGAATAAGGGTCTCCCCTATCCGATGTTCACAAACATCGCAGTTGACGGACACAAGATTACAGTCAACGCAAAAGATTGCGACACAATCAAGTGGATTGCTAACGGTAAAATAATTGCTGAGTCTGCTGTTACTGCAGATGCAATCACTCTTAACCTTGATTCAATTGACGGTGCAGAAAAATACCAGTATGTAAGAGCAGAGCTTTACGGTGAGGGCGGTATGTGTCTTTCACAGGCATTCGTTATTGATAACGGTGCAGAGCTTCTTGAATACGAAGAGGAAGAAATGACCTTCGGCGAAAAGATTATCAATTGGTTCAAGGGTACAAAACTCTGGGCAATCATTAACGAAATCATTTGGGCAATCAAAGGTTAATCTTGACTACAAAATAAAAACAGAGGTAATACGGAGTTTCCCGTATTACCTCTTATTTTTATCCTGTTATAATTCCTTGATTAATAAATACCGTTGCGATTGCAAAATAGATAACCAAAGTTAAAGCATCAACGATTGTCGTAATCATCGGGCCTGCCATAAGTGCAGGGTCGAGCTTGAGAAGCTTTGCCAATATCGGCAAGGAGCATCCGATTGCCTTTGCGACGATAACCGCGCACGCCATCGCAAGTGAAACAACAATAAAGGTACTGCTCTCAATTTCACTGCCGGTTATAAGTTTCGTAATCCACATTCTTCCATAGTTTGCAACGGCAAGTACTAAGCCACACAATAGAGCAACACGTATTTCTTTCCAGAGAACGCGGAAATAATCACTTATCTGAATATCACCGAGTGCAAGACCACGGATAATAAGTGTCGATGTCTGATTACCGCAGTTACCGCCCGTACCCATAATCATAGGAATGGCTGCAGTAAGACCGACAACAAGTGAGAGCTTGCCCTCAAACCCTTCGATAATCTGGCTTGTGAACGTTGCAAGGAGCATAAGAACAAGCAACCAGAGAATACGGTTTTTAAACATTGAGAAAACGCCTGTTTTAAGGTATTCATCCTCAGAAGGCAAAAGCGAAGCCATCTTTTCAAAGTCTTCAGTAGTTTCTTCTTCAATGACGTCAACGATGTCGTCAATCGTGATGATACCAACAAGACGGGATTCCTTGTCAACAACGGGAACAGAAAGCAAGTCATACTTCTTCGCTATATTGGCAACCTCTTCCTGGTCATCCATTGTATTTACAAAAATCAACTGTTCATCATCGTACATTATATCTTTGACGAGCGTTTCTTCCGGCGTGACGATAAGACGTCTTAACGGCACCGTACCGACGAGTTTACGTTTGCCGTCCGTACAGTAGCAGGTATAGATTGTTTCCTTATCCAATGCCGTTGCACGAATCTGAGCAATTGCCTGCTTTACGGTATAGGTTTCAGGGAAAGAAACCATTTCAATTGTCATAATACTGCCTGCTGAATTTTCGGGATACTGCAGGAATCTGTTGATAAGGTTTCTCGTTTCGCTGTCCGCCTGTGCAAGCACACGGGTTACAACGTTTGCCGGTACTTCCTCAAGAAAGTCAACCGCATCGTCGATAAACATATCTTCAACAAGGTTTGCAAGCTCCTTGTTGGTTATTGCAGAAACGATATTGCTCTGAATTTCGCTGTCAAGATATGAAAAAACATCAGCCGAAGACTGCTTTGGTAACAAACGGAACAGACGAACCTGTTGTTCCTCGGACTCAAATTCTTCCATCAAGGAAGCAATATCGACGACATTCATTTCGCCGAGCATTTCTTTAATTGCCGAGAATTTGTTGTTAGCCAGCATCCTGCTGATGATTTCAACCATTGTTTCCATTTGAACACACCCCTTTGCAGCGACAACGCACCGACCGCAGGTGTGTCAGAGAATTTAATCCGTGAAAGCAGACACACCTACGGCGATACATTCGCCACTTATACTGTTATTAGTTAAATAAGTAATGAATCGTTGCCCGTAACTACCGTCGCTACTCACGAAAAATTCACCTCTTAAATCATTTTTACCTTAGTATTTTAAACCTAGAAAAAAGTCTTGTCAACCCTAATTTTCAACTTTTCGAAAAAAGAAAAAACGCACTCATGTGAATGCGTTTTTATCATAATCTTAGAATGTCAATGCATTCTTACAAGTCCACTTACCTTCGATTGAACCGACTGTAATGTTAACACCAAGAGCCTTTGCCTTTGCGTTTGAAACGGTAAGAGGCATTTCAACAACTACGTTATTGACTCTGCCCTGAGCATCGATTGTTGCGGTAAGAACTGTGCCCGGATAGTAGAACGTACAGCTGTTGATTGTAACTGCAGCACCGAAATCAATAACGTTAATATCAAGCGGCCATGCACAAGAGGCATTATACTTAGCAACACCGGTGTGTGCACAACTCTCAGAGTTAAGAACAATTACAATCTTATATCCGTTGCCGTTCTGTGAAGCGTTGATACTCTTGACTGCTCCGTCGTAGAGGTTAGTCGGAAGTACGAAAGTGCTTGCTGCAGTACCGTCAGAAGCCTTGCCGTTTGCAAAAGACTTTGTCTGCGGTTTGTCGTTATTCTTTGTGTTGTTAGAAATAATATCCTGTGCAAACTTATCAACGTCGAGTTTGAGTGAACCGATATCAATACCTTTGACACGAACATCAACATGTTCGGTCTTTGTTGCGTTCATTCGCGGCTGTGAATAAGACTTGCTGAGACAGCTGTTGTAGTAGGCGATAAGCTGTGACTTTGAATAAGTCAACGGATTAGCCGTATTATTCTGTGTAGGTGTCTGTGTGCCACCCTGCTGGTTCGGAGTAACCTGATTTGTGTTTCCGCCGACTGAACCCTGCGGAGTCTGCACCTGTGCACCGCCCTGCTGATTCACAACGCCCTGATCGTTATTATTGCTGTTATCGGCATTGTTCTGAACATTTTGATTATTCTGTACTCCGCCATTCTGCACAACGGATCCGTCTTCTTTAATTATTGGCATAACATTGCTTGTCACCTTATTGATTGAAAAGTTGATTGTAAGACAAACAATCATAACGGCAAGAAGCGATGAAATAATTATCGTAAAAATTTTCCAAGATTTATTCATAATTATTCTCCTTAAATGTACTCCTTTGATTGTAGCACAAAACTAAATTTATTTCCATAGGTTTTTGAAATATTTTTATACTCCTATATTGGAAAAAGTTACAGTTGTCTGTGACGTTCCTGTCACGCTTGAGCCCTCAAGTTTTACAAGCATTACACCGGAAAGATTGAATCGCTGAGTGTACGAAACTTCCAACGAAGTAAGACTTGAATCCTGCGAGTTGATTGTTGCTTTAATTACAATATCAGACGCATTCACGCTGACTGACGTTGCAGAAGAATCAAAATCAGCAAGAGCCTTGTTTACATCTTCAACCGACAGAAAATCGTTGCTCATTTTATGAAGCTGACCTGACTCAGCATTCGGATTGTTCTCACTCGGGAACTCAGCAGTGATTATGATTGAGTCGTCAACCTGCTGTGCCGTAATTGAAGAAATTTCCTTGGTTGTGTATCCACTCTCAGGAAAATTCTCCGCAAAAGAATCCCGGGACGTGTTGTAATCATAATCAATCGAAACATCCTTTTTGCCAAAAACTGAACGGAAAGCTTCCGTTGCATTAGACGCAGTTGAAAGCGTACCGACATTGACAGGATCCACGTTGCAAACCGTCCGCTTTGTATAACGATAACAGTAAAGTTCAACATACTCTATCGCCGCATTGAGCATATCCGTAAGTTTGCCTTTATCTGTAGGGACTTCGACAATCTTGACAGGAGCCTGCGTCGTACTTTTACTCGTCAGCGGTTCGGTATTATCCGTCTCATCCGTAGGCTTTTTGCTGCAGGATGCAAGCGAAAAAACAGTTACTGTAACCATAAGAAACGATATGAAACTCAGAACTCTTTTTTTCATATTATCACCGATATAAGATTAACTTATAACAGCAGATTTGTCAAGTGTTGTCCCTGCTTATCGGATGACGTACAATCAGTCGCGAAAGTGTTTTTGCATTGAAAGGAATAAGCGGGTAAAGATAACCTCTGCCCGTGACTGTCTTTGTAAAAAACATCTGTAAAAATACAATAACTATACCTGCGATAAAGCCCCACAAGTTAAACAAGGCAGTGAGAATAAGAATAAAAACTCTTGAAAGTTTGAATGCGTAACCGAGTTCAAAACTCGGCTGTGCAAAGTTTGCAATAGCGACAAATGCCATAAACAGTACAACCTCGGAAGAGAAGAGTTTTGCCGTAACAGCAAGGTCTCCGAGTACAAGTGCACCAATAACACTGAAAGAATTGCTTAATGAATTCGGGGTATTCAGCGAAGCAAGTTTCAGCGTATCTATTACAACCTCAATAATAAGAAGCTGGATAATAACCGGAACGGAGTAATACTCCTTGATTGTAATAAAATTTAATCCTTCGGGTATCCAATCCGGATTGCTGATAAGCAGAAACCACGTCGGAGAAAGAAGCAGAGCCAAGCCAAAAATAATTGCACGTATAAAACGTAAATACGTACCGACAACAGGAGGGAAATAATAATCGTTGGTATCCTGCAGGAATTCAAAGAAACTTGTCGGAACTATCATCGCTGCCGGAGAATTATCCACAAGAATAATTATACTGCCCTCAGCTATGCACGCAGCAGCAGAATCCGGGCGTTCGGTATAACGTACTTTCGGAAACGGGTTGAAGATCTGCTTTTTTATAAAACACTCTATCAGACTTTCCTGGCTCATATTCAACGTGTTGACATCTATCTTGCTGATTTTATCCCGTAGTTTATCAACAGTCTTCATATCTGCCTTACTTTCGAGATAACACAGTGCAATATCCGTCCGTGAACGCTTACCTGCCTCGTGTACTTCCATTATAAGATCACGATCGCGGATACGACGGCGGATAAGTGATGTGTTGATAAGAAGTGCCTCAACAAATCCGTCGTGTGCACCTCGCAGTACCTTGTCATTGTCGGGCTCTTCGACAGAGCGTCGGGGATAATTTCGAGTTTTGATAAGAAATCCCGTACTGAATCCGTCAACGATCATCAGAATCGCACCTGAGTAAACTGTCTTTGCGATCGTATTCATATCTGCACTTATATCCATTTCGATGTAAGAAATCACACTTTGTACAAAGTCTTCGGGTGAAATTCCGTCAGGAATTTTCTTGGATGTGCTCATCATAAAATTCATCACACGCTCGGATATTTCGTTGTTAACAAAACCGTCGATATAATACAGTTTTGCTTCACGCTTTGTAACATAGAAGCGTGTGTTTACAACATCAAAGTTTTTCCCAACCCTGAAATACTCATCCAGCATCTTCTCGTTATCATAAAAATTATCCGAAAACAATACTTTTTCCCGCATAAGCATACCTCACTTCTGATAAGCTGTTACTAAAGTATTATTTTCGGATTTTTGAAAAATATTACCTGTATCTTTCGTAAAGATCAACAATCGCGTTCCACGTAATCGGACCTACCTGACCGGTTGGCTCAAGACCGTTTATCCGTTGTACTGCTGTAACAGCAGATTTTGTCTGTGGACCGTAGTCCCCGTCAACCGTGACAGACGGAACAGCAGAATTATTTCTTGCAATTACCCGCAGGAAATTCTGCAATTGTCTGACGACATTACCTTTTGACCCTGTGGTGACGAAATAGCCGGGATAAATCAGGTTGGAGTAATTCTTGTACTTGGGCGGTAACGTATCAAGTATGCCCTCATACGCATTCTGGAGTGCATTCCATGTGCTTCTTCCGACTACACCATCAACATTAAGGCCGTAAAGTTTCTGGAATGTCAGTATCGCATCGTAAGTCTCCTGTCCGAAAACTCCGTCAACCTTGATAACCGGCAGATTTGGATTAAAAAAGCCTATAAACGCAAGATAATACTGTAATGTACGCACAGGAGTACCTCTGTCTCCTCTTCGCAACACACGTGAAAACTGACGTTCAACATCGTTCAACGATAAGCCTTCGGAATAAAGCTCCGACAATCCTTTGACTCCATTGTAGATATACTTGATTTTATACCATGTATTCTTGCCGACAATACCGTCCTGAGCAAGATTGAACACACGCTGAAAGCGTCTTACCGCAGCAAGAGTTTCTTCCTCAAAAATTCCGTTCGGGTTTGAGATTTTCGGTATAGACGGATAATTAAGACCGATACGGTTCAGCTGACGTTGAATATCGCTGACATCTTCGCCTACACTGCCCAGCCGAAGGGGTATTCCCGGATATGAAGGCACGTTTGCGGAAACAGGTGCGTTTTTGACAAGATTGATATCGTTACCGTAAAAATTCTGCAAAATCTGGAAAGGTGTTCTGCCTCGCTCAGCGAGAGGAACCGTTCCCCATTGCGAAAGACCCGGGCAGTCGTTACCTGCACAATACTGTGCAAAAAACGGCTGTACCTGATTTTGCTTTACGATATAGTCATTAAAAATCTCGTCAACAATTCGACTTATGTTTTCAAAGATATCTCTGTTCTTAACAAAAGCCTGGTCATATTGAGTTGAGTTTGTTATATCAAAGTTATATCCCCGTGAGCGATAATATTCGGTATATACCCGATTAAGCGCATAGCTTATCTGCGCATAAATATTGGCTCGGATTGCATTTTCGGGCCACGTCGGATAAATCTCACTTGATGCAACGTTTTTGATGTAATCCGGAAATGATACCCTGATATTCTCTGCATTTGAATCAGGTCTGCCGAGGTGAACCGTAATAAACTCAGGAATTGTCGGTGTGTCTGCAAGTGCCATCAGTTCACACCTCCGTAAAGAGTAATCGGTTCTGACGGAATAACTGTCTGCACCGGTTCGCCGCCGCTTCTGCTCAAAGGTATAAGCTCAACCGGTTGGATTGATTTTACCGAATCAAAAACGGGAATTCCGTCAAAAGTTGCAGATGAATAATCAGGTCTGTTTACACGCAAGCCGTACACAGCAAAAGGTGCGACTGTACTGTTTTCGTCAAAGGAAAGTGAACTGTCAGGTGCAGGCAGACTTATATCATCAACAATACCGTCCATATCCGTTATTCCGTTGAACACCTCTCGTTCACCGTCTGCAAGGTCAACAAAAACACGTACAGACGCATCGCTGACGGGAAAAGCCTGATCAGCTGAAAACACCTGTACTCTGAGTGTTCCTCTCGAACTGTTATTATCAATAAAATCTTCGTAATTTCTGAAAGGTACCCTTGCCGTTATCACTGTCTGCGGCTCCTGAGGTTGAGTAGTGCTTTCCGTCGGTGCCGGTTCAGGCTGTGCCATAACGGCAGTTGCCTCCCTGTACTCTGCATCTTCATACACCGTATGTACAGGGTTCTGTCTTGAGAATTCAATAAGTTCTCTGCGATATTTTTCGATTATGTCTTCAAAATTATGCATTTAAAAACCTCCTTCGCTTACATACTATGCGAAGGAGGTTATAACTGTTATTTTTTCTTTGACGTGCCCGGGTTAGAACCGTAGCCATAACCGTAGCCGTAACTGCCGTATCTGCCATATCTGCCGTATCTGCCGTACTTACCGTACTTGCCATACTTGCCGTATCTTGAACCGTATCTGCCTGTTCTGATTGTTGATTCTGTATCAGCATTGAAGATACAACCGACAATTTCTGCACCGTTAGAGTCGATATCTTCAATAGACATACGAATTCGTGCAAAGGGAGATGTATCCTCACGTACAACGATGATAGCTGCATCCGAGAAACCTGAAATAATGGACGCATCAGTAACCACGCTTGCAGGAGCCGTATCAATAATGATGTAATCAAACTCTTCTCTGATACCGCGCATAATTTCTTCCGTACTCTTCATAGAAAGAAGCTCTGCCGGATTCGAAACAGGCTTACGGTCAGCGAGAACATAAATATTGAATGTTTTAACAAGCTTGATTGCTTCCGTAATTGTTGCCTCTTCCCTTATGACGTTTGCAAGACCGTAACCGTTCTCTGACAACGAAAGAATTTTTGAAATAGACGGGTTTCTCAGGTCAGCGTCAACAAGAAGCACTGACTTGCCGTTTTCTGCCAGTGAAAGTGCAATGTTTGCAGAAACCGTTGTCTTACCTTCATTTTCACAGGCACTTGTAACAAGATAGATCTTGTTGCCTGTTTTAGCAGAGTTACTCTCAATCTTTGTACGGATAGCTTTATATGTTTCAATAAACGAGAAACCTGTTTTTCTGTCTGCAACAAGAAGGCCTTTTGTTGTTTTGTCTTTATTCGTAACAAACTGAACCGAACCGAGAACAGGAATATGAAGCTTATCGCTGAGTTCATCTGCACTCTTGACTGTATCTCGGATAATAAAGATTATAAGAACAAAGACACAGTAAACAACCAAGCCTAAAACTGCACTGATTGCAGCGAGAGTAAGCGTAGAACGGTCAACCTCAGGACGGGTCGCCTTAACAGGAGTTTCACAGACATTAAGCTGTGCATTGGGATAAATCTCCTCAACAACATCAGCATAAACATCGACAACCGCCTTCGCAATATTATACGATGTATCGGGACTTTCAGTCTTTACAACCAACTCAATTGCATTAGTCGACAAAACTGTTTCTACAAATATACTTCTGTCAATAAACTCGTAGGACAGATTACCCGGACATGCTTCGCGTACAGCTTCTTTAAGTACACGACCCGAAAGAATATATTTAAAAGTATTGGTAACGTTGATCTGCGCTGAAACAGCCGAGTTTTCAACAACCTCATTTTCAGAGAGCGTGTTAACAATGAAAGAAATGTCTGAAACGTATGTTTCTTTGTTTGTAACCTCGCCGACTATTCCGCCAAGCAAACCACAGATTATGGTAATTATTACAATGATCCATGCTTTTTTAGAAAGTTCAATCAGGTATCCGACAATATTAAGTTCAAAGCCCTTTTGTCTGGTTGGATTTTCGTAATTGTTCAAAGCAAACTCCTCCATTAGTTATTGATTGGCAACATTATTGCCTATATACTGATATTTTCTGCCATCCATTTCGCTGACGTACGTCGCTGTGTATGCAATCGCGATAACCATCTGCGGAATCTTCGAATGGTACGTAACATGAGCAATTTCAAGAACCAGAAGCAAAACCATAAACGTTAAAAACAACAGGCTTAACCTGCTCTTGTTCACAAAAGCTCCTTTTATAAGCTTCACTATAACAGTCAGATAAAAAGAGTAGTAAATTATAAATCCGATAATTCCTAATTCACTCAAAATCTGCCAATAGTTATTGTGGCTGTATCCGACAGCAACGTTATACTCATTTCCCGCAATAAGCGAAAAATTATACATTCCATTGCCCCACAGTGGCGATTTGGAAAACAGTTCCTGCGCAAGCTGGATGTAATATGAACGCATATAAAGGCTGGAATCCGTATTGTACGACCTGTCGGAGAACCAGAAATCAAGCATATTTTCCATTCTCAATCCTACGGTTCCGTACATATTTTCATCAGTGAAAACATAGAACACAATCAATACCGCAACCGTAGCAATCAGCAGAATGTTGAAAAGGTAATTCTTTTTATACACTGAAAGAACAACAAACATAATCGGGCCTGCAACTGCTGCAAACAACGCCTTTCTTGAACCGGTAAGAGCAACAAAAACAAGAAAAACAACAACAAGTATAAAATACCGTTTCTTACCTTTTGCGTAAAACTCGTAGAAAGCCATAAGCTCGGCACAGAATACCATAAAAGATACCGAGTTGGCATTGTCTCCGCTGAAATTTGTACCAAACCTGCCATCTGCCCAATTTTCAATCGGAACATAGGTCATCTCAATGACAGCTATTATGCTAATTCCTAAAATATACAGTCTGGTTATCCTCTCAAGATCTTCGGCCGTATCCACATAAATCGAAACCGAAGTTACAATCGCAATAATAACAACCAATCTCATAAAATATGAGACAATTCCTATATTAACATAAGATGCCCACAAGCTCGAAACAACCGCGTAAGACGTAAACAATATATACCAAACCGAATTATAAGGAATAATTACTCGCTTGTCCCGCCTGCCGATCCAGAGCAATACAGCAGCACAAAGCATCATTATACCTGTTGCAGTTCCGATAAACTTAACAGACTGAAACGCGGAAACCGTAACTATATTCAAAACAAAACATATTTCATAAATTGTACGTACGGTGCTCTCTCTGTCTCCGTCAACTTTCAGAACACCATTTTTAAAAGAGACCATAATGCACCCCTTTTAACAAAATTTAACCACTGATTTCTGCAGCAAAAACAGTATAATTCTTTTTAGCGTCAAAATTATCTTCCCAAAAAGCTCGTGAATTTCTACGCATAGATTCTCTTTCATCTTTTGCCAAAAGCATTGTTTCTTTTATTTTTTCTGCAAGTTCTTCGTCAGAGAAGTTATCATCAATAAGGAAGCCGTTGAAGCCGTCCTTTACTATTTCATCCACCCCTCCGACATCTGTTGCAAGTACAGGAACAGAAAAAGACATCGCTTCCATAATAGAAACCGGCAAGCCTTCAGATGTGCTGACATTTATAAACAAATCTATTTTGTTTTCTTTATAAAAACCTCTTACATCTTCATTCGATATATTACCGATAAGATTTACTTTCATAAAACTCAGTTTTTCTTCACATATTTCTTTGACGGTATTCATTGTTTCTCCGTCTCCGATATGTGTCCATTCCAGACGTCCGAGATTTTCTTTTGCAAGAAGCGCAAGAGACGATGCAATTCTGTCAACGCGCTTGACATTCTTCATCCTTGAGCAGGAAACAATATGATAGCCTTCATCATTCATTGGCGTAACAGAACAATCCAATGTTCCAAGATAACTATGTTCTATTTTTTCCTTATACTGAGGAAAAAGGCCGCGCATATATTCTTTCCCGTCAATGGAACAAATATAAAGTTTATCCAACCGTGAAAGTAAATACTCACGTTCCGGCAGATACTTCAATGAGTTTGCATAATCATAAATGTCGTAGCGGTGTCCTCTTGAGACGAACCTGATTTTTTTACATTTATCTGAAATCTTATCGCAAATCATGGTGCCTACCATAGCTGTTACAAACAACCAATAGCTGTAAACCGTAACGCTGTCGTATTGGCTGAAATCATACTTGTCAAGCACATCTTCACAAAGAGCAAACTCGCGCTCACTCCTTGCACAAAAATAACCGTGAAAAAGTCTGTGCCTAATGCTTTTCTTTGCCTCAGATTCAAGACCCGGGGCAGGAAAAGCTGTTTTGACAATTCCTTCTAAAAATGATATGGCACGACTGATTTTTTTTGAGGTCTTTGCCACGTTATAACAATCAAAATTCTCAGGTGTTTTTCGTGTGACGGGTGCGTTTTCGTCTGTAGCAATTGCAAGCGTGATTACCTTATCAAACTGTTTTGAAAGAAACTCCGCTTCGGACTCCAGGAAAGTTTCACCTATGGAATACGGATATGAATCAGTTATAAGGATAAGGCAATTTTTCACATCCACACACTCCCTTTGTACAAATACGCTTCATTGTAGCATTTTTTCATTAAAAAGTCCACTGCAAAAATATTTTTTTTACAACTTTTTGCTTATTGAGCACCCTTTTCTCTGACTACTTCTTTATAATGATTACCCTTATGTTCAAAGTTTCGGTAAACATTATAACTCGGTGCTGCAGGTGAAAGAAGACAGGTTTTACCTTTTTGAGTAAACCTGAACGCTGCTTCTACAGCATCCTCCATTGTAGGTGCAAGCACAACATTCTTTTTACTGCCGAGTTCAATAAGAGCGTTGCAAATTTTTGTGCCTGTTTCAGGCATACCGATAATATTATTTATCGGACATTTATCAAGATAAGTTATAAAATCATCGTAAGTGATTCCTCTGTCAAGACCGCCGAAAATAAGTGTATCAATGTTGCCGAGTGCATCAACAGCACATTCTACAGCATGAGGAATCGTGGCAATGCTGTCGTTATAGAAGGATATACCTCTGAATTCACCGACAGGTTCCATTCTGTGAGGAATGCCTGCAAATTTTTCTACACCACGGACAACAGCATTGTCATCCGCACCGAAAAGCCTTGCAACTGCTTCAGCAAAAAAGATATCCTGATGGCAATGTTTGCCTATAAGTCTGGTGTTGAGTGTTGTCAGACTCTGCTGAAAATCATTTGTCGGCTCGGCACTGATTGCAATTTTATTGCTCTTGTACTGTGTAAAATCAATAAGTCCGTCAACATCCTGGTCAGCATTAAAAATAAGATAATCATCCTCTGTCTGATGGCTGACAATGTTGAGCTTTGCATTGATGTATCCGCGATAGCCGTCGTAATGGTCAAGATGCTCTTCGAAAATATTGGTAAACACCGCAACATCAGGTGATGTGCGACAGAATTCAAGCTGATGACACGACATTTCGATAACAGCAATCTTACCGTCACATTCGTCGATAATATCAAAAACAGGAACTCCTATGTTACCTACAAGGTAAGCATCAAAACCCGCTTCACTTACAAGGTTGTAGATAAGTGTGGATGTTGTTGTCTTTCCTTTTGTGCCCGTGATACCGATTTTCTTGCACGGTGCATACTGCAGGAACAGATCCACCTGACAAGTTATCAGTACCCCATCTGGAATTTCAACATTTACAATCGGCACACCCGGAGTTTTGATGACAAGCTCGTAATCAAAAACTTTATCCATATAACTATCACCCGTAAGCAGTGTGACGTTCGGATCTTCTATTGTGATTTCCTTTTTATCCGCAATAGCAAGCGGCTTTTCAGGAAAATATTTTCTGATATAGTTGTAGGTTGACACGCCCTCTCTGCCGAAGCCGAGAATGACAATGCTCTTATTCTCTAAAAAATCAATCAAAGCGTTGCACATAACTATGCTCTCCGTTAAATCAGATTAAAACTCACACTCTGCGTTGCAACGCTGTGTGCGAATAAGCGAACCTTTTTCAACTGCACCGTTCTCTGCACCACACCACGGGCAATAGATATGGTCCATAGGGGCTGAAAGATCAGTCGAAAGAGGTATGCTTGTATCACGGACAACCTCGAAACGCTTATAACAACAATCACATTGTTTTTTCATTTCTTTCACTCCAAAAAAAGGACGGTACTTCCGTCCTTTTATGTATGATTCGATTATCTGTTAGAACCAAAAAGGCTCTGACGTGCCTTACGGATTTCAGCGATATTTGAAGAAAGGACTTCGTCGCTGTTTTTCATAATATCCTCAACAAACTCTGCTGCACCGCTACGGATTTCAGTTGCCCACTTATCTGCCTTTGTGCGGACATCATTTGCCTGATTTGTAGCATCAAGAAGAATTGAATCTGCTTCCTTACGTGCATTGACAAGCATTTTCTCAGCCTCAGCTGCTGCCTGTGCTCTTACACGGTCAGAATACTCGTGTGCAAGACGTGCAATCTCAGAATTTTCTACCATCTGACGAGCCTGCTCTGATGCTGCATCAATTGTTGAATTTGCATTTGTCTCTGCCGTTGCAACGATTGCTGCTGCCTTTTCCTTTGCTTCGGCAACAATGCCGTCTGCTTCTGTCTGTGCAGAAGAAACGATGGAAGATGCCTCGTTATTTGCCTTGGTGATAAGGTTATTATGATGTGCTACAACTTCCTGTGCCTTTTCAATCTCGATAGGAAGATCGTAACGGATATCCTCAACACACTGCTTGATTGTTTCTGCATCAACTGCAATTTTAGTGGAAAGAGGAATCTTACTGCCTGTTTCTATAGTGTCTTCAATCTTATCAAGTAAAGCCTGTACATTCATCGTCATTCATCCTTTCTTCTTTATGCCTTTGACAATATCTTCGTATACCTCAGGGGGTACAAATTTTGATACATCTCCGCCAAGTTCGCAAACCTGCTTAACAATACTTGAGGAAAGGTACATATAATCAGCACCTGCTGTTACAAACACAGTCTCAACATCAGGGTTAAGTTCCTTGTTTGTAAGTGCCTGTTGGAACTCATCTTCAAAATCTGACACGGCACGCAAACCTTTTACGATTGCGTTCGCGTTGTGCTGCTTTGCATACTCAGCGAGCAAGCCGTCGTAATAATCAACACTGACATTCGGCAGATCCTTTACACAACGGGTAATAAGATCTACCCTCTCTTCGTGAGTAAAGCAACCGACAGGTTTCTTATGGTTTATCATAACAACAACAATAACCTCGTCAAAAAGTTTTGCTGCCCTTCTGATAACGCTCAGGTGTCCGTTGGTTATCGGGTCAAAACTACCCGGATAAATAACTCTTGTCATTCTCCGACCACCTCTTCGTTCAGCCTGTAAACCGTTAAGGCAAGTTTGCCGTATTTATAACTGCGATAAATTGAAAACTTTCCGGCAGTTTCAGGCATTTCTTCACCGTAGGGATGTTCGCAGACAATCACTCCTCCGTCATTGACAACCTCTGCAGCTAAAGGAAGTGCCTTCTGCAAAAGACCGCTTGAATACGGCGGATCCATAAAAATGATATCAAAATTCTTCTTGCTGTTTCTGAGGAAAGTGAGTGCATCTGTCTGCAGAACAGCAGAATTCTTGTGAAGTCCCGTTGTAAGAAGATTTGACTTGATTACACTTATTGCATCTTTGGTAAGATCTGTAAAAGTTGCATAAGCTGCTCCACGGCTCAAAGCTTCAATACCGAGCTGACCCGAACCTGCAAAAAGATCCAGAACCTCTCTGCCTTCGATTTCAAACTGTATTATACTGAAAATTGCTTCTTTAACTCTGTCTGTTGTCGGACGTACATCCTCACCCTCAAGAGTTTTAAGAACCCGACCTCTTGCCAAACCTGTTATTACTCGCACAGTCAAAGCTCCTATCTTTTTATTTTACATTTTATTATCACATTTTTGGCGGTGTGTTGTCAATATTTTTTCTAAAATAATCAAAAACTTTTTGTGCCGTAAAGCGGTTTATCCCCTCAACTTTACAAAGTTCATCAACACTCGCCTCTTTAATTGCGGAAATTGTTTTAAAGTACTTAAGCAAGGCCTTGCTTTTTTTCTCACCCACACCGTCAATTTTCGTCAGTGTTGCATTAAGCATTGATTTCTTGTGCTTCTGATGGTGATATGCAACCGAGTAACGGTGCACCTCTTCCTGAATGGTGGAAATAAGAGTAAAAGCCTGACGTTTGGAGTTAATTGCAATCTCTCCGCCGTCAGAAGCAATGGCTCTGGTACGGTGTTTGTTATCCTTGACCATACCATAAACAGGAATATCAAGACCAAAAGCCTTAACAATCGGCAAAACCGCATTCACCTGACCGATGCCACCGTCCAGCAGAATAAGATCAGGCAGAATTCCAAAACCTTCTGAGCTTTCCTTTTCTTCCTCATAACGGTTCAGACGACGGGATATCACCTCTGCCATTGATGCATAGTCATCCTGTCCCGAAAAACCTTTGATTGAAAAACGTCTGTAATTTTTCTTGTACGGCAGACCGTTTTTAAAAACAACCATACCTGCGACGTTGTCACTGCCTGCCGTGTGAGAAATATCATAAGATTCGATAAACACCGGCGGTTTCGTCAAACTGAGAAGTCTTGCTAGTTCATCAAGTGCTGCTGTTGCCTTTCCGCTTCTGCCCATAGAAAGTGCCAGCTTTTGCGAAGCATTGTTCCGACACATCGTTATGAGTTCAAGCTGTCTGCCTCTTTGAGGTATGTTTATTTCAACCTTTTTGCCTGCCGACTGTGATAGCCATTCAGCAAGGAGTTCCGCATCACTTACTTCCCCGTCAACCGTTACAAGTTTCGGCACGGTACGACCCATTGAATAAAAACGCGTTATTAACTCGCGTCTCGTTTCCGGCAATGAGTCAATTTCATTGAAAATAAACCACTCGTTATCACGCAATCTGCCGTCAAAAAAGCGAAGCACCGAAAGGCAATACTTATCTTCGGACTGAGCAATTGCAAAAACATCCTGTTCCTTGACAGATGAGCCTGCAACCTTCTGCTTTTCATTGACTTTTTTGATTGAGTTTATCCTGTCACGCAGCTTTGCAGCTTTTTCAAACTCAAGATTTTCTGCCGCTTCTTCCATTTCAGCAGTAAGCTCTGCAACAATTTTCGAACTGTCACCCTGCAGAAATTTGATAGCAGAATTGACTGCTTCATTGTACTCTTCACAGGTTATTTTTCTTGCACAGGGAGCAGAACACTGCTTTATAAAATAGTTCAGACAAGGTCTGCCTTTACCTATTTCACGGGGAAAACTTTTGTTACACTGCGGAAGCATAAAAATCTTCAAAGCCTCATCAACGGAAGACGTTACGCTGAAAGAGCTTGTGTACGGACCGATATAGCGCGCGTTATCATCAGCTTTCTGCTTGACTGCACTTATTTTCGGCCACTCCCCTTTGGTTATTCTTATATACGAATAACCTTTGTCATCCTTCAGAAGAATGTTATATTTCGGGGAATACTGCTTTATGAGAGAACATTCGAGGACAAGTGCTTCAAACTCGCTGTCGGTTAAAATGTAGTCAAAATCATTTACGTTTTCCACCATTCGGCGGACTTTGACAGAATGGTTGTTCTGCGAACCGAAATACTGACTGACACGATTTTTAAGAGCTTTTGCTTTGCCGACATAGATAATTTTGCCTTTATCGTTTTTCATAAGATAAACACCGGGTGTTTTAGGCAGAGCCATCGCTTTTTTACGCAATTCAGCAAGTTGCACAGCAAGTCCTCCTTTCGTTATTTTTCAAAAAATAAAAGGTTGCCGTAAAGTGGCAACCTTTTTAAAAATCGAAAATTAAATTATACAGTGAAACCTGAATTTACAAGCTTGACAAGCTCTTCAACAGCCTGCTCCTCGTCGGGACCTGCTGCGATAACCTTAACTGTTGTACCGCCATCAATACCCAATGAAAGTACACCGAGTAAGCTCTTAGCGTTTGCGCGACGCTCTTCTTTTTCAATCCAGATAGATGACTTAAAGCAGTTTGCCTTCTGGATAAAAAATGTAGCAGGACGAGCGCTCAGGCCAACCTGATTCTGTACAGTAACTTCTTTCTCAAACATAACCTATATCTCCCAATCCAATTAAATTCAAAATATATCAGTTTACCACTTGATAATTATTATATCACAAAACTTTTCATCGTCAACAAATAAACTACACTTTAAAAATAATTCGGCTTGTAGTCCAAACTTGCACTTTTTTAAAACCTTTTGTTTGTGCAGATTAACTATAGAGTATATAATGTTTTAATGCAGAATGACTATTTTT
>JAZNCK010000072.1:0-38176 GCA_045587505.1 Acutalibacteraceae bacterium
CCTACAACCATTTCGGGCTCGTAGTTATTCATAACCCAGAGAGTCATATCAAGAGCGTGAGTGCCGATATCGATAAGAGGTCCGCCACCCTGCTCATATTCATTAAGGAAAACGCCCCATGTAGGAACTGCACGTCTGCGAAGTGCAATTGCTCTACCGTAATAAATGTCACCGAGCTCGCCGTCTTCACAAGCCTTTTTGAGATAGAGATACTCGTCTCTCCAACGACTCTGATAACCGATTGTAAGTTTCTTACCGGTTCTCTTTGAAGCATCGAGCATAGCCTTTGCTTCAGCATAAGTCTTTGCCATCGGCTTTTCGCACATTACGTGCTTACCTGCCTCAAGTGCATCGATTGTGATAAAGCTGTGCGAACGGTTCGGAGTAAGGACGTGGACAGCCTCAATGGTTTCATCTTTGAGCAACTCTTTATAATCCTCGTAAATCGCTACATCTCCGAGATTATGCTTTTCTTTTGTCTCATAGGCACGCTCAACTATAATATCGCAAAGTGCCACAATTTCGATATAGTCAAGTTTTGTCAGTGCGTTCATGTGTTTGCCGTTACAGATACCACCGCAACCGATGATACCCACTCTTACTTTTCTTTCCATTTTTACACCACCTGAAAATATTTACAATGATTATTTAAGGAAAAGGTTACCCAGAGCAATAATACCCGTAAATCTGAGAACAAAAGCAAGTGCCTTGACGATTGTGTCACAGATAAGAGTAGCAAGTATTCCGAGGTCAATATTTACAACATCCTCGGCCTCGGGAGCACCGTTATACTCAAGGGTAAATGCCTGTGTATAGATTACACCACCCTCACCGATTACTTCTGCTCTGACGTAAGAACCGATCTTATCAGAGTAATCGTCAAGGTCGATGGTGTTACCTGTTGCGATAAATTCACCGTCAGCAATCCAGTGAACAAGGTAAGCATCCTTTGTTCCGATTGTAATTGTATCGTCGTTATCGTTGACAGCAACGTTTGTTACCTTGGGTACTGCAACAGTCTGGTCAAATTCAAATTTTGTATCCTGACCGCCGTTCTTTTCCTCTTCAACGATTGTTTCATAAGTCTGCTGAAGCTTTGAAGCAAACTCAGGTGCGATACCTGCAGCACTAAGCTCTGATGCCCATGCTTTTATCTCCTCGCGGCTGCCCATATAATAGCTCGCTGCAAAAAATTCACCGTTTTCCATACAAGCTCGCAAAGCGTCTGTTGTAAGCTCGGGCATACACATCCATGTGTAGCCTGAATTTACGATATCCGGATTATGAGCATCGGAGGTAGCGATACCGTATACGTTTCTGCCGTGAGGAACAACCTTCTGAAGGAGAATGTCCCAGAGCTTTCTGTCAAAACGTGTTCTTGAGTCGCCCTTGCTGTTGATATCAATACCGATGCAGGAATCATATTTGAGAAGAAGGTTTGCAAACTTATTTATAACGTACTTGTAATGGATATTATCCTGATCGTATGCGTCTTCGTAGCATTTTTCATCTCTTGCGTTTGTATATTCACCCGGATGGTTGATAACAGAAAGTCCGCCGAGTGCATCAATTTTTCTGATAGGTCTGTCATAATCACTTGTACCGCCTACAACATCGTTACCGTAATCTGCAAACCAAGTATTGACATGTGCATTATTGAAAGATGTCGGATTCTGCTCATTTGCATAAGGTACTCTCATCATTGTATGAAGAGCATTTCCGTTTTCATCATACTGTTTATAATAATTATCCGCGTATGTATATGCAGCACCTGCATCCGTAATACCTGAGGCTTTGAGAGGATCAATCGGACGGTTACCTTCCTTGACAGAAAGAACCACGCGGATTGTCTCAGCTTCAGTATCCTTATCCCAACCGTAGTCAACCGTACCGTGGTCGCTGAGTGCCATAATATCAAAACCGAGTTCATAGTGTCTTTCTACCTGCTGTCTGATTGTCTGATCACCGTCAGAAACAGTTGAGTGGCTGTGAAGATCAGCCTTGTACTGATTTACTGTTGACCAATCAACATTCTCGTAAGTACTGTTGATAGTATAATCAACATCACCTGCTGCATAGGCACCGACTGCAGTGCCCGTTGCAAGCATTACCATTGACAGTACAACTGCAAAAATTTTCTTTAATTTCATTTGTATTACCTCCAGACAAATGTAAATTTACAGGTTAATTCTAGCACAAAGATTATGGTAATTCCAGCAAAAAAGTGTCTGTTTTTCATTTTTATCATATTGCACTAAATACAGGTTTCAATTTGATAAAATTAACCAAAAAGCAGGAACAGATAAAACCGTTCCTGCTTTGAAATTAAGTATAAAACTAAAATTATTCTGCATTTTTAATCTGTTCAGCCCAGACCCCGATGAGTTCGATTACGTTCACATCCGTACTCTGAGTGTCAGAATTTTCTGCCGTAAGAGGCTCGAGTTCTTCTGTTTCCTGATTGTTTACAAGGAACTGAGGATACTCAGCATAAGTATGGATCGTTTCCTGGCCTTCGGTATAAATAAGTTTATACACAAACTCATCATAGCCGTCTGTGTACCAGGTATGTACCATATCCTTGACAAACCAGGTGATTTCAGGGAAAGAACATGTTGAAGCATCAATCATGCCGTCGGCAGAAAGATGATTATGTCCGTCATCGATTGCCTGAACATAGTCTTCACCGAGAGTCTCGCCATACACCGCACAGGTTGCACCAAGTGAAGTGTGCTTGGTTTCGATAAGGAAATCGCTCTGGCTGTCACATTCTTCACCGATCGGAAGTGCACCTTTACCGTAATTGGATAAAATTGCAAAATTGACACCGTTAGCCATGGCGTCGGCAATTATATCATCACGCTTACCCTGCACATCATAGTGATAACGGTCAATTTTTTCGATAAGTACAGCATTGACTTCTTCATCAAGCATAAAGTCCTTTGCCTCTTCATAAGTTTCGGGAGTTACAAAAGCCCAGAGTCCCGGTATGTATCCGAAAAGCGGTTTAATGCATTCGTCATAAACTATACCGTCAATATTTCCGATAAAGCCGCCCAGAAAACCGACAATGGGGTTAAAGGCAAATTTTGCAAGTGAAAGGTAAAGCGCGCGGTAGAAAACCATATCAGGAGAATTGCCTTCCATAAAGTTGCCGATATAATTCACAAGTGACTGTGCATCGATAGTAAGATCACCGATAAAAAGCGAACTGATTGTTGAAATACCGTCAAATGCCGAGGACTGCATAATAACGGTCTCAACGCTGTCATAACCATAAGCCTTAAGATAAGTCATTGTAACAGCACCGCCCATACTCTCGGCACGGATTGCAACCTTACTGTGACCGGTAAGACGCTTGGTCTCTTCAATGTAATCGTTAAGTTCTGCAGCAATATCGAATATATCCTTTCGCCAATCATATCGGAAGGTGAAATAATCATTTTTATAATGCTCTGCTCTTGGCGGATTAAAGCGTTCAATATCAACTGTAGGATTCTTCGGCACGCCGTTCTCATCACAGCTTGCATCGTAGAAAAGCTCCATTACATCAGCACTCAGACGATGTGCAAAAGCATCGTAATCACGTGTAAAAATGAGTGAAATCAGAGGCAGTATGAGTCCTTTAATCATTTCTGTTATTGCTTCGGGTTCAGCACCGAATGCCCCGTATTCTTCAGGAGTACCTGCATTTGCAACAAGATTTGTGTATGCAAAGCCTGTTACAAAAATAGTCGGAATATAGCCACAATCACACTCATCAGATTCTGACTGAGCAAAAATAGAAATGCTCATAGAAAATGCGATAATCACCGAAAGTAGAATTGCAAGAAGTTTTTTCATAATTATACCCCCTTAATATTTTTATTTTACCACAACATTATTTCAATTTCAATTCTTAATAATCGTCTGAATACATAATATTTAACGGTGATATTATGGGCGGAGCAAAAAAACTTTTTCACAATACAATTCTTCTGACCGTTACGGCTTTTCTTATGCGGACGGTTTCCGTCAGCTTCAATGTATACCTGACAAACAAAATAGGTGCAGACGGCATAGGGCTTTTCCAACTGATTACCGCAGTTTACGGTATGGCTGTCACCTTCTCAGCGGCCGGAATACGTCTTGCTTCAATGCGTCTTGTTGCAGATAACCTGTCTGTCGGTAAATACTCTGAACGGCAGATTATGAGGTTGTGTATTCTTTATTCATTAATCTGCGGTATTATTATCGCATTTGTTTTGTCCGGATTCTCGGGGCTGATCGGCCGGAAATGGATATGTGATATGCGTAGTGTACCGTCACTGAAAGTGCTGAGTCTGAGTCTTCCGTTTATTGCTGTATCTGCTGCACTCGGAGGATATTTTACGGCAGTAGGTAAACTTGTACGTTATACGTGTGTTCAGTTTCTTGAGCAGATTTTCAAAATATGCGTAACAGTGTTAGCTTTGCGTGCCGTACTGTCACACGGACTTGAGGCTTCATGCATCGCTATTGTCTTCGGTATGACGTGTGCAGAAATCTTTTCTGCAATGTGCTCGTTTGTACTGTACAGATTTTCGACAGACAAATCTGAAAAAACTGAAAATTCACAAAAAATCATACAAAAACTGCTTCGGATAGCCTTACCCGATGCAATCGGTGCTCAAATGCGTTCAATACTTATGACTGTTGAACATCTGCTGATTCCGGTCGGATTCCGTAAATCAGGCAGTAACCCACAGACAGCTATGGCAACTTACGGAATAATTCACGGAATGGCATTACCGTTGGTACTTTATCCGTCCGCCTTGCTGTCATCACTTTCAGGATTGCTTGTACCTGAGATTTCCGCACAGCATATTGCCAGAAATAACGTGCGTATCGGATATATGATTGCACGTGTATTGCACATAGCGCTGATTTTTTCCATAGGCACGGCAGGAATAATGTATTTCAACTCCGATGAACTATCTGTTGCTGTTTACAATAACAAAAGTGTCGGATTTTACACACAGGTACTTTCTCCGCTTATACCCGTTATGTATATGGATATGACAATTGACGGTATGCTAAAAGGGCTTGACCAGCAGGTCAGTTACATGAGATATAACATAATTGATGCAAGTATCTGTGTTACCATGGTATATTTTCTTGTTCCGATTTTATCTGTCAAGGGTTATATTATAGTAGTTTTTATGAGTGAAATAATAAACCTGTTTTTAAGCTTCCGCAGACTTACGGTCGTAAGCGAAGTGCGCATTGACCTTTTCAGAGATATCGTTATCCCTATACTATGTATCGTTTCGGCAGGCAGTATAAAAAGCATTGCTTTTAATTTTTTTCCTATTGATTTCGGACCTAAAAGTGATGCAATCACAGGGATTATGATAAGTGCTTCCGTTTATTTTGCTTTATTACGCATTTTTTCGGCAATAAACCGTGAAGAAATAAATTGGGCAAAAAAACTGACCGGTAAAATTAAAGGCTACGGATAAGTCCGTAGCCTTCATAATAAGAATTTAAGTTAATATATCTTTGATTTTGTGAACTGCAACCTGAATCGCATTCATCTCAACATCTACTGTTGCAAACGCTTCATCGATCACTTCACCGTCTGCAGAATAAAGCCTTGCGGTAAGTGTTGCGGTTCCTTTAGAATTTGCATAAACCACACCATCTTCGTCAACCGAAGCAACCTCTTCGTTATCACTCGTCCACAACACATAGCTACCCTCTTCATCAAAATCAGCGTTAAGTTTACCGCTTGAATTATATTTGAGGCGTATATTATGCCAACTGATACGCAGTTTATCTTCAATATCCGTGTTGATTTCGAGTAATTTATTTGCGTCAAGGATTCGTACCCACGTCATCGTAACATACGGCTGATGAACATTGATTACCGTGTTTATCTGCGAAAGAAGAGTAGTAATCGCTGTACGATGATTTTTAACAAGGTCAAGCAGTTCAATAAAAATGTCAATAAGACCTTCTATCTCCTTATCAGTGATCTCAGCACCTTTTGTTTTCTCGACAACATAGTCAGCAAGATAGGACTGATAACCGTCAGTTTTGATCTTTTCATAATTTGACGGAATGAGGGAAACTGCAGTAGCAAGAGCCATTGTGCCGAGCGTTCTTGCAAGATCTTTAACAGTACGCTTTTTGCCAAGATACTGTCCGGTAAAGAAAATCAGTGAATCCTCATACTTTTCAACATAATTCTCTCTGTCAACCATAACTTCCGTTGCGAGGTATGAGAAGACATTTTTAAAAATCAGCTCGCAGGAAAGTGAATCCTCTTCGCTGTAGAAAAAGTTTTCAGACTCTTTGCCCGTGTGCGCCATAAAAGAATCAAATTCCTTACACGCTTCGGTATAAAGTTCCTGATAATCGTCACATCGGCTTGCCGAGGGGAGATACAGTGTTCTTCCGTAAGTTCTGAAATTGTAATTATCCATTACGAACATCGGAACATAGTCACTGGGATTGATGATGTTAAAAATATTATGGTAAATCTCATCGCTCGCCTCGGGTTTGCTTGTTGCCTGCGGTGTTTCGTAGAGATATGCGTAAATATTTTCGTTCGTGAATCCTGCATTTCTGATGTAGTCAGTTTCACCTGTCAGAGACTCCGTATAACTACCGTCGATAATCTCAGCTACGAAAAGATTCGCAATTGATGAGCCTCTGCTGTAGCCCGGAACAAGGAGCTTAACCTTACCGTACGGTTCAAAATCCTTACAGAAATCGTTAAAATACTGAATAGCGGTCTGCTTGGAAAGATCAAAGCCTTCATGGTTTTCACCTGTTCCGACACGCAAATTTCCGCCCCACTCCATACCGTAATTACCACTTCTGACTACAGCAATAACCAGGGTTGTTTCTTCTCCGTTGAGCAGAAGCTTTTTTGTGCCGAGCGCAAGTCCGACAGTATCGTAACCCTCTGTATCGTATCCGTAACTTTTAAACTCATAACCGCACTCTTCGAGCATCATCTTTATGTTCTTATCTCTGTTTTCGGAATCAAACGAACCGAAAGAAGCCATTGAAACACAAAGAGAATAAAGTGCAAGTGCGTAGTTATAATCATAGGCGTTGCCGATGAAATAATCGTCTGAGTATTCATAAGGATATATTATAGTTTCATCAAACCAGTCACAACGAAATTCGTTTTTTCCGGGCATCGGATCTTTATCTTTTTGGGCAAATGTATAGCTTTGCATGCTCGAAAAGAACATCGCTGTTGCAAGAAGTGTTGAAATTATTTTATCGCTGTTCTGTTTCATCGGTTTCGCCTCCTTTCATTAAAATTCAGTTTTGTTATTTTATTATTCTGAACTCTCCGCTGCGAAGAGTCTGCAATAAATCATCGTTTGTTTTAATCCGGCTGTTTGTGATAATTCCGCTAAGGTTTTTAAGATGTGATTCACGGTGAAAGTCGGTTCCACCTACACGGATCTGCATATTGTTTTCTTCTGCCCATTTTTCGGCTTTTGTGTTGATATCGCTATCCTTGCCTTTGCCGTTGTAAACTTCGCAACCGTCAAGATATTTCGGATTAGTTCTGAAAATATACGGTCTGAAAGGATGTGCCTGAAGAAAAATCATATTATGCTTCTTGCAAAGCTCATAAAAACGGCGAGGATAACAGGTCATCAGATTTCCGTGCTGACGCAGGAACTCGGGAGTTATTCCGTATACAAGATAGTCATTTCCGTTACCGTAGAAACGAATTTCCATTCCGAAAAGAACTGTGAAATCATCACCTGCAGCAGCAAGTGCTTTTTCGTATCCACTCAAGTAAAAATCCACATCTTTCTGCGGAGCAAAAAGGTGTCTGTCCAAAAAAGTCTGCGGTGAGTAATGGTCAGTTATTACTATTCCTGAATATCCGGATTTTTTGTATAATTCAACTGCTTTTTCAGCTGAACAGTCAGCACATCGGCTGACGTCGCCCGTATGACAATGCAATTCATATTTATATTCCATCTTTAACCTCAAGCTATAACATCACACAATTATTTAACTCTGCTCATAATATCTGCAAAAGTATCCGAAAGAGTTTTAGCTGCAGAATAGCCGAGAGAGTTCGTTTCGTGATAATGACCACGGTCAAATTTATCCTTACCTGTACTGAGGTACGGCTGCGTCTTATGAAGAATAAAGTCATTCGGCGGAACAACATAACCTGTGAAGTCATTGGAAACACCGAACACAAGAAGATTTTCGTCATCGGCAATTTCAACAAATGTCGGAGGATTGATCTCTGTTCCTCTGCCTGTTGATGATTCCTCTGCAGAAGCGGCACCGCCGTATGCAATTTCCGGAAATGCTTCACCCGGAATAAGAAGAACCTGCTGTGTACCAATTTTCATATAAGTCATTTCGGACACAAGTGCCATCTTAAGCTCTGCGGTGTTACTCGGCACCATCTTCGAGCTCATAACCTTGAGCATTGCAAGGAATGCAAGAACACCGTTATCAGCATGGTAATGGAACGGTTGCTGAAGAACCGTGATTTCTGCCGGCATTTTTTCGTCATTATCAATTCTGAGTGCACCTGCAGCAAGGGCCTTACCCTGCTTTTCAGTGCGTGCCCATCTATCCTCTTCTTCGCCGAACAAACCGGGATCAACCGCGCCGATTGCGCCGATACCAAAGAGTATATTAACGTCCTTTTCAGCATAGATTGCCTGACGGAGGAAGTAAGGATAGTCTGCACTGCAGAGTGTGTTATCTCCACCGAGAGTATTAGGATGAGCTCCGAAATTGAGAAGCCATGTTTCCTTCGAACCGTTGTCGGGAACAAAGCGAAAACGCGTAAGTGTATCGTGAACCACATTCGGAGGACGTCTCTTGAGCTGTGCCTCAGGCACGTGTGTTGTACCAAGGTAAAGGTCACCCGTTGTTCTGTTTTCGTAGGCTTCTATGCAGATTTCCTTGATCGTTTTGAAAATCTTCTGCATATATGTATCAACCTTACCGGTAAAGGGAAGTCTGCCCCAATATCCTACTGTATCAAAACCTGCGTGCTGGTGTGTGCAGCAGATGTTGATTGCTTTACAATTTGCTTTTTTGCAGAAATCGGAAAGACTCTCTCTGATAAGAGTTACTTCTGTGTTGGTAAGACCGATGATATCGGCAGTTACAATGATTATACCGCCCTCTTCACCGACACCCAGCCACATGGCACTCGCAGTGAGATTATCGTGTATACCGGTCATATCCTGAGCCATTCTGTGTCCGGCGATATAGTACTTCTTATCACCGAAATCATCAGGCATCATCTCACGAGAAGAGAATCCGACATCATATTTTGAGTCCTTGCTGTTTTTTATAACCGTGGGCTTTACTTTAACCACTTCGGGTACTGCACCCTTCTTGCAAAGTTTATTACCCTTCTTTGTTGCTATCTTTTTGACGGCTGATGCCGCAAGGTCGCCTAAATCCATAGTAAATAACCTCCTGCAATAAATTTCCGCATATATTATAACACAACGTATAGTGACAGACAAGTAAATTTTATATGAACAAAAGATTGAAAGATATGTCAACATCTGATATAATGTCACTAAATTAACAAAAAGAGGCGATTATATATGAAATACGTTATTTACGTAATTCTCGCTGTCATAGCAGTTCTTATATTGCTTTTGCTGGCAGCAGTTATCAGAACAGCCCTTATGAAAACTAAAAAGGCTGACTACATTCCGAATCCTGATCCTAAAAGGACTGAAGAATACGTTTCTAAACTTTCGGAAATGGTTCAGTATGAAACAATTTCCAAACGCGGTGAGATCAATACAGAAAAGTTCCTCGGCTTCCACAAAGTGCTTGAAAAACTTTTCCCGACCGTACACGAAAAACTGGAGAAAACGGAGATTGACGGCAATCTTCTTTTCAAGTGGAAAGGTAAATCAAGTGAGAAACCTATTCTCATTATGAGTCACCAGGACGTTGTCGAGGCTACAGGTGAATGGAAGTATCCTCCCTTCAGCGGTGAAGTAGCAGAAGGCAAAGTATGGGGCAGAGGTACCTCAGATACAAAATGCACAGTAATGGCATTCCTACAGGCAGTTGAAGAACTCCTCAAAGACGGTTACACTCCTGACTGCGATGTTTACATTGCAAGCAGCTGCACCGAAGAAATCGGTGGTGACGGTGCTCCGAAAATTGTTGATTACCTCGACAAACAGGGTGTAAAACTTTTCCTTGTTTGTGACGAGGGTGGCGGAATCATTCAGGACCCGATGGCAGGTATCAAGGGTAATTTTGCTATGGTAGGTGTCTTTGAAAAAGGTTACGGCGACGTTAAATTTATCGCACGTTCAACAGGCGGACACGCAAGTGCTCCCCCGAAGAACACCCCGATCGCAAGACTTTCCAAGTTTGTTGCTGCAGTCGAGAAAAAGAATCCTTTCAATGTTGAGTTTATGCCTGAAGTTGAGGCTATGTTCACGCAGCTTGCACCCTATGCAGGTTTCGGACTCAGATTGATTTTCGGCAACCTCTGGCTTTTCAAGCCTCTTATGAAAAAACTTCTGCCTATGATAAGTGCTCAGGCAGGTGCTATGCTCTCGACAACAATTGCATTCACAATGGCTGAAGGTTCGAATGGCTACAATGTTATTCCGCAGGAGGCTTCAATCTGTGCAAACATGAGATACATTCCTCATCAGGGTACAGACGAAAGTCTTGAAGTGATCACAAACCTTGCAAAAAAATATGACATTGAAACCGAAGTTGTCTACAGAGGTTATCCGTCCCCGAGCGTTGACATCCACGGTGAGGCTTTCAAAATGGTTGAAAGTGCAATCAATGAATGTTTCCCCGGTGTAGGCTGCAGCCCGTACGTTGTTACCGGTGCAACGGATGCAAGATTCTATTCAAAAATCTGTGACAGCTGTGTACGTTTTGCTCCCGTTATTTACGGTCCCGAGCAGATGAAAGGCATGCACGGTCTTAATGAAAATATCGAGTGCAACACACTTGAGGGTGCGGTTGATTTCTATAAAAAGATTATCACAATGCAGAAAAGATAAATAAATGATTAAGCAGTATTGAGTCAGTTCTCAATACTGCTTTTTATTATTCCGTAACATCAGAACTGTCGGTGTGTGTCTGCCTTAAAAACTAAAACCTTCACACTGTCTGATGACTTTAATTTATATATACCTCATTTAACAATCGAATAGATAATCGGTTGATTATCTGCGGGATCGGAAGAAAAAGCAAGTGCTTCATTAAACTTCTGTACTGCGACCGGAAATTTTGTTTCATCATTTGCATAAAGGGTAGCAATAGTCTGTCCCTTTGTTACCTTATCGCTTGTTTTTGCACCTAAAATTATACCTGCAGAAAAATCAAGTGAATCACTCTTTTTATTTCTTCCCGCGCCGAGAAGAAGTGATGCCACTCCTATTTTTTCAGCATCCATACTGCTGATATACACGTCTGCATCCGCTTTGATTTCATAGGAATACTTCGCTTTCGGGAAAAGATCAGTGTTATCTATCCATTCGGAATTACCTCCCTGAGAAGCAACCATTTTCCTGAGTTTCTCAAGCGCTGTTCCGTCCGAGATTGCACCCTTTGCCATCGAAATACAGGTTTCCTTATCCTTTCCTGTTACAAGTGTGAGCATATCGGCAGCAAGCTCAATACACACGGTCGTAAGATCATCGCAACCATTACCTTTCAGCGTTTCAATCGCCTCGATTACCTCGAGCGAATTGCCGACAGCGTTTCCGAGAGGAATATCCATATTAGTAATCACAGCCACGGTATCTCTGCCTGCAGATTTGCCGATTGACACCATCGCCCTTGCCAGTGCCTCTGATTCTTCAACGCTCTTCATAAAGGCACCGCTGCCTGTTTTAACATCAAGAACAATACCCTTCGACCCTGCCGCAAGTTTTTTACTCATAATTGACGATGCGATAAGAGGAATACTGTCCACTGTTGCGGTATCATTACGCAAAGCATAAAACTTTTTGTCCGCAGGAGCAAGATCACCGGATTGACCGATAACACTAAGGCCTATACGGTTTACCTGCGAAAGAAACTCTTCGCCTGAAAGTGTGGTCCGAAAACCATCAATTGACTCAAGTTTATCAACAGTACCACCCGTATGACCGAGTCCCCTGCCTGACATTTTGGCAACCTTTCCGCCAAGGGCAGCAACAATAGGCGTTACAATAAGCGTTGTTTTATCACCTACGCCACCAGTACTGTGTTTATCAACCGTGTATCCGTCAATTGAGGACAGATCAACCATATCCCCGGACTGTGCCATACACATTGTAAGCGTTGATGTTTCTCTTTCTGTCATACCGTTAAAACAGATTGCCATTAAAAGAGCTGTAATCTGATAGTCTTCTATATCGCCTTTGCATGCAGAAGTGACGAAGAATTCAATTTCTTCGTCTGACAACTCTTCTGCGTAACGTTTTTTGAGAATAATGTCGTAAATACGCATATAGTCACCTCTTAAAAATATCACTTTTTGAAGTTTCCGTAAAATTCAACAAAATATCATTTTAAAATCGGCTTTCCGTCGCATTTGAACGAAACATCGAGATATGCGGCGACGGTAGCAGCAATATCGGCAAAAGTGTCACGTGTACCGAGGTTTATCCGTTCAATTTTCTTGCCGTAAACAATAAGTGGCGTGTATTCACGGGTATGGTCTGTATGACAGTCCCCCGGATCACATCCGTGGTCCGCTGTTATCATCAGCACATCGTCATCACGCATACCTTTTATAAAGATATCGAGCCACTCATCAAACTCTGCGAATGCTTTTGCATAACCGTCAATATCCTGACGGTGACCGTAAAGCATATCGTAATCCACAAGATTTGTAAAACACAGACCTTCAAAATCTTTTTTCTGTGCATTGAGCGTTTCTGCCATTCCCTCTTGATTCGAATGAGTGTAAACAGAATCCGTCACGCCCCTACCTGCAAAAATATCGCTTATTTTGCCAACTGCATAAACGGTTTTTCCGTTCATCTCAATTGCATCAAGCAAAGTCTGCTTCGGAGGCTCAAGTGAGAAATCGTGACGATTTGCGGTACGCCTGAAATCAGGATATTCGCCCCCGAACGGACGCGCAATTACTCTGCCGACTGCGTGTTCACCTATAAGGATCGCTCTCGCAGTGCGACAGTATTCATAAAGCTTTTCAGTAGGTACAATTTTCTCGTGTGCAGCAATCTGAAAAACGCTGTCTGCAGAGGTATAGACAATAAGAGCCCCTGTTTCGAGATGTTCTTTTCCGTAATCGCGAATAACATCCGTGCCCGAATACGGTTTATTACAAAGCACTCCTCTGCCCGTCTGCCGTGAAAACTCGGAAATTATTTCTTCAGGAAAGCCGTCAGGATAAGTAGGCAAAGGTTTACCGGAAACAACACCTGCAATCTCCCAGTGGCCGATTGTTGTATCCTTGCCTTTTGATTTTTCCGCAAGTCTTGCCACACAACCAAGAGGAGTATCGGTTTCAGGCAGATAATCGATACCGTCAATGTTACCGAGGCCGAGCCGACACATATTCTCTGCCGAGAAAAACGGTGACTGTGATATTCTTTTCAAGGTATTGCAGTCCTTATCACCGAAATCTCCACAATCAGGCATCTGACCGATTCCGCACGAATCAAGGACGATGAGAAATACTCGCTTCATAATTCACCTCGCGTTGGGTTATGTGTTAATTATATTTATTCCAAAAGAAAATGTCAATTGACACACACTTTTAATTATACTATAATCATTTTGTAAAATTATACAGAGGAGTGGTTTTGTGAAAAATACTTTCAAGGCAATTTTATCGTTGGCACTTGCCGTTATTACAGCTTTTTCCGTTTGTTCTGTCAGCTTCGCAGTTGAGGCTGTTGATGAAGTAATCGGTTTTACATCAGAAGATTTTCTCACCGCTGCAGGCAGAAACATTGTCAATGCTAAAGGTGAAAAAATCCAGCTTAAAGGTGTTAACCTCGGTGCATGGATGATATGGGAGGACTGGCTTTGCCCTTATGAAGAGGCTACTGACCATTATTCCGTGCTAGAAACTCTCGAAAACCGTTTCGGCAGAGATAAGGCTTATGACCTGTTCAATCTCTATATGGACAACTGGATTACAGAATACGACCTTGACGAAATCAAGTCAATGGGATTCAACTGTGTGCGTGTTCCGTTCTGGTTCAGAAACTTCTATTATGACGATAACGGTACAAAAATTCTTGATGAAAACGGTGAATGGGATTTCTCACGTCTTGAATGGGTTGTTGAGGAATGCTCTGAGCGTGAGCTGTACGTTATCCTCGATATGCACGGTGCAGTCGGATATCACAGCGACGCTCCTCACAATGGTAAGGGTTATTCCTGCGGTTACTATGAGGACACTGAACAGGGTGAAAGATACCGTGTTCTGACAGATGAACTCTGGACCGCAATCGCTGAGAAATTCGTCGGCAACCCTGCAGTCGCTATGTATGACCTTCTTAACGAACCGATGTGTGACGTTCCTTCAGGTGAGCTTGAACGCCGAAAAAACAACACTATGGCTTACTCCAGACTTTATAATACAGTAAGAGCAGTTGACACAGACCACATAATCACAATGGAATGCATCTGGACCGCTTTCGCTCTGCCTCAGGCCTGGACAAAAGGTTGGAATAACGTTGTCTACCAGGTTCACTTCTATAACAACTCCAACTTCATCTTTAATCTTTTTGCATTCTTTACAAAGTGGATATATTTTGATGTACCGATGTTTATGGGTGAATTCTATCCCCATCAGAAGACAACATGGGAAAACTGCTTCAAAACTCTCGACAAGCAGAATTACAGCTGGTGTCTGTGGACCTATAAGGCTACGGGACACGGAATGTGGAGCTCCGACTGGTGCCTGAGAGGCAGCAAGGACGGCTTCCACAGAGCAAAAGTACAGTCAGATTCCTACGAGGAAATCGCACGCAAATGGGGTGAATGTATCCGTACCGAAAACGGATTCCAGGATACAGGTCATTACGAAAACAATGTTAAAAATCACCTTACGGCAAACTGACGGTTTTTATTCGCAACAAATTTGAGGTAAATTATGAATCAAACCACATTATCAAAAAAAGAAAAGTTTTTTTCAGCACTTTTCCTGATTCTGACCGCAGGAATCGTCATCGGAATGTTTTGCTTTAACTTTAACGGCAGACCATTCTATAACCCTGATATATATTCAGATGCATTGGTTGCAAAGCAAATGTGGACTGAAAAAACTTTATTTCCTGAGAACTGGGTGTTCGGAAACCAGTTTTATATAGCTGCAACGCCTGTTCTTGCAGCATTGATGTACGGAATTTTAGGGGATTCTTTTTTAGCACTGTCAGCAGCATCGTGCCTGATGACCGTTTTTATTCTTCTTTCTTTTGTTTACTGTATGAAGGAAGCAGTTGACAGGAAGTATCTTCCGTTAGGATTATTCTGTATATCCGGAGCAGGTATAATATGCACCGGAGCCTGTACAAACACCTTTGGCTGGCAGATTTTTTACACAATGGCCAGCTATTATGCCACATATTTTATCGGAATTCTGCTTTCATTGGGTGTTTGGCTGAGACTAAAAAAATACAATAAAGTAAATCCGGTAACGATAATTTTAGTTTTGCTTCTCAATTGTGCATTAGGTATGAACTCATTAAGGCAAACTCTCACAGGGTGCCTGCCGTTGGTAGCACTTGACTGTCTTCTCATTCTGACAGAAATAATCAGGCAAAAGAAGTTTATTACGGTTATCAAGTCCTCTGTTAAACGAGTTATGTTTTCAGCAGGAGCTTTACTATCTAACCTTGCCGGAGTTGTTATTGTAAAGTCTTTCAATATAAACAGTGATCCGATCATCGAAGAAACCAGGCTTTCTTATCTCCCGTCAGAGGTTATCAAAAACCTGATTACAACTATGAGAAGTATTGCATCGATTCTCGGATTTTCAGTCTACAACCAAGGTATTCGGTACATTCCTTTGCTCATTGTAGCGGCAATCTTTCTCCTGATTGCCGTAACAGCAATTATTTTCATAATAAAGGACAAGGATGAAACTCCGCTGACTTACCTTATTACTTTCTCATTTATCAGCCTTGCAGCTATGGCATTTACGGGAGTATTCATACTCAGGACAAGGAACATCTATTATTTCATCTGGTTCTTTATGCTTACTTGCAGCATAATTTACCTTGCTGTAAAATTAAAAGGAAAAGCCAAAAGCAGTTTGCTGATTATCATTCTGATCTGTGGGTTGGTCAACTGCACATACAGCTTTCATAATGATTATGTGCAGTATACAAAAAAACATGAAGGTTTTGAAAAAATAGCCAATACACTTATAGACGATGGCGTTGAATACCTTTTCTCAGGAGTGGAATTTAACAGCAGAGTCGTCGCATATTCTAAAGATAAATTCACACACGGTATACTTTTCTGGGATTTCAACAAAGAAACAGGAAATTTCTTATATCCTGTCTGGTATATTCAATCAAAAGAAACCTTCGAACACATGAACGACAAAAATGCTGTTTTCGGAATAACCGATACAGAATTGTCTGCACTTTCAGAGAAGGTCTCCAAAGAGTATTATGATGAGTTCTTCTCCTGTCTGGAGTTATACAAAAGCATCGACGGTCCTGAAGGAGAAACCTATCATTTTTATCATATCAAAAAAGATATTGCAAGTGATTTCGGCGTAACCGCCAACGTTAAAGATCCGCACAACAATCAATTGATATAAGACAATATAACTAACGCAAAAACCTGTTTCGGACAAGAGGTAATTATTATATGGCTAATAAAAAAGACACTGCACCTAAAAATGCATTAAAGCATCCGAATGCTATCGGGATCAAAGAAGGCTTCGGATACACGCTTGGTGACATCGGCAATCTGCTGGTTCTCACCTTTATTTCAACATTCCTTAAGGTATTCTACACCGACAGCCTTATGGTTGGATTTGATTCTGAAAAAGTTTACAATGACATCACGGTTCTTTTCCTTGTAACAAGACTCTGGGATGCTATCAATGACCCTATGTGGGGACTTATTGTTGACGCACGAAAATCAACTCCCGAGGGCAAATTCAGGCCTTATCTCAAGTGGCTTTCAATTCCGCTTTGCGTTTCAATGGCTGTCTGCTTCCTTGGAATCAACAAGTTTGTAAACAGTTACATTGTTATACTCATCTTCGCATACGTTACATACACATGCTTCGGTATGCTTTACACGGGTGTTAACATTCCTTACGGCTCACTTGCATCGGTAATCACGGATGACCCTAAGGGCAGAACACTCCTTTCAACATTCCGTTCAATCGGCGGCGGTGTCGGCGGTGCTGTTGTTACACTCCTCGGCCAGATGGTTGTTTACAACAAATTCATCGACCCGAAAACAAACGAGGAAGTTTCTGTTTTCAGCGGTGAAAAGGCATTTATCTTTGCTGTTATTCTCGCAACCCTCGCAATTATTTCATACCTTGCTTGTTACAAAACAACAAAAGAACGAGTTAAAGTACCCGTTGAAACCAAGAAAATTAACCTTAAGCGCACATACGGTCCTCTTTTCAAGAGTCTTCCGTTCATCACGGTTACACTCTCGGGCGTACTTATCAGCGGACTTCTGCAATACGGCTCATTCAACCAGTATCTTTTCAAAAACTATTTCGGCGACTCTAATCTTTCAATCATAAACACGCTCTGCACCTATGCACCGATGGCAATTATGATTCCCATTATGCCGAAACTCGTTGAAAAGTTCGGTAAAAAAGAAATCTGTGTATTCGGTCTTTTCCTTTCATCACTCGCAAGTATTTTCAATGCAGTCTTCCTTCCGAACGTTACAACGTATTTCATAATGCAGGCAATCACAGGTTTCGGTTACTCGTTTATGAGTATCACAAACTGGGCAATCGTTATGGACGTTATTGACTACAACGAATACACAACAGGCGAACACAGTGAAAGTGCAATCTACGCCGTTTACACATTCTCAAGAAAGCTCGGTCAGACAATTGCCGACTCGGGCGGAATGCAGCTTCTTAAGAAAACAGGTTACACTGATAAGGTGAGAAACACCATTACAACAGCCGCAGGCAGCTTCGGTCACAATATTTACAAAATGTGCACCATCGTACCTGCAATTGTCTACACTCTTATTCTCATTCTTACAATCATCTATCCCCTCTCAAAGAAGCGTCTTGAGCCTATTCAGGCAGAGCTTATGAAAAGACGTGCAGAGGTTGACGAGAAACTTAAAGAATTAGAAAAAATATAAAAATTCAGTCGGATAAGACCAAAAATCTTATCCGACTTTTTATCTGTTATTTTGTTTTAAAAATCATCGGCATTTCTGTAGTTTCAAGGACTTTATCCACTACTTTCATAATCGTCGGTTTAAATGCACCGCTGTTTTTCACAAAACTGCTCTGGTCGGCGTTTTTGCTGATAAACCACGGGAAAGACGGATTACCCGTCATCTTCATTTTAACTTTATCATTGCTGAAATCAATTTCAATCCTCTGTGTTGCCAGAGTGTTTATAGGCTTGACGACAGCATTGATTTTACCGTCTTTGTTATACGCATACGCCCAAATTTTATACGTGTATCCTTTAATCTGGCACTCGGACATCCGTGGCACACCGTCAAGACCACAATTAATAACAATCTCGTCCGATTCTTCCTTCCATTTTATGGTGAAGACATTTTCTCTGACTTGAAAAGAAAGCTCATTAAGATTTGACTTCGTACGGCAGGCAATACTCGCAGTAACAGTACGCGGGATAAGACTTGCAGGAAACATAAGCTTTGCCAACACATCGGATACGTTAGTAAGATAGAATTTTTTGCCGGTCGGAATTTCAGGTAAACCTTTACATAAAACAGGTTTCTCGTCTTTTGTTCTTAGATAGTCTTCAAGCTTCTTATCGCATTCCTCATCACATTCTTCTTCGAATGCCTTTGGCAGTATTTTCTCAAAAGCTGAGGTAAAATCACCGTCATTTACACAGGCATTGAAACTCGCTACAACAGCATCAAATTCCGGGATATAAGACACACGCTGGCCAAACATACCGTCCATACTGAAAACATTACCGTTAATCCAGAACATATATCCGTATCCGTTGTCTTTACCGTTTTCGTGTCCTACTTGCAGTTTTGTCGCTTCTTTCGTCCACCATTCAGGGATAATCTGCTCCCCGTTGAACTTGCCGCCATCTGCATAGCATCGGCAGATCTTTGCAACATCACGCAGTTTTAAATGACAACCCGTTCCTCCGATATTTTCACCGATTGAGTTAAACTCCCAGAACGGTTTTTCTATCCCGAGGGGAATAAACAAACGCGGCATAAGATAATCAACAAGATTCATTCCGGCAGTTTTCTGAACTACGGCAGCAACAATATGTGCATCATTGTTACTGTATAAAAAGCCTCTGTCCTTTTTACGGAAAGGTGCATTCATAAACATTTCAACGTAATTACCTGTCATATCCTGTGTAAAACTGAACTCTTTGTTACTCATCATCGTAATTACTGACCTGACCGTAAGGTTCTCCCATTCGTTACTTTCACACGCAGGATATTCAGGAAAAATATCAATTAACTTTGAATCGAGTGAAAACAGACCCTCATCTATTGCAAAACCTGCTGCAGTTGAGGTTATGGATTTTGTTACCGAAAAAAGAGTATGAGGCATATCAGCAGAATACGGATAAACATAATTCTCAAAAAGAATGTCATTACCACGCATCATAATCAGTGCATGGTTTTCAATATTATGTCTGTCAAGTTCTTTATAAAACTCTAAAATACGTTCTGAAGAAACCTTTGTTTTGGTTTGCATATTTACGCCCCCATTCTGTTATTTCCATTATAGCACTTTACAAGGATTTATCAAGAGAAAACTACGGACAAGTTCCAGTCTTGCCCGTAGTTGTTTTTATATTCTTGCTACACCTGAATCCTTCGCTGCCTGTGCAACTGCTGCTGCAACTGCTTCGCCAACTCTCGGATCGAAAGCCTTTGGAATAACGTATTCAGGATTAAGTTCTTCGTCTGAAACAAGATCTGCAAGAGCTTTTGCCGCCGCAATCTTCATTTCTTCATTGATATCGCTTGCACGTACATCCAGAGCACCGCGGAAAATGCCCGGAAAAGCAAGAACGTTGTTTACCTGATTCGGGAAATCACTTCTGCCCGTACCTACAACCGCTGCACCTGCTTGCTTAGCAAGGTCAGGCATAATCTCAGGCACAGGGTTAGCCATTGCAAGAACAATCGGATCCTTAGCCATTGATCGGATCATATCCTGTGTAACAACACCCGGTGCGGAAACACCTATGAAGATATCTGCACCCTTCATCGCATCCGCAAGTGAACCCCGAACATGATTTTTATTTGTAAAATCTGCAATATCCTGTTTTGCAGGTGTCAGATCATCACCGTCACAAATAACACCTTTACGGTCACACATAATAATGTCACCGATACCCATAACTCTGAACAGCTTGGCAATTGCAACACCCGCTGCACCTGCACCGTTGAATACTGCCGTGCAGTCTTCAATCTTCTTGCCTACGATTTTAAGCGAGTTAATAAGTGCCGCACAGCAGATAACTGCCGTACCGTGCTGGTCATCATGAAAAACGGGAATATCTGCCTTTTCCTTGAGTTTTCTTTCGATTTCGAAACAACGGGGTGCTGCGATATCCTCAAGATTGATTCCTCCGAAGCTGCCGCAAAGAAGAGCAACCGTGTTTACAAACTCATCAACATCCTGTGTACGGATGCAGAGAGGAAATGCGTCAACTCCGCCAAATTCCTTGAAAAGTACACACTTACCTTCCATAACAGGCATACCTGCTTCAGGTCCGATATCACCAAGACCGAGAACTGCTGAGCCGTCTGTGACAACAGCAACCAAGTTTGAACGGCGTGTAAGTTCATAACTCTTGTTGATGTCTTTCTGAATCTCAAGACAGGGCTGCGCTACACCCGGTGTGTACGCAAGTGAAAGTGCTTCTTTGTTATCAACTTTTGCTCTTGCGATTACTTCAATCTTACCGTTCCACTCATAGTGGAGCTTAAGAGATTCTTTTGCGTAATCCATTTATATATATCCTCCATAGCTAACATAACTTATATTACTTTTCCCAAGGGAACACGTAGTCGAGGCCGAGCTTATCGCGGACATCATTCATTTCCGACTGAACGGCCTCGTTTATGGGTACACCGCTGTCCTTACGGCTGAGCCGTATTTCCCACTCTTTTTCACCTGCTGTATAAATTCGGTCTTCACCCGGCATCTTCTTCGATGCACGGACTGAGCGTATAATATCGCCTGCTTTTTTGCGTGCGATTTTTTCACCGAGAAAATGGTCGGTGTCAATAGCGATAAAGTAATGGCCGAGGTGATACGGACAAATATTTCCGTTTTCATCCCTGCCGTCGAGAGCTTTGCCGTAAGCACCGTCCTGAAGTATTGATGACAAAAATTCAACTACCATGGCAAAACCGTAGCCCTTGTATCCGCCCAGTTCTTCACCTATACCACCCAGAGTAGTAAGTGCCGCAGTACCCTGACGAATTTTCTTAAGAGCCTCTCCTGCGTCACCCTCAACAGGGTCACCGTCTGAATCAATAACTGTTCCCGGGTGTATTTTTTCTCCGATTCTTTCGTAATATTCGACTTTACCGTTCTGTGTAATTGATGTTGCACAGTCAAAATTGAAGTCAAAATCTTCGTCTGTAGGAACGCCGATTGTGAACGGGTTTGTACCGAACATACCCTCAACACCGAATGTCGGGGCAACCGACGGACGTGCATTTGTACCTGTCATACCGATACATCCCGACTTTGTTGCCATTGTTGTGTAATAACCTGCTATACCGTAGTGGCAAGAGTTTCGTACAACAACCATACCCAGTCCGTATTCTTTTGCCTTTGCAACAGCCATATTCATAGCCTTATAGCCGATAACCTGACCCATACCGTTATGGCCGTCAACAACGGCAGTCGTCGGAGTTTCCTTGATAATTTCAAAGTTTGTGACAGGATTCTGAATACCTGCATTGATCCTGTCAATATAGATGGGTTTAAAACGGTTACAGCCGTGAGACTCAATACCGCGTCTGTCAGACTCAAGAATGACATCAACAACGATTTCACAATCCTCGGCAGGAACTCCTACACCTTTGAATGCATCAATCATAAAGTCGTGCAGGGTTTTCCAGTCACAAACTACTTGGGGCATAATAAACTCTCCTAAAAAAAATTAAATAATACAAATTTATTATGCCCGTATATTTATTATTATGTCTTAATCCTCTTCCCAGCCTTTTGAACGTTCAACGGCACGAAGCCAGCCTTTATAAAGTTTATCTCTGTCCGCCTTCTCCATCTTCGGAATAAATACTTTTTCAACTTCGCGGTTACGTTCAATTTCGTCAAGATTTTTCCACATACCGACTGCAAGACCTGCAAGATAAGCAGCACCGAGAGCAGTTGTTTCAACTGTCTTCGGACGGTTTACCATTGTACGGATAAGGTTAGCCTGTATCTGCATCATAACGTTGCTTACACTTGCACCGCCGACAACACGGAGTTCTGAAAGAGTAATCTGCGAATCCTTGGTCATAGCCTCAAGAAGGTCAGTTACCTGGAAAGCAATACTTTCAAGAACAGCACGTGCGAAGTGCGCACGGTTAACCCCTCGTGTCAGGCCAACGATTGTACCTCTTGCATACATATCCCAGTAAGGAGCACCAAGACCTGTAAATGCAGGAACGAGATACATTCCGTTCGCATCCGGTACAATTTCAGCAAGCTCGTCACAACGGCTTGCATGATCAATAAGATGAAGCTCATCACGCAGCCATTTGATAACGGAACCTGCATTGAACGCACTGCCCTCAATTGAGTATGTAGTTTCTCCGTTGAGACTCCACGCCACACCTGTGAGAAGATTGTGCTTTGAATCAACACGTTTTTCGCCTGTATTCATAAGCAAGAAACAACCTGTACCGTAAGTATTCTTTGCCTGGCCGGGTTTAAAGCATGCCTGGCCGAAAAGTGCAGCCGGCTGGTCACCGATTGCACCGCAGATAGGAATACCTGCAAGTTCCTCGAGACCGAGAATATTGGGTGCAACCTCACCGTAAACCATGCTTGATTCAACGGGTGTCGGAAGCATACACATGGGAACACCGAGTTTTTCGCAAAGATACTCATCCCATTCAAGTTTATCAACATCAAAAAGCATTGTTCTTGATGCGTTTGAATAGTCAGTTACGTGCACCTTACCACCTGTAAGATTCCAGATAAGCCAGGTTTCAACTGTTCCGAAAAGAAGCTTTCCGCTTTCCGCTGCAGCACGCGCACCATCAACATTGTCAAGAATCCACTTGATTTTTGTGCCTGAAAAATAAGCATCAATAAGAAGTCCCGTATGCTCACGGATATAATCACCGAGACCTTCTTCCTTGAGTTGTTCGCAAAGGTCAGCCGTACGACGGCACTGCCACACGATTGCATTATAAACAGGCTTGCCCGTGTCCTTATCCCAGATGATTGTTGTTTCACGCTGGTTAGTGATACCTATACCTGCAATTTTTCTGACATCAAATTCACCTGAGTTGATTACAGCTGTGATTGCCTTAAGCTGACTGTAAAGAATGTCCATAGGATTATGTTCAACCCAACCGGTTTTAGGATAAATCTGGTCAAATTCGTTCTGTGCTTTGGATACGATTTCACCGTGCTTGTTAAAAACTATCGCACGTGAGCTGGTTGTACCCTGATCAAGAGCTAATACATACATAGGTTCAGCCTCCTTTTATAATTTGATACGGCAGGCGGTCAAGCTCATCGCCGTAAATTATATACACATTTATTTTATACCTTTTGCATATAAAAGTCAACACGAAGCCACACTGTTTTTGTTACTATCGTATGGAGATTTCACCCGGAATAATAAACATTTTGATTAAAAGCAACAAATTTTCTTCAAAGCTTAAAACTTTAAGTTTTATACCGAGCGTATCGGAATCTTAACAAAGAATTAAGGCAACCGATTTAAAACCGATTGCCTTTTTGTTTTAAACTATACTCGTTTTTTATCTGTATACTAAGAACTTGAGTGCAATAGCAATTGCAATACCCAATGCTGAACCGACAACAACCTGAAGAGGTGTGTGGCCGACAGCAACCTTGAGCTGAACATCAAGCTCAACTTCACCCTTTGCAAGCAGACGCTTAAGAACTTTCGAATGTTTACCTGTCTCATAGCGTACACCGAAAGCATCATTCATAACGATGAGGGCAAACAGAAAAGATATCGCAAATTCAAAAGAATCAAAACCGTGTGCAAACACACTCGCTACACACAAAGCACTTACACTTGAAGAGTGTGAGCTGGGCATTCCCCCGTTTGCAATAACACGGCGAAAGCCCTTGATTGATTTCTCCTTGAATATACCCTGTATTCCTTTAGCAAACTGTGCCGCAAACCATGCAAGAACAACAGAAACAAAAGCATGGTTGGATATAATTTGTCTGAAAACGTTCATTTTAGACTCCTCAATTATTCATTGGTTAATTCCAGATTCTTTGCTATTTCGTCTGCTGCAGAAAGAAGAAGTTTGATTCTGTTGACCTGGTTAACCTCTGATGCACCCGGGTCATAGTCTACTGCAGCAATATTTGCCTGAGGATAAGTATTCTTCATCGCCTTGATAACACCCTTACCCACAACGTGATTCGGAAGACATGCAAAAGGCTGGATGCAGACAATATTAGGTGTTCCTGTTGTGATTAACTCTGCCATCTCACCCGCAAGGAACCAACCCTCACCGTACTGATTTCCGAGTGAAAGGAACGGTTTTGCAAGTTCTGCTACATCTTCAATTTTCATCGGTGGCTCAAAGCGTTTACTGTTCTCAAGAGCTTTGAGTGCCGGACGCTTAAGAATTCTGATTGCTCTTACACCAACATGAGCAATCGCAGAAGCTGTCCATTTTGAACCGAGATATTGATGCTTGTAGTCATTTTTATAAATATAGTAATTAAAGAAATCAATCAGATCGGGAACGACTGCCTCTGCACCTTCTTTTTCCAGAAGCTCCACGATGTGGTTATTTGCAAGAGGCATATATTTAACAAGGATCTCACCTACAACACCGACACGGTGTTTTCTGACATTTTCGTGAATCGGAAGATTGTCAAACTCATCAACAATCTTCTGACAAAGATCAGCATAAGAATATGTTTTGTCCTTGCCGATCAAGTGATCAATGCACAGGCTACGTAATTTCGCGTGCAATTCATTTGCTGAGCCCTCAACAATTTCATACGGGCGCACGCGGTAAAGGCAACGCATAAACAGGTCACCGAAAACAATAAGCTTTATCGCATCCCAGATCATCTTCTTCGGAAGCTTGAAGCCTTCATTCTTCTCCATACCGTTTGCGTTGAGTGAGATAACGGGAATATGAGAAAGTCCGACGCTACCGAGCGCACGACGTATGAATCCGACATAGTTACTTGCACGGCAGCAACCGCCTGTCTGTGTCATAATGATAGCAAGTTTGTCCGTGTTATATTTTCCTGAAAGCACAGCATCCATAATCTGACCGACAACGGTGATTGACGGGAAGCAGGCATCGTTATTTACAAACTTAAGACCTGTATCAATTGCCTGGCGGTTATCATTACGAAGAACCTCAATGTTGAATCCGTACTTTGCAAGAACCGGCTCTGCCATATCAAGATGAATCGGGCTGAACTGCGGAACGATGATTGTATACTTTTCATCGTGCATTGCCTGAGTATACTCAGCTCTGTGGTAATTAACCGGCTTCGGATCGGGTTTTACATTTCTGTCGTGTCTCTGCTTCATAGCAGCAAGCAGACTACGGAGTCTGATTCTTGCCGCACCGAGGTTGTTTACCTCGTCAATCTTGAGAACTGTGTAAAGTTTGTTACTGTTATCAAGAATTTCAAATACCTGATCTGTTGTAACAGCATCAAGACCGCAACCGAAAGAGTTGAGCTGAATGAGTTCAAGGTCATCACGCTTACAGATAAACTCTGCAGCCGTGTAAAGCCTTGAGTGATAAACCCACTGGTCATTAACACGCATCGGTCTTTCAGGGTTAAAGTTAATCGGGAGGCTGTCTTCTGTAAGAACAGACAAGCCGTAAGAAGCAATCATCTCCGGAATACCGTGATTGATTTCCGGGTCAATATGATAAGGTCTGCCGGCAAGAACAATACCGTAACCGTTGTTCTTCTCCATTTCTTCGAGTACTCTGCGACCCTCTTCTCTGATGTCGTTCTTAGCCTTTATCTGCTCAATCCATGCAGCATGTACTGCATCACGAATCTCGTCCTCACCTATTGCCCATTCTTTGTTACCGAGTTTAACAAGACGGTCAGCAAGTATCTGCTCACTTGTAAATGCCATAAACGGACGCAGGTATCTGACATCACCCTCAGAAACTGCTTCAACGTTGTTCTTAAGATTTTCCGCATAAGAAACAACCATAGGACAGTTGTAGTGATTCTGTGCATCAGGTGTTTCCTGACGTTCGTAATAAATACAAGGGTGGAAAATGGTTTTTATACCCTTATCAACAAGCCACTGTACATGACCGTGAGCAAGTTTTGCAGGATAGCATTCTGACTCAGACGGAATAGTTTCCATTCCGAGCTCATAGATTTTTCTGTCCGAAAGTGGTGATACTTCAACCTTAAAGCCGAGCTTATGGAAAAACGTTGCCCAGAACGGGAAGTTTTCATAAACATTGAGCACTCTCGGAATACCAATCGTTCCCCTCGGGGTATTCTCGGGGTTAGGATAATTAAAAATTCTATTAAGTTTATATTCCACCATATTCGGTGCTTTTGATCTGTTCTGCTCACCTGCACCCTTTTCGCAACGGTTACCGGTGATATGACGTCGGCCATCCGGGAACTTATTGATAGTAAGCATACAGTTATTTGAACAGCCTTTACAACGTGTTGTAGTGCTGGTATATGTAAGCTCAAGCAAAGTTTCAAGGTCTGTCATTGATGTCGGCTGACCGTGGTAACGGTCTTTTGCAATAAGAGCCGCGCCGAATGCACCCATAACACCCGAAATATCAGGACAGATTGCATTGACACCTGAAACCATTTCAAAGGCACGAAGAACTGCTTGATTGTGGAATGTACCACCCTGGACAACGATGTGTTCACCGAGATCCTTACTGTCAGCGAGTTTTATAACCTTATAAAGTGCATTTTTGATAACCGAATAAGCAAGACCTGAAGAGATGTCCGGAAGACCTGCTCCCTCCTTCTGTGCCTGCTTAACATTTGAATTCATAAAAACAGTACAACGTGTACCCAGGTCAACGGGAGTCTTTGCAAAAAGAGCTTCTTTACTGAACTCAGCAGCAGTATAACCGAGAGAATTTGCAAAGTTCTCAATAAATGATCCACAACCTGAAGAACAAGCCTCATTGAGCATAATTGTGTCAACTGCACCGTCACGCAGTTTGATACATTTCATATCCTGACCGCCGATATCAAGAACGCAGTCAACATCTTTATCGAAGAAGGATGCGGCTGTACAGTGCGCGATTGTCTCAACTTCACCTTCATCAAGGCTGAAAGCAGTTTTAAGAAGACCTTCACCGTAACCGGTTGAACAGCTTCGTGCAATACGTGCTGCAGACGGAAGTTTTTCATAAATTTCAGAAATTGCTTTTTTAGCAGTTTCAATGGGATTTCCTTCGTTACTCGAATAGAAAGAATAAAGAAGTTTACCCTCGTTACTGATAAGAACGATTTTAGTAGTTGTTGAACCTGCATCAATACCGAGGAAGCAATCACCGCTGTATGTTGAAATATCCTCTTTGGGTACAACAGCTTCACTGTGTCGTCTGACAAATTCATTATACTCTTCTTCATTCTCAAAAAGAGCAGGTAAACGTGGCATTTCAAATGAAACTTCAACGCCCTGATCAAAACGATTGATCAATTCATCAAGCTCAACTTCACTGCCGCCATCAGTCATTGCGGCACCGGCTGCTGCAAAAAGATGGGAATTCTCCGGATCGGCAATCGTTTCGTCAGTGAGTTTAAGAGTTCTTATAAATGCATTTTTGAGTTCCGGCATAAAGTGGAGTGGTCCGCCGAGGAAGGCAACACAACCCTTGATAGGCTTACCGCAAGCAAGACCCGAAATAGTCTGATTAACAACAGCCTGGAAAATAGAAGCTGCAAGGTCAGCTTTCGTTGCACCTTCGTTGATAAGCGGCTGGATATCTGTCTTTGCAAAAACACCACATCTTGCAGCGATGGGATAAATCTGTTTGTAATCCTTTGCAGCTTCATTAAGACCTGCTGCATCTGTCTGCAGAAGGGCTGCCATCTGGTCGATGAATGAACCGGTACCACCTGCACAGACACCGTTCATTCGCTCGTCCAATCCGCCCTTGAAGTAGATAATCTTTGCATCCTCACCACCGAGCTCGATAGCAACATCTGTCTTCGGTGCGTAGAAACGAAGAGCAGTGGCAACCGCTACAACCTCCTGAACAAATGGAATCTCAAGAGATTTTGAAAGATTGATTGAACCTGAGCCGGTAATGTTTATCTTAAGCTTTTTGATTCCTGTTTCTTTAACAGCTTCTTTAAGAAGTTCGGCAAGCACCTCACGGCACTGAGCCATATGACGACGGTAAACACCAAAAACTATCTTATTATCTTCATCAATAATAGCAAGTTTTACGGTGGTAGAACCGACATCAATTCCTGCGCGATATTCCTTCATTTTATTTACTCCTGTATTTAAATTTACATTTTTTCTTCAAACATATTAAAATGGTTTTATGACAAAAAGCACAATTCGTATAGTCGCTTGTGCCATTTATGTGCATATAAATCCAGTTTAATATTATCTGTGTGATTTTATCATATAGCACGATGTTTGTCAACACAAATAACCTATTTGTTGTCATTTTTCAATATTTTTCCAAAATTAGAGATAATAACCTTTGTATGTGGGTGTTTACGAATAAGCCAATTCGCTTTCTTTTTTAGAAAATATATCATAGAGCCTAAATAAAACTCGCACGTAAACACGTAACGAGTTGATTGTATATGACAAGTTGTAAAACAAAAAAACGGAGACAATCCCAGTGAATTGTCTCCGTTTATTTAGCTTTAATTATTCCTCAACGGGTGCTTCCTCAGCAACTTCTTCAACAGCTTCCTCTGCTGCTTCCTCTGCTGCTTCCTCTGCCTTAGGAGCAAGGAGTGCGCGGATTGAAAGGCTTACACGGCTCTTTTCAAAATCAATTGCTGTGATCTTGCAAGTAACCTTTTCACCAATCTTAAGAACATCCTGAGGCTTGCTGATGTGCTGATCAGCGATCTGTGAGATGTGGATGAGACCGTCGATGCCCGGGATAACAGTTGCGAATGCACCGAATGTTGTCATACCAACGATTTCTGACTCGATAACTGTATCAACAGGATAATCACGACGAAGGATCTCCCACGGGTTGTCCTCTGCCTTCTTATATCCGAGAGAAATCTTCTTGTTTTCCTTATCAAGTGACTTAACGAAAACTTCGATTTCCTGACCGATAGCAAGAACATCTGACGGGTGCTTGATTCTCTACCATGAAAGCCCAGAGATATGTACCATACCGTCTACGCCACCGATATCAACGAATGCGCCGTAGTTTGTAAGAGACTTAACTGTGCGCTGGTATACCTGGCCTTCTTCAGCCTGTGCCCAGAATGCCTCTTCAGCAGCCTTACGTGCTTCACGAAGAACAGCCTTGATTGAACCTACAGCCTTCTTACGGCCACGCTCAGCCTTGACTTCGATAATCTTAAGATCTACCTTTGTCTTAAGAAGATCTTCAAGTGAGTCACCTCTTGATGCTGTTGCAAGAGATGCGGGAACAAATACTCTTACACCGTTAACGATAACGATTACGCCACCCTTGATAACGTCTGTAACTGTACCTGAAACAACCTCGTCATTTTCCTTAGCTGCTTCGATCTTGTCCCATGCGCCCTGAGCGTCATATCTCTTCTTAGAAAGCATAATTGTGCCTTCCTGATCGTTTGTCTTCATGATGATGAGATTAATCTCGTCACCGATCTTAAGCTCCTTCATCGGGTCTGCAGTAGGATCTGCACTGTATTCATCAGCAGGAATATAACCTGTCTGCTTTCTGCCGATATCAACCTGAATCTCGCTCGGAGAAATACCTGTTACGATACCGAGAACCTTCTGGTCCGTGCTCATATTTTTAAGAGACTCTTCGAGTGCCTCCATAAAACTCATATCTTCAGCGTTAGAAGTCATTGCCACCTCCTCTGCTGTTTCAATAACGTTTGCGTTTGTGTTTTCCGACATTGTTGAAAGTACCTCCTTTATGATTGCCGCCGGAGTCGATGCCCCTGCGGTTACACCTACCTTTTCACAACCGCTCAGGTCAATCTCAGAGAGTTCCTTTGCAGTTTCAATCAGATAGGTCGGACAACAGTTCTCACACACAGCCTTCAACTTCGCTGTGTTGGAGCTTTGCCGTCCTCCTACTATAATCATGGCGTCGCAGGTCTTGGCTAAACGCATTGCCTCTTCCTGGCGCTCATTCGTAGCACTACATATTGTATCAAAGATTTTTGCATTTGTATAGTGTTTTTTTATATTTTTTAAACATTTTTCGTCTTCTACGGTGTTAAAAGTCGCCTGCCAAACACCAATTATTTCTTTTCGAGCGTTTTCGGGATGCTTTTCGGCCTCTTTTTCGAGCTCATTACTGTTTTTAAATACTATACTTTCGCCTTTGCAATAACTTCTGATACCCTGAACTTCGGGGTGATTCTCATCGCCGGCAATAAGAACAAGAGTGTTTTCGTCTGAATTGTCGGTTATAATCTTATGAATCTTTTTAACAAACGGACAGGTTGCATCGCAAAAATCTATACTGTTATTTCTAAGCGAATCAATAACCTGCTTCTCCACACCGTGAGTTCTTATGACAACTTTTGTATCCGACGGAACATCATTTACGCCATCGATGATAACAACGCCCTTGTCAGCAAGGTCATCGATAACCTGAGGATTATGAATAATCGGTCCGAGTGTACAGACTTTTTCACCGTCTTCAACCATTTTATAAAGCATATCAACCGCACGGTTTACACCAAAACAGAAGCCTGCCGTTTTTGCAAGTTTAATTTCCATGGCCCATACTCCAGAGTTTTGTTATCTCGTCCATAATAAGATTTGTAGCGTAACGAAGATCTTTCATTTTTGTGCTTTCGGGATCAAACTTCAGCTCTTCGTGCTTTATCGGCTTTCCGTATCTTATTGTAAGCTTTGTGCCGAATTTAGCGTCATCACTTGTGTAAATTGAAGCCGGTATAACATCGCACTTACACACCTTTGCTATGTAACATACTCCGCCTTTACCCTTCTTCGGAGTATAATCGGGTGAGCGGGCACCCTCCGGGAAGATTCCGAGTATACCGCCATCCTTAACAACATTGATTGCATAGTTTATTGCATTTTCATCAAACGTTGTTCTGTCCACCGGGAAAGCATTCAGCTGTGCCAGAAACCATCCGATGGCTTTATTTCTAAAAAGCTCTTCCTTAGCCATAAACTGAACCGGTCGTTTGCTGCCTACAGAAAGAAAAACAGGGTCGAGTGCCATAATGTGGTTTGAGGCAATAATATAACCGCCTTCTTTGGGAAGATTTTCCCTGCCGATATACTGAACTTTATGTTTTGTTCTTGTTACGAGGTTTGCCAAAGGGCGCATAATACTGTAGGTAAATCTCGGTTTGTTGTTGGAATAATCAAAATTATAGGGCATTTTCAAAAACCTCTTATGCTAATTTATCTTTAATCATATCAAGTACAAGTTTTGCACCCTCTTCAAGATTGCAACCGCTGTTATCAACAAGAATTGCATCCTCTGCCTGCTTGAGAGGTGCAATTTCGCGGTGGGAATCCTGATAGTCACGCTTATTGATATCGTCGAGCACATCCTGAAAAACTACCTTTTCGCCCTTTTCGACAAGCTCCTTGTAGCGTCTCTCTGCTCTTGCTTCCGGTGATGCCGTAAGAAAAATCTTAATCTGTGCATCGGGAAGTACGACTGTACCTATATCTCTGCCGTCCATAATGCAGTTATTGTTCTTGGCAATATCTCTCTGTAAATCAAAAAGGAATGTTCTGACAGCAGGAATTGCAGAAACATTTGAAGCACCCATTGATGCCTCAGGGGTACGGATAGCGTCAGAAACATCTTCACCGTTGAGGAAAACGTGCTGTGCACCGTCAACAAAACCAAGTTTTACTTCTATATCACTAAGAGTAGATGTAACATCCTCGGCATTTTTTGTGTCAATACCCTTACGGATTGAGTAAAGACCGACCGTACGGTAGAGTGCACCTGTATCGACATAGATATAACCGAGTTCCTTAGAAACAAGTTTTGCGATGCTTGATTTACCTGCACCTGCAGGGCCGTCAATTGCAATATTTATAGCCATAATTTAACCTCCGGAAGTAGAACTTATATATTCTCACCGGCAAGCTTACCGGTTGAAAAAGCAATCTGTAAATTAAATCCGCCTGTGTAGGCATCAACATCGATAACCTCACCTGCAAAGAAAAGGCCTTTGAGAAGTTTGGATTCCATGGTTTTCGGGTTAATCTCCGAAACTTTAACGCCGCCCGAAGTGATAATAGCTTCGTCTATCGGACGGAAGCCTTTGACAGTCACCTTGAATGACTTGAGAAGTTCAACAAGTCTGCGACGCTCCTCACGTGTAATCTGATTAACCTTGACCGTGGGTTTGATTCCGCTTAACTTTGCAACAACCGGAATCAGTTTACGCGGCAGAAGTGCACCGAGAGAATTGATATAATTTTTATTAGTATTATCCGAAAAATCACGAAGTATTCTTGCATCAAGTTGGTCATGGTCAAGTGCAGGTTTAAGATCTATATATATAATGTATCTGCCTTTTTCCATATCCCTGAGATGCGAACTTGCTGAAAGCACCATAGGACCCGATACACCGAAATGTGTGAAAAGCATTTCGCCGAAGTCTTCATAGACAATCTTGTTGTTCTTCTTTGTATCTGCAATTTTCATTCCGACGTTACGGAGTGAAAGTCCCATAAGATCTGAACAAAACCCTTCGTGGGCGTTCAACGGGACAAGCGAAGGTTTGGGTTCGACAATAGTATGGCCTGCCTGACGTGCAAGGTCATAACCATCTCCCGTTGAGCCTGTTGCCTGATAGGACATACCGCCTGTTGCGATAAGAACACTGTCGGCATAAAGCTCTTCTCCTTCAAAAGTGCGTACACCCTTGAGTTCGCCGTTTTCTATTATGAGCTCCTTTGCTCTGCCACGGACAATCTGAGCACCGTCATCCGTACCGTAGCGAACAAGTGCATCAACAATATCAAGTGCCTTATCAGAAACCGGAAACACACGGTTGCCCCGTTCGCATTTGAGAGGCACACCCATATCCTCGATAAGTTCAATTGTATCAGACGGCATAAAGTTCGAAAACGCACTGTAAAGAAATCTGCCGTTAACGGGCACATTTGCAATCAGTTCACTGAGTTCTTTGCAGTTATTCGTCACATTACATCTGCCCTTGCCGGTTATAACAACCTTGCGTGCCGGACGTTCGTTTCTTTCAAGTATTGTGACATCTTTTCCGTAAGCAGAGGCTGTGCCCGCTGCAATAAGTCCTGCTGCACCTGCTCCGACGATCAAAACTTTCTGTGACATACTTTCTCCAATCAAAATATACAAATATATTTATATATTGTACAATAAAACATTTAAAAAAGCAATACAATCAATTGACTTTAGCTCGTTGTATAATGTATACTAAATTCATACTTATATTACGGAGGTAATTTATATGGGACTCGGTTCACACGTTTTATGGTACAATCACCCTGCCAAAGAGTGGGTAGAAGCACTTCCTCTCGGCAACGGAAGTCTCGGAGCAATGGTATTTGGCGGTGTTGACAAAGAAAAGGTCGGACTTAACCTTGACACCCTCTGGTCAGGCTATTCACATAAATATACCGTTGACAACAAGTACGAGCATTTCGTAAAAGCACGCGAGCTCACTCTTGAAGGCAAAATGTTAGAAGCAAGAGACTATATCGAAGAAAATTTTGTCGGCGATGACTGCGAATGGTATGTTCAGCTCGGCAGACTTATGATAACAACCAACACTCACATGTGTGCAAAGAAGTACAGACGAGAGCTCGATATCGCAACTGCAGTTACAAAAACCGAATATACGGCAAACGATACAGTTTACAACAGAGAGGCTTTCATCAGCCATCCTGATAAGGTGCTTGTTTATTCTTTCCGTTGCGAGGGTAAGAAAAATCTTGATTTCAACGCTATGATAGATTGCGACCTTAAATATGATGTTGAAACACAAGGTAATACATACATTTTAAGAGGTGTCTGCCCAAGTCATATCGATTTTTCAAATGACCCTCATCCTGCTCCGGAATATTGCGAGGGTGAGAAAAAGGGTATTGAATTTGCCTGTATGTTCAGAATCGTCACTGACGGTACAGTAAAAGCAAACAAAAAGCACCTTACTGTTTCTGATGCAACAAACGCAACAATCATTCTTACGGCTGAAAGCAACTTTGAAGCCTGGGACAAGCCACTCTCACAGTCAACGAAAGACTATGAAGGCATCTGCCGTGAAAGAATTGACGCAGCCTGTGAAAAAGGTTTTGATGAGCTCAAGGCACGCCACATTGCAGACCACAGTGAGCTTTACAACAGGGTATCAATCGACCTCGGCAACAGCAAAAAGGACGGCACTCCGACAAATCGCAGACTGCACGAATTCCTTTACAATAAAAACAACGATAATGACTTATATTGTCTTCTTTTCAACTACGGACGTTACCTTACAATCGCGGGTTCAAGAGCAGGTTCACAGGCCATGACTCTCCAGGGTATCTGGACATTCAGAATGTGTTCACCGTGGCGTTCAAACTACACCACAAACATTAACACGGAGATGAACTACTGGCCGACAATGACCTGTTCTCTTCCCGAGCTCAATCAACCTCTTATCGACTTTATTAAGGAGCTCTCTGTTTCAGGCAGAGAGGTTGCAAAGAATTTTTATAACGCAAACGGATTCTGTGTTCATCACAATGTTGACCTCTGGAGAATTCCGACACCTTCAAAGGGTAATCCTGTGTGGTCTTTCTGGCCGATGGCAGGTGCCTGGTTCTGCCGCCATCTTTTTGAGCAGTACGAATACACACTCGACAAGGAGTTCCTCAAAGACACAGCGCTTCCGATTATGGAGTCTGCTGCACGCTTCTGTCTTGATATGATGATCGAAGATGAAGACGGTTATCTTATCCTTTGTCCTTCAACTTCGCCTGAAAACGAATACAAAATCGGTCATGAAGACTGTTCAATCAGCGAAACTACATATATGACAATGGGCATTATCCGTGATCTTTTCCTCAACATTATAAAGAGTGCAGATATCATCGGAGCTGAGAGCGACACAATCACCGAAATCCGCGAAAAAACTGAGAAACTTCTTCCGTTCAGAATCGGTTCAAAGGGACAGCTTCTTGAATGGTACAAGGATGTTGTTGGTTTTGATCAGCACCATCGTCACGTTTCACACCTCTACGCACTCTTCCCGGCTGACCTTATCAACGTTGATGATACTCCTGAACTCGCTCAGGCAGCAAGAAGAACACTTGAACTGCGAGGTGACAACGGTACAGGCTGGAGCCTCGGTTGGAAGATAAACTTCTGGGCAAGACTTCGCGACAAGGACAAGGTTATAAAACTCATCAACAACCAGCTCAGATACATCAATCCCAAGTACGCGCCCGGCAGAGGCGGTACTTTCCCGAATATGTTTGATGCTCATCCGCCGTTCCAGATCGACGGTAACTTCGGTGCCACAAGCGGTATTGCTCAGGCACTTATGCAGTCTTTCGAGAACCGCATTCTTATCCTTCCCGCACTTCCCGATAAGTGGGCTGACGGTCACATCCACGGCCTTACGGCTAAGGGCGGTGTAAGAGTTGATATCGACTGGGCTGACGGTAAACTCACAAAACTTACACTTGACGGTAAGGGTGATTACGTTGTTATTTACGGTGACAAGAAAGTTAATGTATCCCTTGACGGCAAAAAGGATGTTGAATTTTAATGATTGCTGACCTTTACGATTTTGACAAAACGATATTCAACGGCGAATCAGGCACATATTTTTATCTGTTCGAATTAAGAAGACATCCCCGTTTTCTTCTCTATTTTCCGTGGCACGTAATAACGCTCATCGGATTTCTGCTCGGAATAGTTCCGACAGAAAAATTCAAAGAGGCTTTTTATTCACCGTTAAAAACCGTTGACTGCGATAAAGAGACAAAGCTTTTCTGGGAAAAATACGCAAATAAAATCAATCCGTATTTTTTAAACAGAGACAAGAGTGTTAAAACTATAGTTTGCTCTGCCTCCCCTGTTTTTCAGATAAAGCCTATTTGTGACACGCTCGGTGTTGACCTTATCGTTGCTACTGAGTTTGACACAAAAACCGGCAAAGCAATCGGCCTTAACTGTAAAGACGGTGAAAAGATTAAAAGAATGGAAAAAGACGCCCCTGATTACATAATCAGGGACGTATATACCGATAATCTTAAGTCCGACGGACCGCTTCTGACTCTTGCAACACGCAATCAGTATCACGTTGTCAAAGGTAAAGTAACCAAAATAAATTAAAAATAATGCTGTATACCTCCACGCAGTTTAAGGAAGGTATACAGCATTTTTAGCCTAAAATTTCCAAAACATAAGTTTCAGAAAGTCTGTTTCCGCTTTCATCAAAGAATACTCCGTTGTCGTAAATAGCAACAAACTTTCCTTCAGCGTTGTAATATTTTTCCTGTATAGCATTGCCCATATCATCGGTGCCACTGAAAATACTATAATATGCAAGTTTATTGTCACGGTAGTAATCACATCTTGCAGGAATACCGTCTGCATCATAATATCGTATCTGATACTCGCCTTCGCCTGTATCATACTTTTCGCTTGTGGCCACTGCTCCGACCGTGTATGACGGTTCAGTGAGCGAATAATTGTCAATAATATCAGCAGAGGTATTTTTTTCTTCATCCTGCGCATTCTGCTTTTTATCGCATGCGGTAAAAACTGCCGAAATAAGAATAAGCACCGAAAGAATTACAAGTATTTTTTTCATTAAAATCACCCGGAATTGAATGTATTTGTTTAATTGCAAGTATATATTATCTCATGAAATAAAAAAAGTCAAAAAATTTTTTAAAAAGTCTTGACAAATGCTGAAAATCAATTATAATAATAGTAACAATTATCATTATTGATTGGAGGTCATACGAATGGCAATAACGAAACGAAGCAAACAGCGTGATGCAATCATGGATGAGTTATGCCACAGGCATGACCACCCGACAGCCGAGGAACTGTATCTCGCACTCAAGATTAAGATGCCGAGTTTAAGCCTCGGTACGGTTTACAGAAACCTGAATATGCTTTCCGATGACGGAACAATTCAGAAAATTTCGGTCGGCGGTGCTGATCATTTTGACGGCAACTCAATGAATCACTATCATATGCTCTGTTCGGAGTGTAAACGACTTTACGATGTCGCCTACCCCGTGATTGAGGATATTGAAAAAAAAGCAGTAAACTTTGTAGACGGAAAAATTACATCACACACTATAACTTTCATCGGTGTATGTAACGGATGTCTGCATTGATATAAAAAGAAATTATTTTTAAATTTTATTTGGAGGTAAATTATTATGGCAAAATGGGTATGTAGCGTATGCGGTTATGTTCACGAAGGAGATTCAGCACCTGAATTCTGCCCGCAGTGCAAGGTTCCTGCTGAAAAATTCACAAAGCAGGAAGAAAACAATCTTTCTTGGGCAGCTGAGCACGTTGTAGGCGTAGCACAGGGCGTTTCAGAAGATATCATCATGGATCTTCGCGCAAACTTCGAAGGCGAGTGTTCAGAGGTTGGTATGTACCTTGCAATGGCAAGAGT
>JAZNCK010000073.1:0-10957 GCA_045587505.1 Acutalibacteraceae bacterium
TTTTATTATCCTCAGTGAAAAATCTTGCTTTAATCATAGCAATTATGCGTTGATAGCAGAAATTTCAACCTTAGTGTAGGGCTGTCTGTGGCCCATCTTGCGCTTCTCGTTCTTCTTCGGCTTGTAAGTAAATACTGTTACCTTCTTAGCCTTACCATTCTTGATAGCCTTTGCTGTTACTGTTGCGCCGTCAACATAAGGAGCGCCTACAACAATGCCATCTTCCTTACCAACAGCTACTACTTTGTCAAAAACAACTTCGCTGTCAGCTTCAACGTCAAGCTTCTCGATGAAGAGAGTATCTCCTGCTTCAACCTTGTACTGCTTGCCGCCTGTAACGATGATTGCGTACATTCTAACTAACCTTCCTTTATTATGGACTCGCTACCTGGGGCGGATAAATCACTTATGTCACAATTGTGACGCCCGTAATATGCGGTATTTCGAATTATAACACAACAGTCAACTATTGTCAATAGTTATTTTATTCTTTTGTTATGTCGTTTGCATCCGTGTCAATGTAGCCGTCGTCCTCATCCATAATGAATGCAAGAACGATGTAAAGAACTACAAACGGAAAGCCTGTTGTGCAGATCGCAAGAAGAGCGTAAATGACTCTTACGATTGTCGGATCCAAACTGAAATAGTTTGCTATGCCTGCACAAACGCCACACACTTTTTTGTCTGTCGAACTTCTGTAAAGTTTCTTTTTCATACTTGTCATTCCTTTCCGTTCTGAATTCTGGTTGCTGTAACTGTGTTCTGCATAAGGGTAGCTATCGTCATCGGTCCGACACCGCCGGGAACGGGAGTTATGTAACTTGCTTTTTCCTTGCAAGCATCAAAGTCAACATCTCCGCAAAGCTTACCGTCATCCATTCTGTTGATGCCGACATCGATGATAACAGCACCGTCTTTGATCATATCAGCTGTTACAAAATTCGGTCTGCCTACCGCAGCAACAACTACATCTGCCCCTGCAACAACTTCTTTAAGATTTTTTGTTCTTGAGTGGCATATTGTAACTGTCGCATTTTCTTTGAGCATAAGCATAGCCATGGGTTTGCCGACGATGTTACTTCTGCCGATTACAACGCAGTTCTTGCCGTCAAGGCTGATGTTTTCATAGCGGAGCATTTCCATAATTCCTGCAGGAGTGCAGGGGAGGAAGTTGAAATCACCGATCATAATGTGGCCGACATTTTCAGGATGAAAAGCATCAACGTCTTTTTCGGGTCGGATAAGATTAAGAACAGCCTTTTCGTCAAGATGTCCGGGTAACGGAAGCTGACAGAGAATACCGTTAACACTCTTATCTTCATTTAATTTTTCAATAAGTTCAACAAGTTCTTCCTGAGTGGTTTCTGCAGGTAAAACATATTCAAGTGAGCGAATACCGCAGAATTCGCAGGCTTTTTTCTTGTTATTCACATAAACTCTTGATGCCGGGTCATCACCCACAAGAATTACTGCAAGACAGGATTCGATTCCATTGTCATTAAGCTCTTTTATCTCTTGTGCAACACGAAGTTTAACAGACTGAGAAACCTCTTTGCCGCTTATTATTTTATACATTTGCGTTTTCCTCCTGCTTCTTGAGTTCTTCTTCGAGGAAGTAATCTACACCGTCTATCGGCTTGGGATTCTTTGTATATTTAACGGTCAGAACAATCAGAAGAACAAGGCATACAAGTGCCAGTGCTGCCGAAAGAACCTGCGAAACTCTGAAAGGTGTACCGGTAATATACAGACTGTCTGTACGTAATCCTTCAACAACGGCGCGTTCAATACCGTACCAGAGTCCGTAACAAAGGAAAATCTGACCGCTGAACTTTCTTGCTTTCTGACAGATAGCAAAAAGCACAAAGAAACCTAAAATACACCAGATTGATTCATAGAGAAAAGTAGGATGTACAGCTTTGTTCGGGTCCATCGTTATACCGTTTTCTGCAAACTCATCCATATGTGATGTTATGTAAGTGGAGACCTTACTGCTCCACATTCCCCACGGCAGGTCGGTGTTTGTACCAAAGGCTTCCTGATTTGCAAAGTTGCCCCAACGACCGATGCCCTGACCGATCAGCAGACTCATTCCGACCATATCGAGAAGATTCCAGAAATTGAGTTTGCGGATTCTGCACACAACGTATGCTGCTGCAATACCGCCGATTATACCGCCGTAAATAGCAAGTCCGCCTTCCCATATTTTAAAAATGTCAAGAGGATTGTCTTTGTATACATCCCATTTGAAAATGCAATAGTAAAGCCTTGCTCCGATAATTGCAAAAATTGTTCCGTAAATAAGCACATCAAGCATTTTATCAAGGCTTATTTTCCACTTGTAAGCAGTTCTTCCACCAAAAAGAACCGCAAGCAAAAAACCGAATGCAATAATTGCACCGTACCAACGGATTGTGATTTCTTGTCCGAAAATCGAGAATTGGGCAAGTATTGATGAAACATTTATGCTGTTGTCCAGTCCGTTGAAATATACTGCTACCGTATCACTCATCTGTATCACCTCAATTCGGTAAAATCACGGAAAGTGTGCTGTATCTTTCGTCGAGTGTTTTGTCAAGCATAGCCTTGATGTCCTCGACCGTAACTGTTTTGTAAGTTTCAAAGTCAGTGAAAACGTTTTCGCCTGCAAAGTATGAAACTGCCATATTGTTGGCAAGGCCGTCAACGTCATTCATACCCATAATCATTCTGCCGTAAAGCTTTTTCTTTGTGCGTTCAAAAACTTTTTCATCAAAACCGTTTTCTCTGAAATGTTTGATTTCTTTCTTGATTTCTTCTGCAACTTTTTTCGGGTCATTACTTTCACCGGCAAAAAGTACGCATGAGTAGCCGAAGCCTGTGAAGTATTCAAAACCGAAGTTATTGTTTATAAGGTTGGTATCAAAAAGACGTCTGTAAAGATCAGTTGACGGACCGGAAATCATGTCGAGAAGAATTTCCATTGTGATTTCTTCTTTTGCTGTTCTTTCGGGGGTATCCCAGTCTTCTTTGAAACCGAGCATAAACTGCGGTGTTGCAACGGAGAGCTTCTTTTCACAATAGTCTGTGCGAACCTCACGCGGTTCTTCGATTATTTTGCGTTGTGCCATCTTACCTTCAACGGGCTTGAGTACCGCGTCGGCAACTTCGAGTACCTCATCAACGGTTGTGTTACCTGCAATCGCAAGTACCATATTATTGAGGTTATAGAAATTGTTATAGCAGTCGTAAAGCATATCTGCCGTAATCCGGGAGATTGATTCCTGTGTACCTGCGATATCAATTCTTACAGGCAGATTATGATACATGTTTCTCAGACAGTTGAACATAACCTCCCAATCGGGAATATCCTTGTACATATCAATTTCCTGACCGATGATGCCTTGTTCTTTTTCAACTGTTGCCTGAGTGAAATAGGGATTCTGAACAAAGTCAAGCAGGATTTCAAGATTTTCCTTAAAGTTGGCGGAGCAGGAGAAAAGATAGCCTGTTCTGTCAAAACTTGTGTAAGCGTTAGCAGAAGCACCTGTTTTTGCAAAACGCTCAAAAGCATCCAGGTCTTCACTTTCAAAGAGTTTGTGCTCCAGAAAGTGTGCGGTTCCTTCGGGAATTTCACGGAAATTACCGTCTTTTGTTTCAATCATCGTGTCGATTGAACCGTACTTTGTTGCGAAAATAGCATACGTACTCGCGTAACCTGATTTAGGCATAACAAGGATTTTTAACCCTGACGGGTGGTCGATGTCGTAGTACATTTCGCCGAGCAATTCATTTTTGATTTCATTGATCTTCATTTTCGACAACCTCCCCGTTGGATTTTAACATAAACACGGTGTCAAGTCTGATTGTTTTTGCCGCATCAATAATCTGCTGACGCTTAACGTTCCTGATTTCCTCAACGTAAGCCTCAGGAGTCTTGAATTCATCACGCAGAATCTGGGTTGCATACCATGCACAGATACTTTCCGGAGTATCGTTGTTGCTGATAATTGAATCTGTAATACTCTTGATTGAAGATGAAAAATCATCATCGGAAAACTCTCCGTCGGCAACGAGTGAAAGCTGATTGAGAATTTCGCTCTTTGCTTTTTCTTCATTGATATCTTCGATACCGCTTTGTACCATAACAATACCCTTGGATGAGAAAAATGCTGCTGAGCAATAATAACAAAGACTCATTTTTTCGCGTACTACAGAGAATAGTTTTGAATAAGTGCCGCCACCGAAAATATCAACAGCGATTCTCATCGGTACGGAGTTGTCATCCTCACTGTGCATACCTGTACGGAATCCCATAACGAGTTTACCCTGTTTGATAGCCATCTCTTCGCAAACGTAATCGGGGTTCGGTTCAGCGCAAACAAACTTTGTTTCGATTTTAGTCGGTTTTCTGTTGATAGATGCAAATCTTTCTTTGAGCATATCTGCAACGGGATTGACATCCATACTTCCGACCATTGTAATCTGGATAACAGCTTCGCGAAGTTCACCCTGCCATGCACGGTAAATTTCGTCAGGAGTTAGTTCTTTTACTTTGTCAACAGTACCGAGACGATTGATACCGTAAGCCTCATTTCTGAACATTATCTCTTCACATCGCATAAGAGCGTAACGGCGTTTGTCGTTCATTTCATTTTCGATAGCTTCAATGAGAAGTCTTTTTTCCTGCTCCACAATGTCAGCAGGGAATGATTCACCGTCAGTCAGAGGGTCAAAAATCATATCGCAGAGAAGCTGAACACACTCAAGTGCAACCGTATCGCCGTCGAGAGCAAAGCGGTCGTCAATTGCAGTCAGGTTAAAAGAGAGAATCTGCGATTCGCCACGCTTGAGTACACCTGCAGAAACAGAGGCACCGTAAAGCTCATCGAGAACACGGCTGAGAGTTATATAATCGGGATATTTTGCACATCTTCTCTGCAGGATAAAAGGCAGAATCGCCCTTGCGGAAACATTTGAATCCAAGGGCATAGCCATACTGATGTTGATGCGGCAGGTTTTGAATTTGTCCGTGCTTTGTGCGCACAGACGAACTCCGTCCGCTATGTTTTCAAAATGCATAGTTACACAACCTTACACTAAAATTACTATATTTAATTTAGTATATCACATAATACGGCAAAATAAAAGTAGAAAGTTGAAAATAATCTGCGGCAGGACACTGTCATGTTGTATTGACTTTTTGTTTGTAAAATGACATAATAATATCAGATAAAACTAAAGGAGGAGATATGATGAGTGTAACCTTTAAAAGACTTTTTACAGTGTTTATTGCAGTGGTAATGGTGTTTACCATGATACCTTTTGCGGGTGTCGGAATTACTGCAAGTGCCGCAGGTAAGGTTGATGTTTCATTGAACCTTGTTTCGGAAACTGATACTCAGGTGGTTTTGTCAGTAGCAGTTAATCCAAACGGTGTGTCAGTAGGAGCACTGGAAGTGTTGTTGTACGGTAAAACCAACAAAACAGGTGCCTGTACTGATATAACGTGCTTTAGCGATGTGTTTAATATTGTAACCGGTGTTGCAGAAACAGGCAGGGTTGCTGCGGTATCTGCTGACGGTGTAACCAAAGATTGCACGGTTGCACACTACACTTTTGCAAAGCTCTCTTCCGAGCTTGTTATCGCGGCAGATTTTGAACTGGAAGTACTGAACTGTGCTGACGGTAACACTATGACGGGTACGGAATTTACAGTGACCAATAACCTTCCCGAAATATATTTGCCGCCGGAAATTTACACAATTACATACAACGCGAACGGCGGTGTCAATGCCCCTGCAAGTCAGACAAAAACTCAGTGGACAGATGCAACGCTGTCTTCAGGTAAACCTACAAGAGACGGGTATGTCTTTCTGACGTGGAATACACGTGCTGACGGTAAGGGAACGAATTATGCTCCGGGTGCTGTGTACAGCGAAGATAGGGCACTCGATTTATATGCACAGTGGAGAAAAAAGTCTACGGATATTGCAGATTTCAAAGTTTCCCGTGTCAGTGAAAATGCAAGTGAAGTTGTTGTTTCCGTAGAATTTGATCCGAAAGGAATGCCTGTCGGAAAATTGGAAATGATACTCAGCTCCGACAGTGGAAAAATCGCAGGATGTAAAACAATTACAGCAGATTCACAGCGTGCTTTTGACAACAGTGAAGCAAACATAAATACCGGAAAGGTCATTCTTCAGTCTGCGAATGGTGTAACAAAACCGTGTGCGGTTGCTGTTTTTACATTTGAAAAAGTTTCAGGATATGTCGACAGAGACGATTTTGCATTAAGCATTTCCGTATGTAAAGATATCTATTCCGATAATATAAAAACCGAAGTTAATTATGATTTGCCGATGCCGTTCACCTGGTCTTTGTCGGATGACGGAGTGCTTACTATCAGCGGAGAATGTGCAATGCCCGATTATTCATCGGCTTCACCTGCACCGTGGAATTCAGATAGTTCAAAGGTTAAGTCAGTTGTAATCAATAACGGCATCACTGCAATCGGCAATGCTGCATTTTACGGATGTTCAAATCTTGAAAATGTTGTAATCCCTGAGGGTGTTACTCATATCGGCAAAAATGCTTTCAGAAACAGCGGATTGATGACGGTTTCACTCCCTTCCAGCCTTGTTAGTATTTCTGATAATGCGTTTAATCTTTGCCCTTCTCTTTGCTTCGCAGGATATAAAGCAACAAAAGCACAGTGGGACAAAATCACAATCGGTTCGGGTAACGGTGCGTTGTCCGATAATCTTGTTTTCGTAATTGATGCAGGTAAATGCGGTAAAAGTCTTGCATGGTTCATCACTCAGGACGGTGAACTTATAATCATCGGAACGGGCGATATGGATAATTTTGCTTCAGCGTCTTCCGTGCCTTGGAATGCTCATAAAAATAAAATCAGAATTGTTACAATCAGAGATATGGTACCGAGTATAGGTAACTACGCTTTCAACGGTTGCTCATCTGTAGTTGAATTCAATATGCCTGCATCTCTCAGAATGTACAACAGCTCTGAAGTCTTTAACGGCTGTACGCAGATCAGAAAAATAACTATCACAAAAGGCAACTCTGTTATGTGTGATTACGGATTTGATCCGGATAAAAATGCTGCAAATACATATTATAAATACACTCCGTGGTATGCGAGCAAGTGCCCGGTTGTAGTGGTTGAAAGTGGAGTCAAGAACATTGGCTCAAGAGCATTTGCATATACTTCAGGCCTTAAAATAATCCGAATTGCAGACAGCGTGAAGACTATCGGTGATTATGCTTTTTACAAGGCTTCGGGAATTGACAGTATTACTCTTTCATCAGCAGTGACAAAAATCGGTGAGCATGCGTTTAACAGCTGCAGTGCTCTTAAAGTTTTCTGGCTTTCTTCAAACGTTGCAAATGTCGGAAACGGTGCACTCAGAAACTGTACGTCTCTGAAGACAATATACTTTGACGGTACGGAGTATGAGTGGAGTTTGCTTGGATATAATGACTTTACCGATCCGAAACCTGAAATTGTATGTCTTGTTCAGCACGGTGACAGTGATCATATTTTTGTTCTTGAATCCGATATTGCGGTAACCTGTACTACGGACGGTAAGAAAGTATACCGTTGCCGTTGCGGTGAAACACAGGTTGAGATATTCGAAGCTCAGGGACACGTTTTCGGAGAGTGGACAATAATCAAGGAACCGACTTCAACACTTGAGGGCTCGAAGATACATACCTGTACGGTTTGTAAGTTTAAAGAAACTGCTGTAATTCCGGCACTTGGTAAGGTTAATTCGGTTGTCCTGAATGATATCTCTTTGAATTATAAGGATTCTCTGACAATCACTCCGAACGTTAATGTTGATAAAGGTGTGGATTACACTGTTACTTATGAATCTGAGGATACATCTGTTGCAACTGTTGACGAAAACGGCAGAGTATATGCAGCGGATAAAGGTGAAACAAAGATTACCTGTACCGTCACAGACGAGTACGGCAATACCGTAACGGACAGTTGTGATGTGACTGTAAACTACAGCTTCGGACAATGGCTTCTTGTCATTTTCCTCTTCGGATGGATATGGTATTGATACTTACACAATGTAGAATAAGAGCCGACAGAGAAATCTGTCGGCTCGTGCTTTTTACTTGTCAAATCCTTTGTAGTGTTTTCTTTTTCTGCTTGACGGTAGTCCCTGAGAAATTTTTGGAAAAGCGTTATCTGAATCATTTGTCGGCTGTATTTCGTAAGTCCCGTATTTGTTAATTATCTCGTCACAGGTTTCAGGCTGGCCGAAAACAGCTTCATCGATTTTGCGGTAAACTTTGCCTTGTTTATCTTTCATACAATCACCTGAGATAGTTTGTACTGAAATAACATTAAAATGCACTGAAATACTTGACAAAAAAGGAAAAATATAGTATATTTTTCGTATTAACTCGGCGGATGTGAAATTTTCTCACGTCCGCTGAATATGTTATATGAGGAGGTTTGTTGTATGATGGATTCTTTGATACCCTGGCTTGACCAATTCCGTGAAGTTACAATGCCGGCGTTGGTTATCAAAATTCTGCTTGCCGTTTTCTTTGGCGGTCTTATCGGCCTTGAACGCGGACAGAAGCATCGTGCAGCAGGTAGCCGTACTTATATGATTGTCTGTCTTGGTGCAGCACTTACAATGGTACTCAGTCAGTACGAATCAGAGCTGCTTTCAACTGTATGGTCAGAACTTGCAGCAAAAGTCGGAGTGAAAACCGATGTTTCACGATTCGGTGCACAAGTTATCAACGGTATCGGTTTCCTCGGTGCCGGCACAATCATTGTCACCGGAAGGCAGGAAGTAAAGGGACTTACTACTGCGGCAGGTCTGTGGGCTTCAGCGTGTATGGGTCTTGCAATCGGTGCGGGCTTTTACGAATGTGCAATCTTCGGCTTTTTGCTTATTCTTATTACGACAACAATATTCAACAAGCTTGGTGCATGGGTTATTGCAAATGCAAGGAATATGGACCTTTACGTCGAATTTGACAAAATGGAAAATCTCGGTGCGATTATCAGCACAATCAAAGCTATGGATATCCAGATTTTTGATGTTGACACTCAGAGGGAAAAACAGTCCAACGGTGTGGTTATAGGCGCAGTTATTTCTATGGGACTGCCGAAGCACGAAACCCATTCTCATGTTATGTCAAAAATTTCAAAATTTGATTTCGTCACATTGGTTGATGAGATATAAAGGGGAGGGGTTTGAATGTTAGATTTTCTTGATTATTTAAGAGACGTTACGACAGTTTCTGTATTATTCAGGCTTTTTCTCGCAGTTATCTGTGGCGGTATAATCGGTATCGAGCGTGAACATAAGCGTCGCCCGGCAGGCTTCAGAACGCATATTCTTATCTGTCTCGGTGCGTCAATGACAACACTTACAAGTCAATATCTTTTTTATAACCTCAACCTTTATACCGACATCGGAAGACTCGGTGCTCAGGTTGTTGCCGGTATCGGTTTCATCGGTGCGGGTGCGATTATCGTTACAAAACGTCGCCAGGTCAAAGGTCTTACGACTGCGGCAGGATTGTGGACGTGTGCGATTATCGGTCTTGCAATCGGTGCAGGCTATTACGAAGCAGCTGTAATTTCAACTGTTGTAATCCTTGTTGCAGAGATTTTCTTTGTAAAATTTGAGTATTGGATTCTTGTTAATTCCCGTAACCTCAATATTTATGTTGAGTATGAAGATAACGAAAATCTTGATAACATAATCCGACTTATCAAAGGTTACAGAATTGTCATCATCGACCTTGAAATCACAAAGTCGGGCAACAATTCCTGTGCGATTTTCCAGCTTCAGTTACCAAAAAAAATCTCCCACGATAAGATTATGACTGCCATTTCTTCAGCGGAGGGCATAGTTTCTGTTGAGGAATTGTAATTTTGTGTTGTAAAAAGTTTATAAGTATAGTATCATCTGTTTGGAGGCGATACTATGACACATAAAGAACTTTTTTCAGATGCAAGATGGCTTTGTCCGAAGAGTGATGCAGATGCTGCACTCTTCCGTGCAACTTTTAAGAATAATAAGGCTCAATCTGCAGAAATAACAATCTGCGGATTGGGCTATTTTATTTTGTATATCAACGGTGAACGTGTAAGCGATGACGAATTTGCACCGGCATACACTGATTATCATAACCGTCCGGATATGGTGCTTTCATATCCTCTCAACGATATCTGGTCGCACAGAATTCACGTTATGAAATATGACATTACACCGTTTTTACGTGAGGGTGAGAATGTTCTCGGCGTAATGGTAGGCGGAGGTTTTTACCATCAGCTTCTGCGTAAGGGCGAGGGTAACGTAAGCTACGGCAAGATAAAGCTCTGTTATAAAATCGATTTCGAGGATGGTACAAGTGTACTTTCCGATAAGAATACCCTCTACAAAAAAGGCTTTTTTATTTCTTCCAACCTCTTCCATGGAGAAAGACATGATTACAGTCGCTTTGATCGCAAGTGGAACACTGCAGACGCACAGATGCACGGTTGGACACAACCTGACGTTGTACCTGTGCCCCTGAGTGAATATCATATCCAAACCTGTCCGTCAGATAAAGTTGTTCAGACGCTGAAACCCGAGCTTGTCAAAAAGTTTGATACATACAATGTTTATAAGGTCGAAAGAAATATCACGGGTTATCCCGTGATCAGGTGCGATGATCGCGGTGAACACATCTGGTGTGAATGTGCTGAAGAATTGGATGCCGATATGAATATAGACAACACTTCGGTCGGCTACGGTGAGCAGAGACAGAGATTCTTTGCACTCACGGACGGTGAAAAAGAACTTTATCATCCGTATTTCTGCTGGTACGGTTTTCAGTATTTTGCACTTTCAAACAACTGTGAGCCTGCTGAAGTGCGTGTGATTCATACCGATATGAAGAATACGTCATCTTTTGAATGCAGTGACGAAACACT
>JAZNCK010000074.1:0-2663 GCA_045587505.1 Acutalibacteraceae bacterium
ATGAGGTGGAAAATAAAGATATCGACAAATCCGAATTTATCAGGATGTTTGGATATCGATAAATATTTGCAACAACATAAAATTCCTCGTTGAAGGTAGCTGATTCAGAAAGTTATTTTATAGTAAACCGAAATCAAATGAGCTGCTTTTAAAATCCTTTTTTGCTTTGAGATAATATTGATGCCCACAGAAAGAGAATTTCTGTGGGCATTTCTGTGTTTTAGAACGGATTAAAGAGTCTGTCTAATGTAATCGGGTTATAACCGAGACCGAAATACTTGAATATCCAGATAATCGGATTAAATCTGAAGAAGAGTGCATCAATAACCGTTACAAGGCCTCTGAGGAACCAGGGAAGGTCATATGTCTTGGGGACTTCAACCTTTTCGAATTCCTCGCCTTCAACGTGAAGCACCATCGGCTGTGAGTAGCAGATGCCGTTTTCGCCCGTGAGATAGAATCTTACGAAAAGCTCAGGCTCGTTACCGTTAAGGAAACTGTCAGCGTGAAGGTCAAGTGTTGCCTTGCCTGATGTGATGTTTTCGTCACGCTGAATAACGTTACCGTTTGAAACCCATACAACTCTGTCAAAGTTTACGCCTTCAACAGTGATTGTGTCGTTCTCCTGGTCGATTGTAAGTCTTGTTACGTTAGGTGTGTTGTCGAGCCAGTAGCTCTTTGTGTCGTAAACATCCTGCTCAACAAATCCCGGAATTTCAGGGATGCCGTCAAGCTCAACACCGTTTGAGAAGTGAGAGATTGAGAAGAACTGTCCTTTTTCAAGGCAAGTGCGAAAAGCATCAGTTGTCTGCTCAGGCATCCAGCTCATTGTATAAGCATCATTGATTGAAGATTCGCTGTGTGAGTCTGCAAATGTATTGCCCCAAGGAACAACGCCGTAGGGGATAGTCTTCTGAAGAATCTGGTCATAAAGGATACGGTCGCAACGTGTATGTGCGTCTGTTGCGCTGTTGATACCCATACCAAGTGATGAACCGGGATTATCAAGGAAGATTCTTGCAAACTTGTTTACGTAGTATTCGTCAACCTTCTGACCTACATATTTTTCAGAATCTTTATCGATGTAAACATATTCACCGACGTGAGAAAGCATCGAAATACCGCCGGCTTCTTTTACACCCTTTGTAGGTGTCTCATAGTCACCGAAAACACCTGCAAGACCCTGACCGTACTCTGCGTAATAACCTGTAAGATGACAGTCAGCAAACGGAGTTGCCATATTAAGCTCGTTACCGAGAGGAATATCAATCATTCCCGTGGTCTTTGTTCTGTTAAGCTCAATACCGTCAGAAGTTACGAAGGTTCTGTTTTCGTTTGTGCCGTTGAGGTATGCCTCGTACTCTTCGTCAGAAATCGGAATAATCGGAGCGTTCTTGGTGCGCTCTTTTTTGATAGCTCTCATAAGAGGAACTACTTCGGGAGCGACATTCCAACCGCGGTTGAGTGTACCGTGGTCTGTAAGAGCGACAATGTCGTAATCAGCGGCATAGTGCATCTTGCAGAACTCATCGATTGTAAGGAAACCGTCACTTGCCGTTGTGTGGCAATGAAGCTGTGTTTTGTACATTCCCCATTCGTCCCAATTGATTTCCTCATATGGACTTTCAATTATAAAATTTTTTTCTGCGTTTGCAGCGATTGCCGCAGGTGCAAGCATTCCCACAAACAGAGTTGCCATAAAGACTGCAAGAGACTTTTTAGCCAAAGTAAAATACCTGTGTTTCATAAAATTCCTCCTTAAGGTTTATGTTAAAATTATACAGTTGTTTTTAAAGATTGTCAAATATTTTAAATAAATATTACAATAAGTTGTGCGACGTCGCTCTGTTGACACTGATTTTGCCTTGTGCTATAATCCGATTAAGAGAAGATAAGGAGGAAAGAATGTGAGAAAGTTTTTAAAAATTGCATTGATTATTCTGATGGTTATTATTCTCAGTAGCTGCTCAAAGCTTGTTTCAAAGGATAAGCAGGATTACGAAACATATTATAAATTCCATATGGAATCAACTTATGGAGGCGAAAAGTGTTTACCTGATATTGATGAGGTTTTGAATAACGACAGTTTTCAATTCAAGCATTACAAGTATTCAATGGTTTTTGTCGGATACGGTACGGTAGTGTCTCAGGAGCTGTCGGAAGAAGAATTCGAAGTAAAGAGGGAAGAGTTAAATAAAACTTATACTTTTTTGAATGAACCGATATATCGTACGTTTGAGGAAGAAAGTGTGATTATCCCCACGGGTAGTTTTGAAATTGACGGATATTCATTCAAAGTAATTTCGGACGGTTATTATCCTCATGATTTCGGTATGATTGCCTTTTCTGAAGAAGAAAACAGAATACTTTATTTTGCCTATTACGATCAGGATCTTGATTATATCGATGATATGGTTGATTTTGTAAAAGAAATATATCCGGGTTGGAATAAATGGTAAAATGCAAAACCCGACAACGGTTAATAAACTGTTGTCGGGTTATTTAATGTAATTCTTGTGTTTCTTTGTAGTTTAACTGACCTGAAGAAAGTGATATTAAAGTAGCGTCAATTACCCTTAGTTTTACGAAACACGCTTTACGGCATATACGGGTCAATATCCATATTATTGTACTTCTCGTCAATGAGGAACTGGCTCATATAC